>DIVI01000109.1 GCA_002423305.1 Methylococcus sp. UBA6136 | reverse complement strand
CTGTCATCCGCAACGGCATCGATACTGCCAAGTTTCGACCTGACATACCTGCAGGAAAAAGGGTGCGTGAAGAGTGGGGCATCTCCCCTTCACATCGCTTGATCGGACTGATCGGCCGGCTGGACCCCATGAAAGGTCATTCCAACTTCATTCACGCAGCGGAACAACTTAGCGCCCAATACCCCAACCTCCGCTTTGTCTGCGTGGGAGAGGGGCCGGTGGATTATCAAACCCTGCTGCAGACCGAAGCCCGGGCCCTCGGTTTGGGAGAAAATTTATGCTGGGTTGGAATTCGCCAGGACATGCCGGCGGTCTACAACGCGCTGGATCTGGCCGTATCCGCTTCCTTGTTCGGAGAAGGTGTCTCCAATATGATCGGCGAAGCCATGGCTTGCGGTATTCCCTGCGTCACAACCGATGTCGGTGATTCGGCCTGGATGGTCGGCGAGACCGGCGTGGTTGTGATCCCCGGTCAACCCGAGGCACTCGCCCAAGGTATTCAAACCCAGCTGGAACGACTTGAGCGTCAGGGCGAATCACTTGGACTTGCGGCACGGCAGCACATTGAGACTCACCTCAGCGTCGATGCGCTGATCGATAACACCATCCACGCTCTCGAACGACTGCCATGATCCGCGTCTGCCATATCATTACCGGGCTTTATGCACATGGCGCGGAGCGCATGTTACTGAAGCTGCTTTCTGGCCTGGATCGGAATCGCTTCGAACCGACCGTGATATCCCTGATGGACAAGGGCACGGTAGGCCCTGCGATCGAGTCACTAGGGATTCCGGTTCTGACGGTGGACTTGCCTCGCGGTCGCCCGCACCCGACTGGCCTTTGGCGGCTTATCCGGCAGGTTCGTGCCATTCAACCGCATATCCTGCAGGGCTGGATGTATCACGGCAACTTGGCAGCCTCACTTGCTGCCAGTTTCGTCAACGGAGATCCGGCCATACTGTGGAATATCCGCCAGAGCCTCTATGATCTCGACCGCGAAAAGCGCTTGACCCGCCGGCTAATCCAACTCTGCGCAAAACTTTCAGGGTCTCCCGGCCGGATCATCTACAATTCGATGACCAGCGCGAGGCAACATGAAGCCCTGGGCTTCAAAGAGGATCGGCGGGCCTTTATCCCCAATGGGTTTGGAGTCGATGACTTCAGTCCCGAACCGGAACTCCGGAATCGAACGCGGCAGGAATGGGGCTTCACTGACCAGCATGTGGTCATTGGCATGGCGGCACGTCACCACCCGATGAAGGATCACAACAACTTCCTGGAAGCGGCTGCTCTGGTGGCAGAGCGCCATGACCACGTGCGGTTTGTTCTGGCCGGATTGCATGTGGATTCGCAAAATGACGACTTGCTCCAACGGATACAGGCACTCCAACTGGGGGGTAATATCCGTCTACTCGGTGAATTGCGCGAGATGAATGGGTTCTATCAGAGTCTCGATATAGCCACCCTGACCTCCGCATGGGGCGAGGGTTTTCCGAACGTGCTGGGTGAAGCCATGCTGTCTGGGGTTCCCTGCGTAGCCACCGATATCGGAGATTCATCCACCATCATCGGGGACACCGGGCTTACGGTTAACGCTCACGATCCTGTCGCGCTATCCAAGGCTCTCACGACATTAGTTGAGTTGGGACAGAGTGGACGCGACAGCCTGGGAAGACAAGCGCGTGCGCGCATACTTCATTCGTATTCGCTGCCATCCATCATTGAACAATACGCAAGCCTCTACCAGAGTAGCGTGCGGTAGTCCGGCACCCCGATTTCCACCGGTAGAACCCAAGACAACCGAACCGGCTGGGTTATCCAAATCAATTTTTCGAATAGGTTCTCGTATGTGCGGATTCACAGGCTTTCTTGAGCGTTCAGACAACAATCCACCCGAGCAACTCGCCGAGATTGTCACGCGAATGACCGCGACTCTGGTCCACCGGGGACCTGATGATGGAGGCATATGGACTGATCCCTCTGCCGGAGTGGCGTTGGGCCACCGGCGTCTGTCCATTCTTGACCTGTCCCCTGCCGGACATCAGCCCATGTTGTCCGGCAATGGACGCTATGTGATCGCCTTCAATGGTGAGATTTACAATCATCAGGACCTGAGGCGAAAGTTGGACTCTGAGCCCAGCGCTCCGGACCATCCACTTTTCGACCGACAATCCGAGGGTACCGAATCAAGAATTAATAATTGGCGTGGGCACTCGGATACTGAAACGCTGCTGGCAGCGATAGAAGCCTGGGGCGTCGATGAAACCCTAAAGCAATGCGTCGGAATGTTTGCCTTTGCCCTGTGGGACCGCCATGACCGCCTGCTCTATCTGGCACGCGATCGAATGGGCGAAAAACCGCTCTACTATGGTTGGCAGGGCCATACCCTGCTGTTTGGTTCCGAGCTGAAGGCATTGAGACAGCACCCAGCCTTCCGCGCCGACATAGACCGCGAGGCGCTGACCTTGTACATGCGCTACAGCTATATTCCAGGGCCCCGTAGCATCTATCAGGGCATCAGGAAACTGCCAGCTGGCACCTATGTTGTCCTCGGCAAGCAACGGACCGAATGCACGCCTGTCGCGTATTGGACAGCGAAGGATGCTGCCTTGCGCGGGCAGATGCAGCCCTTTCCCGGTACTGAAGCCGAGGCCATCTCCAGGCTGGATTCAGTACTGAGGGAGGCGGTATCAGGACAAATGATGGCCGATGTTCCCCTCGGCGCCTTCCTTTCGGGGGGCTACGACTCCAGCCTGGTCGTCGCACTGATGCAGGCTCAGTCTAAGCGCCCAGTGAAGACGTTCACCATTGGCTTCAACGAAGCGGAATACAACGAGGCACAGCACGCCAAGGCCGTTGCCCAACATCTTGGCACCGACCACACCGAACTCTATGTCACTCCGGATGAAGCCATGTCGGTGATTCCGCGTATGCCCACGTTGTACGACGAACCCTTTGCCGATTCCTCACAAATCCCGACTTTTTTAGTCTCTCAACTGGCCCGCCAGCATGTCACCGTCAGCCTTTCCGGCGATGGGGGCGACGAATTATTTGGCGGTTATAACCGGTATTTTTGGGCCATGGGATTCTGGCGGCGGATGCGATTTCTGCCCAGTCAGTTTCGAATTGCCCTGGCGCGGCTCCTGACTGTCGTGCCACCGCATGCCTGGGATACCGTATTCCGCGGGCTGGGCTTCATGCTGCCGTCGAGTTTGCGTTACGCCAGCCCTGGCGACAAACTCCACAAACTATCCAGCTTTCTCGGGGCCAAACATCCGGAGGCCATCTACCTCGACTTGCTATCGCACTGGAAGGAACCCGCACGGCTGGTTAGAGGCACAAAAGAACCCCTGACGGTCCTGAACGACCCCATCCAATGGCCTGGGCTTCGGGATTTCGAGCATCGGATGATGTATCTCGACACCGTCAGTTATTTGCCCGATGACATTCTCGTCAAGGTCGACCGGGCCGCCATGGGCGTCAGCCTGGAAACCCGAGTACCGCTGCTGGATCACCGGGTAGTTGAGTTTGCCTGGCAGTTGCCCCTGGGCATGAAAATTCGTCAGGGCCAAGGCAAGTGGCCATTACGCCAGGTGCTTTATCAATATGTTCCGCAGTCCCTGGTCGACCGACCCAAAATGGGCTTTGGCGTCCCGATTGACCAGTGGTTGCGGGGGCCTCTCAAGGACTGGGCCGAGTCGCTGATTGACCCCCGGCGTCTCAAGGCCGATGGGTACCTCAACCCTGCCATGGTCCATGAAAAGTGGGTTCAGCACCAGTCAGGACGACGTAACTGGTCCTATTATCTCTGGGATGTGTTGATGTTTCAGGCCTGGCTGGCCGAGCATTAGGACTGCGTCATGCCAACTCTGTCCGTGAACAAAAAGCCCAAGCTGTTGTTCTTCGTCACCGAGGACTGGTACTTCTGTTCGCATCGGTTACCGTTAGGCATCGGTGCCCGCGAAGCCGGCTATGACGTGGCGGTGGTCACGCGCGTCAACCGGCACGGCAGCATCATCGAAGCGGCCGGTCTGCGACTCATTCAGCTGCCGCTCTCGCGGGGCGGCAAAAATCCCCTGACGGAATGGCGCAGCCTCTTGGCCCTCTACCGCATTCTCAGACGGGAGCGGCCAGACATCCTCCACAACGTCGCTATGAAGCCGGTGCTTTATGGCAGTCTGGCGGCGCGACTGGCGAGAACGCCCCACATCGTCAATGCGCTGGCGGGCCTCGGTCACATTTTTGCGGATCGCAAACGTGCCGGTGGACTCAGAGCCTTCGTCAAACTGGCGTTTCGCTGGCTGCTCAAGGGACATACCCGCGTCATCGTCCAGAATCCAGATGATCTCCGCCTGCTGCTGGACGTGGGCGCCATTAACCCGGATCAAGCCACGCTCATTCGGGGCTCCGGCGTGAATCTGGCGCTCTTCCCGCAACAGGCCGAACCTGGGGGCACACCCATTGTCATGCTGGCCGCCCGACTATTATGGGACAAGGGCATTCGGGAATTTGTCGAGGCAGCCAAGCTTCTGCACAAGGCCGGGGTGTCCGCTCGCTGCGTGGTAGTGGGTGAGCCCGACTCGGAAAACCATTCTTCGATTTCGGCAGAACAAATGACCGCGTGGCACGATACTGGTGAGATCGAATGGTGGGGAAAACGAACCGACATGCCGACTGTGCTGGCTCAGAGCCATATTGTTTGCCTGCCCTCGTATTACGGGGAAGGCGTTCCCAAGATCCTCCTGGAAGCGGCGTCCATTGGCCGGCCCATTGTCACCACGGACATGCCGGGTTGCCGCGAAGCGGTGACAGAGGGTGACAACGGCTTATTGGTTCCGGCCCGGGACGCCGGCGCACTCGCCGCTGCATTGAAAATGCTGCTGAACGACCCGACTCGCCGAAAGGACATGGGACAACGTGGCCGGGAACGTGCCGAACAGGAATTCAGCGAGGAGCATGTTGTCTCCCAGACCCTGGACATCTACCGGCTGCTGCTCGATACCGCGCACTAAACCGGCACGCTGTCCTCAATTCAATCGATGACTCGGGTAGCGGCCGGTGTAACGACCGATGTGGCCGTTCTCCTCATCGATTGCGGCGATCACGGCCTGCGGATGGAGGCCGTCGCGGACAATCCGGATCATGCCGGGATACCAGGTTTCCATCACATCCAGACTCACACGCATGAGTGTCAGCAACATATCGCTGCTGGGCGCCTTGCCGTCGGTCAGTTGCCGGTGGACGAAGCGAACCTCGCCATCGTCGAGGTCCATCTCGAAGTGCCCCACCGCCAGCCGGTAATTGACGCGCGTCAGCAACTCCATGACGGCATAGCAGTGCGTTTCCGGAATATCTTCGGGGACCCGGAGAAACAGGGTGAAATCCTGTCCTCTGGATCCCGTCATTAACTCGAACCGAAACGTGCCGCTGTCAAGATTGATCAGACTCTGGATCGTACCGTCATGCTCCTCATTCTGAACGACCGGATAACCGGACTCGGAGAGAATTTCATAGGCCAGCGCGGTAAGTAGGTTCATAGGGTTGCTTCATGGGGTGAATCAAAACGCTGCAATCCATCAGCCCGGATGCTTTGGGTTACCTGATCATATGGACATTTCAATCCGACGATCCGAGTCTGTCCTTTAGCATATCAATGAATACTCGGGTTTTGGCCGGCATCAGCCGACGCCCGGGAAAAACGGCCCATGCCGTGACTTTGGGCAGTGCCCAATCTGCCAACACGTCCATCGGCGCGCTCACGATACCACTTCCCTGGCGCGCCAGCCGCAACAGCAACTCGGGTGAATTGGCGATCAGACGCCAAGGAAACGCAGCTTGCCACCGCTCGCCGTTGCGCTTCAGGAGCCACTTAGCCTTATGCCGGCTTCGGCCCAGGAGTCCCAAAAGGTCATGATGTGGCAAGTCCGCAGGAATATCCGGCACGCCTCATCAAGCGACCCACCTCGGATAGTGCGGGCGTCAAGCTGACCCGCGTGATCGAGCAGACGTTGCACCGCCGCCTTGATCCCTTCCTGATTGGGCCACAGCCATGGCTTGGCGGTGCTGTGCGGTGCAGCGGCCAGTCACCGACCCGCCTGGACATCCATCTGCCGGCCGGCGCCGGCTTCTCGCAGGATTTGCCTGCCGATTTCCATGCTGCCCTTTACACTGACCGGGGTGTGGTGGACATTACCGCAACGCCGCCTCAGAAACTGCATCTTTCGGTTCCGAGTCAGGCCGGTTGGCGACAGCCGACTGAAAGGCTCTCTGACTTTTTTGTCCATCCATGACACCGTCGCTTTTCCACCCCCCCGGAGCTCACGATGAAACGCACCACACTGCTCGCCCTTTCCGGCCTCCTGTCCACCGCCACCATGGCC
>DIVI01000058.1 GCA_002423305.1 Methylococcus sp. UBA6136 | reverse complement strand
ATGAATTGGCCTCACATGCCTACCTGAGCGTTCTGCTGCGGGGGTGAGCATCCCGGAAACTCTGTTTTTTCTTCCTCGTCGGGCCAAATCCCCTATAATGCCGGGTTGTTTTTACCCGAGTCCGGCTGCCCTGGGCGGCGCACTGGAATTTTCTGAACCATCCAAGAGGATCTAGCCTTGTTACGCATATTCCTGCTGCTGACATCATTGTTGTTTCTGCCTGAGATAGCGTCCGCCGAAGAAGCGGCCAATCTCGGTCTGACCGGAACTCAACGTGGTTTGTACTGTGTCCTGATCTTCATCATCTCTTACGCTTTCGTAATGACGGAGGAGTTTACCCACCTCCGCAAATCCAAACCCGTCATTCTTGCGGCCGGAATCATTTGGGCACATGTTGCTTATATGGCTGCTTCCAGCGGTGTTCCTGCAGAAAAGGTGCACAAGGCGTTTGAACACAACCTCAAGGAATACGCCGAACTGTTCCTGTTCCTGCTGGTGGCGATGACCTACATCAATGCCATGGCCGAGCGCAATGTGTTCGAAGCCCTGCGATCCTGGCTGGTTAGCCGTAAGTTCGATTACCGCAAGCTGTTCTGGATTACCGGCATCATCACGTTCTTCCTGTCATCCGTGGCGGACAATCTGACTTCGGCTTTGCTGGTCGGCGCGGTGGTCATGGCCGTCGGCGCCAACAGCCCCGCCTTCGTGGCATTGGGATTCGTTAATCTGGTCAGCGCGGCGAACGCCGGCGGTGCCTTCAGCCCATTCGGCGACATCACCACGCTCATGGTCTGGCAGGCCGGCAAGGCGGAATTCTTCGACTTCTTCGAACTCTTCGTTCCTTCCGTCGTGAACTTCGCCGTGCCTGCAGCCATGATGCATTTCGCCATTCCCAATGAGACGCCCTCATTCCCGGAAGAGGCTCAGGTAGAAATGAAGCCAGGTGCACTCGTCATCTGCGGTCTGTTTGTCCTCACCATTGCGACAGCCGTTAGCTTCAAGCAGTTTCTCCATCTGCCGCCCTTCATGGGCATGATGGTCGGTCTCTCCTTCCTCATGCTATACGGTTATCGTCTGCACCTGATTTATAGCAAGGATGAGGAGAAGGACGGAGATTTCGATGTCTTCTCCAGCGTTCGTGATTCCGAGTGGGATACCCTGCTGTTCTTCTTCGGTGTGGTTTTCGCGGTCGGCGGCCTGGGTTACATCGGTTACCTTGAATTGGCGTCGGTTGCCATGTACGACGGGCTGGGTGCTACCACGGCTAATATCCTGGTCGGGATTCTTTCAGCCATTGTCGACAACATTCCTGTCATGTTCGCAGTGCTGAGCATGAATCCGGACATGGATTTGTATCAGTGGCTGTTGGTGACTCTGACCGCGGGTGTCGGCGGCACCTTGTTGTCAGTTGGTTCGGCGGCCGGTGTGGCCCTGATGGGAACCTCAAAAGGCATGTACACCTTCTTCAGCCATCTGAAGTGGACCCCGGCCATCGCCGTGGGATACGTGGCTTCCATCATCGTCCATTACTGGATCAATCACTAACCCACACAGGCTCGCATCGAAAAAAGGCGTCACTCTCCGGGGTGGCGCCTTTTTTACGTTTTGAAGGTTGCTGGGTAGGTCTGGTTCAAACCGTCGGGTAACGTCGCTCCCAGGCGTCGAGTAGCAGGGCAACCAGCATGTCGCTGAGCACATTCACGGCGGAGCGCAGGCGGGCGAGAATCCAGTCTACCGGGGCGATGAGCGGAATGGCGGCCGCGACCACACTTTCGGGAAGACCGGCCGCGCCCAGTACCAGGGGCAGCACGATCAGGCCTGCTTCCGGGACACCGGCAATGCCGACGCCGGCCATGAGTGCCGCGAGTACGATGACGATTTGTTGACTGGCGTCGAGATCCAGCCCGATGGCCTGTGCCAGAAACAGGGCGGTCATCGCTTCATAAAGCGTGACGCCATCGTTGTTGAGATTCGTGCCCGCGCAGGCCGCTAGCCGGGCGGAGTTGTCGCCCACGCCCATTCGCTTCAGGCACTGCAGGGTGATGGGAACGGTGGCAAGGCTGCTGTTCGTGGACATGCCGGAAAGCATCGCATCTGCACCCCCGCCAAGATATTTGCGGGGTGACACGCCAGCGGCGAACCACGCAACAAGGGGGTAGTAAATAAAACCATGCAGGCAAAGGCCCAGCGCGATGATGCCGAGGTAGCCGGCCAGATCGCTGAAGATGCCTAGCCCGGATTTGCCTACGGCCTGAGCCACGAGGCATAGCACGGCGAGAGGAACAATCTTGACCACCCAGCCGAGAACCCTGACCAGCAGGTGGTAGATCGCCGAAATGGAATGTTCCAGTGGGATTAGCTCCACCGCGCCATGTTCAGGTGGATCGCGCTTGAGTGAACCGAGCGCAGCCCCAAAGAGGATTGCCATCAGTACGATGGAAATCACGTTGTTGTTAAGTATGGGTTCCAGCAGGCTTTGTGGAATGTAGCCGCCCAAGTTGTGAAGCGGGTCGAGTGTAACGTTCGTCAAGGCAGGAGGGTTGGCTTGGCTGGGCGCCTGCGCAATGAGTCTGTCGATATGGCCACGCCATGCCAGCCCGGGTTTGTCCCAGTTCATGAGCGTCAGTCCGATGGTGAAGGCCATGGATACATTGATCAGGCAGATGAAAACCAACCTCAGCCCGCTGCGCGGCGTGATGCGGGTTTGGATAAACGCATCGAGGATGCCGAACAGGATCAGCGGGATAGCCAGCGCCTTGAGCAGACGGATGATGAGCATACCGATCTGGCCCAGGTCAGCATTGTCCATCCCGAGCAGGTAGGTCCGCGACCCGCCATAAACACCCAATATAATCCCGAAGAACAGGCCGACGAGGACTCTGACAGATAATGGCCAGCGCTTGGGATGAAGTGGCATGCAGGGTCGCCTAGGGTGGTGAAAAGGGCAAACCTTGCCGCAGTGGGCGTGTGGAGTCGCTCAATTCAATGGTTGGGAGTCATGTTCCGTCCGTAAGGGCGGAGGGCCGTGATGTTCACCATGGCAGGCCCCCGAAAGGCGTTTGCCCCATGAGGGTGCTGCGATTGGCTTGCTCGGGGCGATGGACTGGGGCCGCTTAGTGCGCGCGGCGTTCGTCCAGTTCGCGATGAAGGATTCGGAACTCTTCGCTCAATTTGTGCTCCGGAACAAAATGAATCAATGGTCGCGACAGGCTGTGCGACTCCCGCACCTTGACCGATGTGGAGAGCTTGGTATTGAGTACTGGATGACCCTGGGCCAGCAACTCATCCACCAGCTGTTGCGGGAGTTTGGCCCGGGTCTGAAACTGATTGACAACGACGCCTTCTATTTCGAGGTCGGGATTATGGTCCGCGCGGATTTCGGCCAGCGAGGAGAGCAGGTTGTAAAGTGCCTCACGGGAAAATGCATCGCAGTCGAAGGGGATCAGACAGCTTTTTGCCGCGAT
Source organism: Methylococcus sp. UBA6136 (assembly GCA_002423305.1). Taxonomy (GTDB): domain Bacteria; phylum Pseudomonadota; class Gammaproteobacteria; order Methylococcales; family Methylococcaceae; genus UBA6136. Next base: position 7,888 of record DIVI01000058.1, on the reverse strand, counting down.
CAGGGCCGAGCGGCTGTAGAAGTTGAGAACCGGTGGCGTATCAATATAGATGCGTTCAAAATCCGTCAGGGTGTCCAAAGCTTCCCGCAGTTTGTAAATTTTGTAGCGGGATTCGAGTCGGGACTGCAAGGGTTCCAGTTCGGGATGTGATGGCAAAACATGGAGATTCGGGTAGGGCGATTCGTGAATGAGATCACGCAGACCGTCCTCCTGACCCTTGCCGAATAGATTGAGACTCAGCGACTCCTTGAAGAAATGGGCCACAGTGGCGTCCGGGTCAGGAACCTTGTCACCCAAAAGGTAGTGTGATGAATTGCCCTGGACATCGAGGTCAATCAACAGGGTTTTCTTGCCCTCCGAGGCGCTGATGGCGGCCAAGTTACAAGCGATGGTAGATTTACCTACGCCCCCTTTTTGATTGAATATCACCCTGCGCATTGTTGGTTCCCCGTAAGGTCAGAAGTCGAAAGTATAAGCATAAAAGTTGATCGACCCATAGTGGGTTGAGGTCGGTTTATCCCGGCTGCAATTTTTTACAACCGGGTCCTCACGCATTTGTTATGGGCTCGAACTCCAGAGGCATTGGCCACCGCTGGCCTTGTCGATTTCACTGAGTCGCTGCTGATGCGCCAGAATTTCCCTTTCGGTGCATTGAATCAGCCGAAGTCGTGGTCTTGAGGTGGGTAACCCCGACCTGCTTTGTGCCACACCCGCGTCGCTGTTGCTGGGTGAAGGTTCTTCCAGCTCCAGCATGAGGGTGGTCTGTCCGCCCGTCATGGCCAGGTAAACCTCAGTGAGGATCTCGGCATCGAGCAGGGCGCCGTGCAGGCTTCTGTGCTTGTTGTCGATGCCGTAGCGCTTGCAGAGCGCGTCCAGGCTATTGCGCTGGCCCGGGTGCTTCTTGCGAGCCATCAGCAAGGTATCGAGGACCTCGCAGTAATCCGCCACGGTTTTGAAGTTGGAGCCCGCCCGTTTCAATTCGTGATTGATGAAGCCCACATCAAATGGGGCGTTGTGAATGACCAGTTCCGCCCCATCGATAAAGCCCAGAAAGTCTTGGGCAATATCGTTGAAGCGCGACTTGTCGGCAAGAAATGCGGTGCTCAACCCGTGAACCTCCACGGCTCCGGGATCCACCTCTCGTTCCGGATTGAGATAAACGTGGAAGCGGTTACCGGTGAGTTTACGATCGATTAGTTCGATACAGCCGATTTCGATGATGCGATGGCCTGAAGCCGGATCCAAGCCAGTGGTTTCGGTATCCAGAATGAGTTGTCGCATGGTTAACTTTTTGGGATGGAGCCCAGCATTTCATCAATGCCGCGGTTTGCGAGCTGATCGGCCCGTTCATTTTCGCTATGACCAGCGTGACCCTTCACCCAGCACCACTCGACGCGATGGGGCGACTGAGCGGCTACCAGTTGCTTCCAAAGGTCAGCATTCTTCACCGGTGCGTTGCTGGCCGTGCGCCAGCCTTTGCGGACCCAATTGGGCAGCCATTCGGAAATCCCTTTCATGACGTAAATGGAGTCGGTGGTCACCCTGGTGGAGCAGGGATATTTGAGCGCTTGAAGGGCCTTGATTGCGGCCAGTAATTCCATGCGGTTATTCGTGGTGTCAGGGTCACTTCCGCACAGTTCCAGCTCCCGCCCCTTGTACCGTAGCAGTGCGCCCCAGCCTCCGGGCCCCGGGTTGCCCCGACAGGCACCATCCGTAAAAATCTGAACGGATTCGGTCATTTCAATTGCCGTCGCGAAGGTTCGGGTGTTTCCATCAGTGGTCCTCTGACAAGTTGAGCGAATCGGGACCATTCGGGCTCAATGGGAATAAGGGTGTAATTTCGCTTGATGGCCTTGATGGCATAAGCCAGAGATAACTCTGCTTTGATAGCCTGCCAGCGGCTTTCCGTGTTTTGCCGGCTCTTGGTTCGGGAGTTGATCAACGATGAATCCAGTTCGGCATCAAACTGGATCAGGCTAAGCCAGTCCAGCAAGTGATGTCCGGCAACCAGGCGGGCTTTCCAGAAGGAGCCGTCGCTTGGCCATTGCAACAGTCGTCTCGGGCTCCACGGGTTGAGTCCGAGTATCAATAGTCTACCCTCTGGTTTCAATACCCGTTCTACCTCTCGCAGGACTTGATGTCGATCTGGAACGAATTCGAGCACATGCGGCAATAACACGGTATCGATGCTTTCGGTGGCAAAGGGCAGAGCGCCGGCGGTGGCCTGAACGAAGGTCGGGAAGCTTCGTGGTCCCTTTTTATCGACCAGCACATAATCGCCGATGAAATCGGAATCAATGTAACGACTTTCCGATCCCAGTCGGCCAATCTGCAGGGTTTTTTGCCGGTAGGCGAGCTTCAGATTTGACTTCAGGTACGACGATTCAACCGCTTGCAGTGCTTGTCCAACACTTGCCACGTGATACCATTTTAGAAATTCATGTCGCAAGAATGGGTCGGCAGGTTGTATGTTTTTCATAAATCACTCGCCAACGCCAGGGCGGAACTGGCGGACATCTACAAGATGATGAGGACTAAAAACTGATGCAAGTGCAAAAATCCCAGGCCAGATGGATTTGCTGTATTTCAATCGTCTTGTTGATGGTTTCCGGCTGTTCAAAGCACGAAGTCAAGAAGGGTCCAACTATACCCGATAGCACCCAAGCCCAGTCAACGCAGACTGCGCCAATCAAGAAGAAGTCTTCACGGGGCTCCAAGTACGACACGCTGTGGGATCGGCTTTTTGCGCTGTACGCTCTGCCGCCCGTGGATCACCCTGATATTGATCGCGAATTGAGCTGGTTCGCCAATCACCCGGCCTATCTGGAACGTGCGCAAAACCGCGCCGAGCCTTTCCTGTACTCCATCGTCAAGCTGGTCGAAAAGAAAAACATTCCCGGCGAAATAGCCCTGTTGCCGATCGTCGAAAGCGCCTTTCAGCCCAACGTCGTCTCTCCCGCCAAGGCAGCAGGCATCTGGCAGTTCATCCCCTCGACCGGCACCAATTATGGTTTGAAACGTAACCATTCCTATGATGGACGTCGTGATGTTTACGCCTCCACCAAGGCAGCTATCAAATATCTGAGAAAACTGCATGGGGATTTTGGAGACTGGCTGTTAGCGATTGCAGCCTACAACTGCGGGGAAGGGGCGGTAGGGCGAGCGATCAAGCGTAATCTGTCGGCGGGATTGCCGACCGATTTCTGGTCACTGAATTTACCTCAGGAAACCCGTGCCTATGTTCCGAAGTTGTTGGCGGTATCCAGACTGTTTGCGGATGCTGAAAAGTACGGCATCAGTCTGAAGGACTTGCCCAATATGGCGAAATACAAACCGGTGAAGGTCAGCAACCATCTCGATCTTGCCTTGGCAGCGGATGCGGCGGGGATTTCCCTCGACAAGCTTTATGAATTGAATCCGGGGTTCAAGGGTCAGTTCGCTGATGTGGATGGAAGCTATCACCTTTACATTCCGGCGGAAAAGAAGGCAGCTGATTTTCGCCAGGAAGTGGAACGTCTCTCCATGCAAAGGCATTCCTATCAGAGCCCTTACTCGGAATCCATGCCATTGGAGCCAGGAGCTTTTGAAGCCTTCAGGCGGGAATTTCAGCGGACCCCGCCGCCCCCCCCTTCCAGATCGACGGGTCGTTTCGTCCCAATGTCAACAGCCCCTGGGGCTAGCGAAGAACAGCCAGTGGAAAGGCCTCGTTCAGTGAGGAAGAGTCAGGAAGCAGCCATTCAGCTGCGCCCGCAGACGGTAGCCCATCGCACCACTTCGACGCCGGATAAACCCATAACGTTGAATGCCGGGCCCGTTAAACCAAAAAAAGCCTCTTCTCCGGAGGGAATGCAGGCCAGTACTAATGTCCAGAGAGCACCTGCGGCCCCCGCCAAGAAGTCCTCAACCTATTCCGTTGAGAAAGGGGAGACACTCTATGCGGTGGCCAGGAAGCATTCGGTGGATGTCGCGCAGTTGGCAAAAATGAACAATATTCCTATTACCACTCAGGTCCAGGCCGGGCAGAAACTGGTGGTTGCGGAGGGGCAGGCCGCTAAAAAACCAGCCAGCGCCAGCGGCCCGAACAAGGTCAATATGGCCAAAACGGCTCCGCTAAAGCCGGCCAATAGCACCGCAAAGCTTGAGAAATCGAGCTCCAAGGCAAAATCTTCTGGCTCCAACAAGGTTTCCGTTGTGGCACGTTGAGCGCGTGCCCCGTCCCCCGTCCCCAGGGTTGGCTCATTACTTCCTCGCCCTAGTGGCGGTTCTGCTGAAAAATCTGCCGCCACCTATGCCTTATTTCTTACTGACAAGCCCATGAATGCCGATAATCTTGTAAAACTCGTTGTGAACACCCTGGACGATGGAAAGGGGCGGGACATTAGTGTGGTGGATGTGCGGGGAAAAACCAGCATGACCGACTTCATGGTGGTAGCCAGTGGTACCTCGGAGCGGCACGTGAAATCGCTGGCGGGGCATGTGGCCGAGGAGGCCAAGAAGAATGAAACTCAACCGATCGGGATTGAGGGTGAGGATGTCGGCGAATGGGTCCTGGTGGATCTGGGTGAAGTCATCGTGCACGTCATGAAACCGCAAACAAGGGACTTCTATCAGTTAGAGAAGCTTTGGCGAGGTGAATCCGGACCCATTGAAACGATACCTGCTCTCTCGGTTTGTTGAGTCCCTCAAACCAAGAACGGGTGATTCTTGTCACTAGTAGATCGTCCCATTAAAACGATTACAAATAATCCGTTCGGCCTGAGCCTGTCGAAGGCCAATATTGGCAGGCAGTAGCGGTTCGACAAGGCTCTCCTGAGCNNTTTGCTGAAACGCACTACTAGGGCCCTTCACCCACTTATTCATGCAATCGCTCTCTTTGGCCTCCGCCTGCTATTGATGACCTGATTCAAACACGGCATGCAATCAGACCAGCAACGAGGACCCACGCTACGCCTGCGTGATCGTCTGCTTCCGCCTGTGGCGGTGGTGGTGCTGATTTCCCTGATCGGCAGCTTTGGCTACTATCGATTAGGTCGGGATCAAGGGGCTACCCTGCTTGATGCCATCTACATGACAGTGATCACGATCACCACGGTCGGATACGGCGAGATTATCCGGCTTAATGACGTGGGCCGGATTTTTACCATGTTCATTGCCATCACGGGCATCGGCGCCATGTTCTACAGCATGACCGTCATCATGGACTATCTGGTTGCGACTCGGCTCGCCGATCCTTTGGGAATCAGAAAAATGCAACGTGAAATTGACCGACTGGAAAGCCACATCGTCATTGCAGGACTCGGACGTGTCGGTCGTCAGGCCGCTCTGGAATTGTCCGAATCCGGCATCCCTTTCGTGGTCGTGGATCCCAGTCTGGATGCCCAGACGTATGCATCGCAGCATGGGTATCTGATGATTTGCGGCGACGCCAGTGATGATGATGTTTTGGATGTGGCGGGTATTCGCCGGGCCAAGGGGCTGATCGTGACCAGCGGTGACGATGCGAGCAATCTCTATATCGTTCTCTCTGCGCGTGTTCTGAACCCGGAGCTCTTTATCGTTTCAAGGGCGGTCGATGAATCCAGCGTGCCCAAGCTGATTCGCGCCGGTGCCAATCGTGCCATTAGCCCCTATGCCATTGGAGGTAGACGGCTTGCACATTTGATTTTGAGCCCCACGGTCGTTGATTTTTTCGACACGGTGATTTCCCGAGGAGACGAGAGCATCAATCTGGAGGGTATTCAGATCCGCAGCGGCTCGGCCATGGCGGGAAAAACCATTGGTGAATTGCGTTCGCAGGACCAGAGCGGTGCCAATATTCTGGTGATTCTTCGCGGACACCAGGTCACGCCCAATCCGTCACCGGATCTGTTGCTCGTCGCTGGCGATCAAGTTTTGGCGATGGGAACCTCGGATCAGCTGGGGGCTCTGGTCCGGTTGCTTTCCGAACCGGCCTGACTGCCATCATTTTCCTCGTTCATTTTTGCGGCAAATCGATAGTCGTCGACCGGTTTTCCGCCGATCAGGTGCTCCTGAATGATCCGCTCCAGCACCTCAGGAGTGCACGAGTGGTACCAGACACCTTCCGGGTAGACCACGGAGATCGGCCCGTTCAGGCAAACCCTCAGACAATTGGCCTTGGTGCGTGCAATTGAACCTCGGCGCGCCAGGCCCAGTTCATCCAGACGTTTCTTCAGGTACTCCCAGGACTCAAGCCCCGATTCCGGGCTTGAGCATTTGGGTTTGGACTGGTCGGCACAGAGAAAAATATGGCGCTCGATGTCCCTGAGATGAAGCGCTCGGGCTACCTTGTCCAAATCATCCAACGTATTGTGATCTGTCATGGCGAATGTGATGTTTGATAGGGTTGGAATGCGTCCGGAGAGGGTCTGAAAGACGGGGATCTGCCGGACGTCGCGATATAATCTTGCCTTTTTGCTCCTCATTCAATGACTGATTTATCTGTGGAACTCGAACGGCGACGGACTTTCGCCATCATCTCCCACCCAGATGCCGGCAAAACCACGCTGACTGAAAAATTGCTGCTGTTCGGTGGTGCCATCCAGTTAGCGGGCTCCGTCAAGGGCCGCAAAGCCGCGCGTCATGCCACCTCGGACTGGATGGAGATGGAAAAGCAGCGCGGTATTTCCGTCACCACTTCGGTGATGCAGTTCGAACATCGCGAGCGTATCTTTAATTTGCTCGATACCCCGGGCCACGAGGATTTCTCCGAGGATACCTATCGCACGCTCACGGCCGTTGACTCCGCGCTCATGGTGATCGATAGCGCCAAGGGCGTTGAAGAGCGAACGATCAAGCTCATGGAGGTCTGCCGATTACGCGACACGCCCATCCTGACGTTCGTCAACAAGCTTGACCGTGAGGGCCGGGAGCCGATCGAGCTATTGGATGAAATTGAGCGGATTCTGAATATCCAGTGCGCACCGATGACATGGCCAATCGGGATGGGCAAGCGGTTCAAGGGCGTTTATCACCTCTACCGGAATGCGGTGCAACTGTTCAGCCCGTCGCATGGCGATCGCATCATCGAAGGCGAGATGATCGAAGGGCTGGACAACCCTCGACTGAATGACATTCTGGGTGATCAGGCCGACGAATTGCGTATGGAGATCGAATTAGTGCAGGGTGCCAGCCATACCTTCGATCATGCCGCTTACCTCGCCGGTAAACAGACCCCGGTATTTTTCGGCTCGGGCATTAACAATTTCGGCGTCGTGGAGTTGCTGGATGCCTTTGCCGAATACGCTCCGGGCCCCCAGGCGCGCCAGTCACGAGAGCGGATCGTTGAACCGGAGGAGGAAAAATTTACCGGCTTTGTCTTCAAGATTCAGGCAAATATGGACCCGGCTCATCGCGATCGTATTGCCTTCCTGCGTATTTGTTCGGGTAAATACACCAAAGGCCTGAAGATGCTCCATGTGCGCACTGGCAAGCAGGTACAGATCGCCAATGCCCTGACCTTTCAGGCGGATAGCCGAGTCAACGTTGAGGATGCCTTTCCGGGGGACATCATCGGTCTCCATAACCATGGCACGATTCAGGTGGGCGATACCTTTACTCAGGGAGAAACCCTGAAATACGAGGGTGTTCCCTACTTTGCCCCGGAACTGTTCCGTCGTGTGGTGCTGAAGGATCCCTTGCGAGGGAAAGCCTTGCAGAAGGGCCTGCAGCAGTTGACCGAGGAGGGGGCGACGCAGTTGTTTAAGCCTATGAAGAACAATGATTTGGTGTTAGGTGCCGTTGGCGTGCTGCAGTTCGATGTGACCGCCTTCCGGCTGAAGTCCGAATACAACGTTGAATGTGTCTATGATGCTGTACCGATCACTACCGCGCGCTGGGTAACCTGTGATGACCCAAAGAAAATGGAAGA
>DIVI01000108.1:1834-2774 GCA_002423305.1 Methylococcus sp. UBA6136 | reverse complement strand
CCTGATCAAACAGGGGCGTAATGACAGTGATATCCGGCAAATGGGTCCCGCCGGCATGGGGTGCGTTGCTCAGCCAGGCATCCCCGGGCCTGAAGTCGGCACCATGCGACTGGATCAGGGCCTTGACGCTTTCGCCCATGGACCCCAGATGCACGGGGATATGCGGCGCATTGGCGACAAGTTTGCCTTCGCCATCAAACAGCGCGCAGGAAAAATCCAGCCGTTCCTTGATATTGACCGAATGCGCCGTATTCTGCAGCCGGTAGCCCATCTCCTCGGCCAGGGACATGAACAGGCTGTTGAAGATTTCCAGCCGGACAGGATCACGCCCAGAGCTCGCGGAGGCAGTCGCTGGCTCCTGATCGATCCGCGTCAGCACCATGTCCCCGCGCGAGGTCATTTCGCCTTGCCAGCCGGGTTCGATGATCGTCGTCGAAGTGGACTCCAGCACAATGGCCGGCCCCACGATGGTCCGGCCCGCCAACCACTGTGCTCGATCAAGAACCGGCGTGTCGTGACTCACCCCACCGCTGAACAGCGGAACTCGCGCCATCGGCCAATCGCCGCCAAGACCGAGAGCAGAAACCGTTGTCTCCTGGACCGGTTCAATATGCGATTCGGCCATGATCAGTTCTAGCCCCAGTCGATCGACGATGAGTGACTTGTCGGCACGGATGAAGCCAAATCGTTGCCGGTGTAGCGATTCAAATCCGTCCCGCAGACCGTCGAGATCATCAAACGGCAATTCCAGCGTCGTATCGGACCCTTCATAGCGGAGCGCCAGACTTCGCCGGGCCACCGCCAAATGAGCGGGCAAACCCTGATCCAGTAATTCGCCCTGGCCCTGATGTTCAAGCTGATCTAGCTCTGTAGCCAGCTTCGGCAAAAGTTCGGTGACGAGTGGCTCGGCCACCGTCTTTTCCCTGAGCCAACGATGATC
>DIVI01000108.1:0-1803 GCA_002423305.1 Methylococcus sp. UBA6136 | reverse complement strand
GCTGTCAGATCATGCCCGCGCTGGATGGAGATTTTCTTGATGGCGGCAGCCATGTGCTCGACCGCCACCGCGATAAATCCCTCGGCCACCTGTTCGGGTGTCGTGGTACGTCCGGTGTCGCCACTGATGCGCCCGGCCAGTTCACTGAAGCGGCGGCGGACAATCTCCGCATCGATGGGCAAATGGCCCTCCGGACCGAAAAGCCGGGGGAAAAACTCAGCCCTCAACTTGCCCAGCATGACATTGGCATCCGTCACACACAGGGGTCCACCCCGGCGATAACAGGCCGGGCCGGGATCAGCCCCCGCCGAGTCCGGTCCAGCGCGGAAGCGCAGTCCGTCATAATGGAGAATCGACCCACCGCCAGCGGCGACAGTGTGGATGTTCAGCATCGGCACATTCAGCCGAACGCCAGCGACCAGCAGGTCCTCGGTGCGCTCCAGCTCCCCAGCGTAATGGGCAACATCGGTCGACGTGCCACCCATATCAAAACTGACAATCTTGTCGAAGCCCGCCCGCCGTGCCGTTTCCACGGCCCCGATCATGCCGCCGGCGGGACCGGAAAGAATGCTGTCCTTACCCTGAAATTGCTTGGCCTCGACCAATCCTCCGCTGGATTGCATGAAACGGAGATCGGGTAGAGGTCGGGATATTTCGCCCAAAGCCCCCGCGAACTGCTCCACATAATGTCGCAGCACGGGCGAGAGATAGGCATCCACCACCGCCGTGTCTCCGCGCCCTACCAAGCGCATGGCGGAGCTGCAGCGATGCGACAGCGATACCTGAGTAAAGCCGATACGGCGGGCGAAAGCCTCAAGCGCCAACTCATGCGCCGGGTTGCGCCAGGCATGCATCAACACTACGGCAACTGAGCGATATCCCTGATGGAAGGCAGCGGTGAAATCCCGTTCGGCCTGCGCGAGATCCAGGGGTTCGACTTCGCGGCCCCGGGCATCCAGCCGACCCTGCACCTCGATAACGCTTTCGAAAAGCGGCTCGGGCCGCTCGATATGCAGGGCGAAAATGTCGGGGCGGCTCTGGTTGCCGATGCGCAAGGCATCGGCAAATCCCCGGGTGATGGCCAGCAAGGTGGGCTCGCCCTTGCGCTCCAGCAAGGCATTGGTACCCACGGTCGTGCCCATATTGATGGCCTCGATGCCGCATTCATCGGCATCAGCATGACATTGGAGCAACTCGGTGATGCCCTGGAGCGCGGCATCAACATAGCGTTCTGGATTTTCCGACAGCAGCTTGCGGGTCAGCAGGCGTCCACCTGGATGGCGGGCCACAATGTCGGTGAACGTGCCGCCGCGATCAATCCAGAACCGCCAGCGCGGCGAAGTTGAGTGCATGGATTCAGCCTAAAAAAAACGGGCTTCAGGTCGTCAGGGGAATAATTGACTATTTTGCTAGGATATGTGACTCTCGATGAAAGTCGCTCACCCCTCGAGGAGATCGTTCGTGCGCTTAACGACCAAAGGCCGCTATGCCGTCACCGCCATGCTGGACTTGGCCTATCATAGCGAAAAAAAGCCCGTCACCCTGACCGACATCGCCAAGCGGCAGGAGATTTCACTCTCCTATCTGGAGCAGTTGTTCGCCCGCTTGCGACGTTCCGGCATGGTGGAGGGGGTGCGCGGACCGGGCGGCGGTTACCAGCTCAGCCGCAAGGCCGACCAGATCAGCATCGCCGAAATCATTGCGGCGGTCGACGAAACCATCGACTCCACCCGCTGCGGTGGCAAGGCAAACTGCCAGAGTGCCCAACCCTGCCTCACCCACGATTTGTGGATGGGCTTGAGC
>DIVI01000033.1 GCA_002423305.1 Methylococcus sp. UBA6136 | reverse complement strand
GACTTCCGCCGCACAACCGGGGTGCTGCCCCTGTAACCATTCCATGGCCGCCTCCCTATGGGGCGCACGAATGCTCAGTTTTTGACACCGACTCAAGATGGTGGGCGGCAACCGGCTGGGTCGATGGGTTATCAGCAAGAGCACCGTTCGATCCGCGGGCTCTTCCAGCGTCTTGAGAAGCGCATTCGCTGAACTGGGATTCATCTGCTCTGCCTTATCGATCACGAACACCCGGTAGCCGCCGTATTGTGGTTTCAGCGACAAGTCATTGATCAGCTTTCGAATTGCATCGACCTTGATGACCTTGCCAGGCTCTTCCGGCCCTACATACTGATAATCCGGGAGCGTGCCGGCCTCGAAGAGGTGGCAGGAATGGCAGTGACCGCAGTGCCACTCGTCTGGCTCGGTGCAAAGTAGCCGGCGGGCAAATAGCGCCGCGAGGGTCGATTTCCCAAGACCCACAGGACCCTGCATCAGCAGCGCATGAGGGACACGATCCGAATCGATGTGACTCTTGAGGCTTTGCCAAGGTGCCTCCAGCCAGGGGTAGAGCTCGGACACAGCAGAAATCATCTGCTACTCTCAAGCAAGAGATCCAGATGCATCGAAATGCTCGCCTGGACACACTCGAGGCTACCGGAAGCATCGACGCGCTTGATGCGTTCAGGATACTTATCAGCCCTCTCCAGATAGGCCCCTCGCACCTTTTCAAAAAAACCGAGAGACTCGGACTCAAAGCGATCAGTCGCGGCACGCTCCTGCACGCGAGCCATGCCCACTTCGATTGAAGTATCCAGCAGCAGGGTCAGGTCGGGCTGCAACCCTGCCTGGATCCACTGCTCCAGAAAGCCAATGACCGACAAATCCAGACCCCGTCCCCCGCCCTGATAGGCATAGCTCGCGTCGGTAAAACGATCGCACAAGACCCACCGACCCGCCCCAAGCGCGGGCCGGATGACCTCCTCTAGATGCTGAGCCCGGGCAGCAAAGACCAGCAGCAATTCCGACAAACTGTTCATGCCGCCGGAGTCAAGCAAGAGCCCGCGTATCCGCTCTCCGAGGGGCGTCCCGCCAGGTTCGCGGGTCCTTAACAAATCGACACCCCGTGTGGTGAGGTAGTCCTCGATAAAGGCGAGATTGGTGGTCTTACCGACCCCCTCGCCCCCTTCCAACGTGATGAATCGCGGCCTCATAGTCAACGATGCCGCTGAAACTTATCGACAGCCCGTTCATGCTCATCCAGCGAGCTGGAGAAAACATGCGTGCCGTCTCCCCTGGCGACGAAATAGAGGCTGGTCCCTTCGGCGGGATTCAAGGCCGCATGAATGGCCTGTCGACCCGGGAGGGCGATGGGTGTTGGCGGTAACCCAGTATGGGCATAAGTGTTGTAGGGTGTGTCCCGCCGCAAATCTTCCTTGTGCAGGTTACCCTTGAACCCCTCGCCCATGCCATAAATCACCGTGGGATCGGTTTGCAAGCGCATGCCCTTTTGTAGCCGACGAGTGAACACACCGGCAATGGCTGGGCGTTCCTCGGCGCGACCCGTCTCCTTTTCGACAATGGAGGCCAGTGTCAGCGCTTCCTCGGGGGTGTTGAGCGGGATATTCAAGGCCCTTGCCTGCCACTCGGCAGCCAGCACCTCCTGCATCTTTTTATGGGATTTATGCAGGATGTCCAGATCGGACGTACTTGTTCCAATAAAATAGGTATCCGGAAAGAACTGGCCTTCCGGAAAAACACCGGGAGACTCCAGCAAGGCCATGATTTCTTCACCGGTCTTCTCGGCCACTTCTTGCCGCAATTCGGGATGTTTGGCCAGCGCCTGTCGCATTTGAGCAAAAGTCCACCCTTCGACAATGGTGACCGAAACCTGGCGAGATTTGCCACTGACCAAGATGTCAAGCAACCCTTGAGTCGTTGTGCCCGGCGGAATGACATATTCGCCATATTTCAGATCGTGACTTGTACCCTGAGTCGCAGCCAGAACACGGAGCCACACCGGCTCCACCAGTACCTGGCGTGAACGCAGATCCAGAGCCAGCGCAGCAACCCCCTGGCCTTTTTTGACGGAAAGTCGCAGGGGCTTGCTGATGCCGAGGGGGGCGTTGACGCTAACTCGGTAATCGGCGTAAACCCACATCAGCAGAAGCACTATGCCCAGCGCCCAGGCGGCTATCCGCTTTAATTTACCTTGATTTGGTTCGTTATTGATTTCATCAACCATTCACGTAACTCGCAGGTAACCGGACCGACGGGAAAAACTTTCTCCTGAATCCGGGATATCGGCCACAGACCCATGACACTGTTGGTCATAAAGGCCTCATCGGACGTATCCAGATCTTTCGAAGTGAGTCGGCACTCACGGAGTGGGATTTTCAAAGCATCGGCTGCCCCGATGATGAGAGAGCGCATCACACCGGTCACTCCGCAACGGTCCAATAGAGGCGTCCGCAACTGGCCGTCCTTGACCAGAAACAGATTACTCATGGTGCCCTCAACCAAGTAGCCCTCGTGGTCCAGCATCAACCCTTCCGCAATCCGGCTATCCGACCACTCGGAGCGCGCCAGAATCTGCTCCAGCCGATTCATATGCTTGATGCCGGCCAGCGAGGGATTGATGCCCAGTCGAGTCTGGCAGTAACGGACTTCAATACCTTCAGTCGGGTACTGATCAAGAAAGCTGGGTAGTGGATGCAAGGCTACTACGCGCGTCGGCGACACGATCTCGGGCGCCCGGTAGCCGCGACCACCCGACCCTCGAGTGACCTGAAGCTTGATGACACCCCGACTTTCATCACCCATAACTGACTTTATGTCGCTTCGCAGGAGCATCGATTCAGCGGGTGGAATGGCGAGATGCACGCAGTCACGAGTGAGGCGTTCCAGGTGTTGATCAAGAAAGAGAGGGATTCCTTCCTGAAGCCGGAGGGTCGTAAATACCCCATCACCGTACTGAAATCCTCGATCAAGCAGATCAATGCGGTTCTCCATTTCCCCGTTTACACAAATGGAGGTCATCTGGTGCGACGCGCAATCATGCGGGTTGGGCATAGAGGCTGCACAACCCACGACGGAGAATTATTCGAACTTCTTGAATATCACCGTCCCGTTGGTCCCGCCAAATCCAAAAGAGTTGGACATGACATACTCCAAGGGCATTTCGCGGGCATGATGGGGGATGAAATCAAGATCGCATTCAGGATCTGGATTATCCAGATTGATGGTCGGAGGGGCCACCTGATCTTTTAGCGCCAGTACAGAAAAAATTGCCTCGATACCACCGGCCGCGCCCAACATGTGACCTGTCATGGACTTGGTGGAACTGACGGCGACCTGATAAGCGCAATCACCTAGCACGCTTTTGAGTGCACGTGTTTCCGCCACATCACCTGCCGGTGTCGATGTCCCATGTGCGTTGATATAGTCGATATCCTCAGGGTTGAGCTGGGCATCACGCAATGCTTGTCGCATACAACGAGCGGCACCCTCCCCACCCGCGGGCGGTTGGGTCATGTGATAGGCATCAGCGCTCATACCATAGCCAATAAGTTCGGCATAAATGGTCGCCCCACGTTGTCGGGCGTGTTCAAGCTCTTCCAGAACCAGCACTCCGGCGCCATCACTTAGCACAAACCCATCACGATCGCGAT
>DIVI01000148.1:10082-10596 GCA_002423305.1 Methylococcus sp. UBA6136 | reverse complement strand
CTGCGTGAAGGCGATGTCATCACCATCGATGGGTCCAACGGCTACGTTTATCTGGGCGAAATCCCCACCCTGCCCCCGGAATTTTCCGATGAACTGAATACCCTGCTGAGCTGGGCCGATGAGAAAGCCCAGCTCAAGGTCATGGCCAATGGCGATACGCCCGACATGGCCCGCGTTGCCGTCAAGTATGGCGCCCGGGGCATCGGCCTGTGCCGTACGGAACGCATGTTCAACGCCAGTGAGCGTTTGCCGGTCGTGGTAGAGATGATCATGGCCCGGACGGTCGAGGAACGGCAGACGGCGCTCGACAAACTACTCCCCATGCAGCGCCAGGACTTCGAAGAGATGTTCCGGATTGTCGCGCCCAATCCGGTGACGATCCGACTGCTTGATCCGCCGATGCACGAGTTCCTGCCTAGCGAATCGCAATTGCTGGACGAGATCGAAGCCCTCAAGGAATACCGTCTGGTGGTCAAGGGACGAACCGCCGCGCTGACGGCCATGAATGCGCTGG
>DIVI01000148.1:9872-10060 GCA_002423305.1 Methylococcus sp. UBA6136 | reverse complement strand
CGCGGGGTACGACTGGGGATTACCTACCCGGAAATCTACGAGATGCAGATCCGCGCCATTCTGGAAGCCGAGGCCGGTTGCCTCAAGGCTGGTATTCCGGTCTGTCCGGAAATCATGGTGCCGCAGGTCATCACCGTTCAGGAGCTGAAGCGGGTCCGGGCCAGTGTCGACAAGGTGCGGGCCGAGGT
>DIVI01000148.1:0-9772 GCA_002423305.1 Methylococcus sp. UBA6136 | reverse complement strand
TTGGCGTCTTGATGCAAATGAGCGTGGATTTGGGGCGGGCCACCCACCCCAACCTCAAGGTCGGCATCTGCGGCGAACAGGGCGGTGACCCGAGCTCGATCCGGTTCTGCCATGAGATCGGCATCAACTATGTGTCATGCTCTCCCCACCGGGTCCCCGTGGCCAGGCTGGCTGCAGCCCAGGCGTTACTCCTGGCTCGCGGAACTGTTCCGAGTGCGGCAGTGACCCCGCCAAAGCCACAGGCACCGGTCTATCCACCCGCTCAGCCCGCCGTCTCGCCACCGATGCCGCCTACCCCGGCCCCACAACCGATCCAGTCGGCATCAACCATGGAGGCTCCGGCGCCACAGCCAGCGATACCGCAAGCGGCCATCAAGATCCTGTCCAGTGAGCCGCCAGCAACCCCAAGGACCCGGGTTCAGTCCTACATCGAAGAAAGCCTTCAGCCTGTGAACGCGCCAGCGCCGGCATCTGCCCCAGCGGCTCCAAGTGAGCCTCCGATGGCTGCAGCAACTTACTTGGCAGAAGAACCGGAACCGGTCGCCCCTGCGGTGGAATCGTCCCCTCTCCGGGAAACCCGGGTGGAGGCGGCCATCCGTGCGCTGTCGGAAGCCACTCCGGAGGTCACCCCCGCCGCGGCCCCGGAGATGCAACCGGCTTACATCCCGGAGCCAGAGCCGATCCAGCCGGCCCCCATCTCCGAGCCTGTAACCGTCATGGAAGCCGCACCTGCGGCAACTCAGGCAGTACCAACACCTAGCGTGGCCGCTCCAGCGCCGGGCGCGGCCCCGCCCCCTGCCAAGCCCAAGGGCGGCGGCCTGAGCTTCATATCCAAAGCCATGAAGGCCATGAAGGACATCGACAAAAAGACGCCCCCGGCAGCGGAGAGTAATGCCTTCCCGACCGGCACGAACCGAGTCGATCCCAGGACCCAGGCGCCGGTTCAACCCGCGCCGGTCACCCCTCCTCCAGCACCACCGGCACCGACTACTCCGGTCTTTGAGCCGAAGTCGAAGCCGGTCCAGCCACCCGCGCCTCCCGGCACACCGGAGGTTCAACCCGCGCTGGTGACTCAGCCCGCCCCGGCACCGAAACCCGCCGAAAAATCCAAGGGCGGCTTCATGGGGGCTATGTCCAAGGCCTTCAAAGCCATCAAGGAGATCGACAAACCGTCCTAACCTTTCGCAACACCCAGAAAAGCCCGGCGTTGGACTGTCAGCTCATCGCCGGGCGCTTGTTGGATACCTATGACAGGGTTCAGGCACGACCATCGAAGACCGCTGCAATCTGTGCCTGCACTTCCAGCGCCGCTGCCCGCGGGTCAGCAGCATCCCGAATGGGCCGACCGACGACAATATAGTCAGCCCCGTTGCGGAAGGCTTGCTCCACGGTGACGACCCGTTTCTGGTCATCCGCCGGGCGATTTTCCACCGGCCTGATTCCCGGAGACACGACCAGCAGTTTGTTATCGACCTCGGCACGCAGCGCCGGCACTTCAAGGCCCGATGAAATCACGCCATCGCACCCCAGTTCCAGGGCGCGGCGAGCTCGGGACAGCACCAGTCTCGGCACATCGCAGTCGAAACCGAGGTCCTTCATGTCGCCCTGATCCAGACTGGTGAGCACCGTCACGGCCAGCACCTTGAGATTCCCTTTGGCCTTGGCGGCCGCTTCCATGATGGCGTCGTTGCCATGCACCGTCGCAAAGTCGACCCCATGCTGACTGAGCACCCGGATGGCGCGGGCCACCGTTTCCGGTACATCGAAAAACTTGAGATCAGCAAAGACGTGCTTGTTTTGGACGTTGAGCCAGTGAATCAGCTCGTAATAATCACCGGTCATGAACAGCTCCAGCCCCACCTTGTAGAAGCTGACGGCATCACCGAGCTGGGTGACCAGATGCTTGGCCTGCTCAATGTTGGGCACATCGAGCGCCATGATCAGTCGCTCTTGAACGGGAATCGGCTTGTTGGAAACGAGGTCGGTCATCGGTAGGTTCCTGTGGTGTCTTTGAAGGAGGCCTGCAAAAATAGGGGGGCGCCCTTCACGCAAGCGGATCGGCATTATAAAGAATCCCGCCCAGCAGGCCCGTCCCCCTTACCTGATGACAAGGACATGACCCAAGCCACCGCCGAAATACTCTCCCAGGGCGAAGAGCTGGTGACCGGAGAGATTGCCGACACCAACGCCGCCTGGCTCAGTCAGGCGCTCATCGGCCTGGGCTTTGACGTGACCCGCCACACCGCAGTCGGTGACCGGCTGGAAGCCCTGATTGACCTGTTGCGCGAAATTTCCCGACGGGCCGATCTCTGCCTGTGCACCGGCGGCCTTGGACCCACCTGCGACGACTTGACCGCCGAGGCTGTCAGCCAGGCGTTCGGCTGTCCGTTGGTCATGGACGAAACGGCCCTGAGTCAAATCGAAGCGTGGTTCCGGCGCATGAATCGCGACATGCCTTCGGTCAACCGCAAGCAGGCGCTGTTGCCAACAGACGCGACACGACTGGACAATCAGTGGGGCACCGCACCAGGATTTTCCGTCATGGTGGGACGTTGCCGGTTCTTTTTCATGCCGGGTGTGCCCAGCGAGATGAAGGCCATCTACCAGACCACCATCCGGCCAGAACTGCGCCGGCTTTATGCGCTGGCCCCACCGCATCGGGTGGTGCTGCGGACCCTGGGACTGGGTGAGTCAACCTTGCAGGAATTGCTGAATCCGATCCCCTTACCCGACGGGACCTCATTGGGTTTCCGTGCTGGGGGCGCGGAGAATCAGGTCAAGCTGACTTTTCCTCCTTCGCTGCCCGAGTCATCCATCGATGACACGCTGGACTCCATCAAGCAGGCCCTGGGTGATGCTATCTATGCCATCACGCGCAATGGCCAGGGCCCGAAAAGCCTGACCGAAGTCATCAGTCAGGCCATGGCCGCCAACAATGCACGACTTTATCTTGTTGAGACCCTGAGCGGGGGGAACATGGCAACCCGTTGTTTCGGCTTCGATTGGCTGGCCGGCGCCACGCTACTCACCCACCCGGTACAGCATCTAACGGCATTTAACACCCCACCGGACGCGACACAGGAAGCATCGATCGCCCAATGGGCCGAATCCATCCGCATCCGCGAGACAGTGGATGTCATCCTAGTTCAAACCGGCGATTTCACCCTTGCCACGCTGAACGATGAGAACACCCGCCTCGAAATCATGACCGTCGTGGCAGGTCGCCCCGGGATCATGACTGACCGACGACTCATCTCCGGCAATCGCCAGCGAAAGCTAGACTCCGCCACCACACATGGCCTGAATCTGTTGAGGCGTTTTCTGTTGACTGAGCCATTCGCCCGCTAGAAGGCCCGCCTCTGGGCCAATTTGAGGTGGCGATTCCATGGGGAAACTAGTAGTGCGTTTCAGCAAAACNNGCTCAGGAGAGCCTTGTCGAACCGCTACTGCCTGCCAATATTGGCCTTCGACAGGCTCAGGCCGAACGGATTATTTGTAATCGTTTTAATGGGACGATCTACTAGTGTAGGCCGGATAAGGGATCGCGACATCCGTGACGAACCGCCCCCGGATACCCCAGTTGCGGTAGCGCCCAGAAGCACCTTGCGTCAAAAGGAAGCAGAAACGGCAAAAGACAAGACCCAAGTTTTCTTCCAGCTAGCGATTTCTCACAACCCTTTTGAGCGAAAACACCGTCCATACATCGGCAGCCTGATAGGCCGGCGTTACAGAGATCCGATCAAACCACGCCATGAGGTCCGGACGATCAGCGACCAAAGCCCATTCCCCGATCATCTTGAGCCGCGCCAAAAATACAGCGAGAACCACATCGGCAGCGCTCGGTTTGTCGCCATAAAGATAAATACCCCGCGGAGGCGGAACGCGCGCGAGGAGATCGGCAGCAGTGGCGCTGAGCGTCTCAACCTTCTCCTTCAGTGAACCCTGTGTAAAAAAGCGAATTCGCGCTTCATTTTGTGCCGTCTTGTTGGCGAAGACCTCATCCAAATCAGGATGGTCTTTTTGCTGACGTCGCAGCGAAGCACATGCCTTGGCGAGCAGCCGTGGAAAGACCCATTTCAGAAGAGGCCATCTCAGCATGGCCGTCCCAAAGGTCAAACCCTCGATCGAAAAAGCCGCGTGGGCATTCAGAAAAGACTGCTCGCTCTCACCCCCATCAACAAAGACTTCCGGTCGCTCACGCACTGCCCATTTCAGAATGTCACGGCTATCATCGAGAATGCTAGTCTCTGTGACCAGGGCAGGCACCGTCATGTGAGGATTGATCGCCCCGTACTCCGGCGTCAGTTGTTCTCGCCGCCGATGGATATCCATCACTCTGGAACTGTAATCAATGCCCGCGATGGCCAGCGCCAAGCGCGCGATCATCGAGTAGTAGGACGATACGGCGTGGTATAGGCGGGAAATTGCCATGATCAGATCACGATTGGCTAGGGTAGCTTACTCTAGCATGAGACTCGTCAGATCCGACTGAATCCAGTTGGCAGCGAGGCCTCAAGTTGGAGCTGTTTTTTCACGATCGCCACCAGCATATAACCCATCACACGGTTATGCTCGGTGCAGTAAAAGATCCGAACACGGTGATTGCCGCGATATTTGGAGACGATTCTCGAAAATGTGGTCCATGGAAGATGCGCCATCAACTGCGCAAAGAGTGTCTTTCCAGAATTCATGATCGACTTCCAGGCAAAAGGGGAAAGCTTGCGTAAAATTCAAATCGACACCCACTGTTTTTGCCCTGTCGGCCTTGCCATTAATGGGTTACAGACTTTTTAACCGCCGGTTAACCGGACACTAGTGACAAATTTTATGAAAGCAATCCTGCTGGCAGCTCTCCTTTTAACTGGCTGTGCCAACTATGGTGGTGGGTATGGTGGTGGTGGCTACGGCTACCCCGGTTATGGATACGGTTACCCAGGTTACGGCTATCGACCGCCACCCCCTCCGCCAAGATACCCATCCTATGACCCAAACTATTGGAAGGGCTGGAGCAAGGGCGCACAGAAAGCCGCTACTCCGCCAGAGGTGAAATATTGGCAGGGGTGGTCCAAACCCAATAAAAAGAAGAAATCCAGGCAATGACCGTGAAGCGAACCTCTCCCATCTTTCAAGTTCGAGAGCTGACCGGTCACCAAACTCCCAAGAGAACCGCCCCCTCGTAACCCATTGATATTCATGGATCCGGATCCGGTGACAGTCACCGGATCCACAGAGAAATGAGAGAGAAATCGGGCCTAATTCGGATGAAATTGGCAGACNNAAAAAACCGACCCGAGATCGGATTGGTTTTTTATACGTGGTGGTGCAGTCGGGTCCTCTACTACAACTTATTTTATAGACTCCTGGGTAATGCTGGGTAAGGATGAGGGGGTTTGGCCGAGCCCTGCCCTGCCATTAAACCGAAATCATTCAATAACTCTGGTGACCGAACGATGAAGCGTCACTGACAGCAACACTCAAGCCGCACGCCTTTGTGGCAGGTGAACATCGACAACAATCTCATCATAGGGCGCCCGAATCCGGCCCTGTTCGTCCTTCTCAACCGCATGCCATTCGAGCAGTTTCTCGATGTCGCCATGCACATTCTTGTAATCACGGCTCACCTGTCGCGCAAGCTCCGCAATGGTCATGGGGCCTAACTCACGGAGTACAGCAAGAAGATCCCAGCGCTTTGGTGTAAAGACCGAGAAAAGTTGGCCGACATCGGAAAAACCAATGCCGAAATAAGGCGTTGCTGGCTTGCCCTGCTCAAGGGCCTCCAGCGTTGCGGAGGCCAGTGTAAATGAGGCAGCCAGCGGCTCACCCACTTTGACATTAAGAATTCGTTCGCTCATGACTATCTTCCTCCAGATCGGCCATGAAATCGGCCATCAACTGTTGCGGACTGACGAAGTTGTAGGGCATTTCACTCTTGCCCACATGCTTATGATCGCCCTTGCCACGTTCGTTGTCGTAACCCAGGACGCGTTGGCCATCCACCACATAAACCAGTCGGTACTTGTATGGGTGATCGGAGGGTGGAACTGGTTGGGGAACCTGCCAGATCACTATCTCGACAATCCCTGAACCAAAGACTTGCTTGACCATGAAAATCTCTTGCGCGTCCATATGGCTTATGACGCCATAGACTTAATGGAGTGTCAAGCAACATTCCTCCTCAAGCCAGACTGCGTAGGTTCCGGGTTGTTCAACACCCCTTACCATTCGACACTGCGAACGAATGTAACACCACGCCGTTCACATCTTCGGTCAACCTGCCAGAAATTAACTGAGTCACATCGACCTTGAGTAGCTTGGCCAGAGCCAAGGGTGACTGAAGATTAGGCCCCTTGCAGGCCATCCAAATCACTCGAGATAAGCCCTTGCGTCTCGGTATTTTGTCTTCGTAACTGATGGGAAGCCCAGAACATCTTGTTCAAAACGTTACATCGTCCGAAGCCTTTGAGACCGTTTTGTCAGATTTCATACAATCAGGGGGATTGTTAATTTCATCCCGAATCAGCGCTTACTTCGTGAAACTGTTGATCGAGGTAAGCCTCCAGCCGATCCATCTACTGTCTGGATCAATCAGCGGTCACCCGTTATCGATGAATCTCTTACGGCCCTTTCATAATAGAAGACCTGACATTTCGCCGAAGCTTTACCATTCTGGAGTCAATGTCACCCCCTACCCTGTTCAATTGTGTCAGGAGACATCCCAAGGGTTAATGACCTCCAACTCAGGAAAGCTGAAATCCCTTGAATTCCGGGTCACCAATGCCATGTTGTGCTGCAATGCGGTGGCGGCAAGCAGGCTATCAATAGCGGGCAATGGTCTACCTGCCTCGGCTAGCAAACGACCCCATCGGTCTGCAATCAGGCCATCCACATGAAGGATTCGTCCCGCAAAAAAAGCGGGCAAGTCGGATTCGATCCAATCCAGAAGAATCCTCCTCCGATCCGGTTGTTGGACGGATTCAACACCCTTGCGGATTTCACCCAGAGTCAAAACGCTTAAGTACAACGTCGATGCGGGTCGCAACGACACCCATTCGACAACGTCCCGATTTGGCGACTTACGCCGCAATTCGGACAGTACATTCGTGTCGATGAGATAAGTCAAAACCCAATCTCACGAGTAAGCGTCTGATTACGTTCGAATGCGATATCTTCCTGTTCATGTAAGGGTGATGCGCGCATGAAATCGACGAGAGACTGTCCTGTCCCTGCAAGCCGATCGTACATTTCCCGTGTTAAGACCACGGCCACGGAATGCCCGTGGAGAGTGATCTCCTGAGGCCCTTCCCTCTCAGCACATTTAACAACCTCGGATAGACGGGCCTTAGCTTCTTGCATTTGCCATGCGTGCATAGATCCTCCCCGCACTGACTAGACTAGTCAGATTATAGCTCAGGACTGATGTGAAGATGACAGGCTACGCGGGCAATGGCGCTTGTCGTTGACGTCCTGAGTCGCATGAGCTGCCATCACCAACATGGTTTCTGTATGCACCACCGCCTGGGCGTTGAAGCCTTGAAGAAATTCATTGCCAGCAGGCATGATCCTCGACTCTTCTTCGGTCAGATTGATCTGATCTTTGTGCTTTGGTCCCGTTTCCGACGGTTTGGGTTTGGGTTCTGCTCTACGCGGCTTTTTACCCTCAGCCCAACCAAAAGCAGGGAGGACATCAAGGACCGATACTCCTGGCCTATGCGCAACGCGGTATTGGCGGCGCCTGACCCAAGCCTCCACGTTGCCATGCTCCTTGCTGGTAGCGCGGCGGCTGTATCCGGGGGCGTCCAGTCAAATACTTTCCGCCTTGGTCGATTACCTCAATCTGCCCAGATGGGGCTGATACCTCTGGAATGTCCCCCACTCAGGGAGATGTCCGCGAACGAGCTGTACAATCAAATATCAACCGTGAATGTCGGGTATCGGCCAAAGCGGACACTAATCCAGTAGCCCGAACGCTGTCGTGCAATGCGACTGAAAACTCCCTGGTAGCTGGAACTGAGTGCGACATCCGCCATTCGAAGGATTTGGAAATTTATTTCATTCGTTAGCACTATGTACGCACCAACACCGCGCCAACTTCTGTACCTCGCATACAAGCTCGAGGTTGAGTTTGTCGATTCCACTGGAACTCGGAAGACTGGCACGGGGACAGCCTTTCTCTTAGCCGCAGGCGAACGCCCAATTCTTGTGACGAATCGCCATGTTGTGGACCTTGACTACAACGCTATAGATTCACGATACAAGGATTTTCGACTCGCAAAGCTCGTTTTACATGGGCGTTCAGCCGATGATTCCCGCTACTCACTGGATCTCGACCCTTCGCAGGCCTTTCTCTCACATGCGGCCAAAGAGAACGATGTAGCATGCCTCATCGATTTCCATGCGGTGAATTTGCCAAATAGCAACTTCAAGCTGTACCACCACAACACCATTGAGGGGTTGGCCACGGCAGAAGAATTTATGACGACCATCTGGCCCGGCGATCAGGTCTTCTTTACGGGCTACCCAGCGGTTCACGACAAACTAGATCAAAGGCCAATACTACGTGCGGAAATCATTGCGAGCGATCCGAAGTACAACTATTACACAAGTGGAATATACGAAGGTGATCGCGTAGCGTACGAGGCAATGTCTACCCCTAGTGCGTCTGGTAGTCCTGTATATGCCCCGGCCAGAGGGATTGGCGGCATTCACGAATATGCGCGGCGCGACATCATCGTGGGAATTAACGCAGGCCACATTGGCGCCGAATTTGGCCACCATAGCGGCATGTCGTACTTCATCAAGTCAACAGTGATTCGCGAAATATTGAAAGTAGCTGGTGTAGAAGAGGCATAGCAGTCTCCCGCTTCTTATTCCCGTAACGGCCGAACCTACCATACCCCAGCGGCCCACCACGTATATTCCTGGGGCCATCGAACTACACCCCGGCCATCAACACATCGACCGCGCGATTAATTCGATCGCACTGGTCTGCCAAGCTTCCAACTCGGCGCAAGCTTGAGCGACGCACCGCAGCAATCAGGCGGGTGGCAAGCACCCAGTGCTGGCCGTCGTGCACAAGCTCTGGGTTTAAGTCTTTAACGGCTGGATAGTCAACCAACAAAGGAATCACCACAACCGCAGGGTCGGGTGGTAACAAGTCACTTTCGACCACCACCATCTTCACCCCGTTGTATTCAGCCACGTCGTAACGGGTCAGGCGTCCCACGAGCCCCCCACTGGAAAACTTATGATGTCAGCCAGGGGGTGCCCATTGCGGTCGTGCCAGGCCGCTTGTGCAGCAAATGCCTCTGCATTTTGCTGAAGCCATTGCCTGCGTCGGGCGTTGGTTACTGCGTTCTTGAGCGCCGCCTCGGCCACTGCAGACACGTTAATGTCCAGTGCTTTTGCCCAATCCAGCGCTTCGGCATCAAGCGTTAGAAATGTTTTGCGCTTAGCTATTGATACCACTGTTAAGTACTCCACATGAATACCGCAGGATTATACTCCACTTAGAGTAAAGCAAAGGAGCTTGCTTGGCGCTCCTGCGACATTTGTCGCAGGAATTCTTCTGGGCGTACACCTCTGATCCTCACCCTTCCCACACCTCAATAGCAAGACCTGGGACGCGCTGAAATTCCTTGGCGTTATTGGTGACCACAACACTGTCTTCAGCCAGCGCATGCGCGGCAATCATGAGATCCATGCTGCCAATCGGCTGACCTTGGCTTTCAAGGGCTGCGCGCACCTCGGCGTGCGTATTCCACGCCATTCGGCC
>DIVI01000249.1 GCA_002423305.1 Methylococcus sp. UBA6136 | reverse complement strand
TTCGCCTTTCGTTGAGGTGTATTAGGGAGCGAGTTGCCTGAGGTTTTGAGATGACTCCGGAACCTGTTCGAAGTCATGTTCTACCGTCCATCGTAAGAAATCGGCTCGTTGGTAACAGGGCCATTGAAGGAAGGCGACGGAACAACAATGCCCAACCTTGGCTCATAGTGGGGCTTGGGGATTTTGTCGGGAGACACTTCGATGGAAAAAATTGCGTTGATAACGGGGGCGTCGGGTGGTCTGGGCCAGGCGGTCGTCGAGCGCCTTGGGCGAGAGGGCTGGTCTCTGGTCCTTGCCGGCCGGTCATCCCGACGATTGACGGAGACGCACTCTCAGGATCACCTGCAGATTGAGGTGGACTGCAGCACGCGATCAGGGGCCCAGCATCTTTTGGAGGAGACGATTTCCCGGCTTGGTATCCCCACGGCGCTTCTGCACTGCGCCGGCAATATTCGTCTCGGTGCCATGCACCGCATGAAGGAGGAGGATTTTCTCGATTGCCTGAATGCCAACCTGGTGAGTGCATTTCATACCCTGGCGGCGTTTGTCGCCGCCTTGCGCGAGGCGCAGCGGCCCGGTGCCGCCGTGCTGGTTTCCTCCGCTGCCGCACGGATCGGCACACCCAATCACGAGGCCGTGGCCGCTGCCAAGGCGGGCGTCGAAGGCTTGGTCAGGGCAGCCGCCGCTACCTATGCACCGAACGGCATCCGAATCAACGCCGTTGCCCCGGGCATCATGACGACCCCCGCCACGAACAGTCTGCTGGCCAGCCCGGCCATGAGGGATATGGCTGCCAAGCAATACCCCTTGCCCGGTATCGGTTCGCCGGAGGAGCTGGCTGATCTCATGGCGTGGCTGCTGTCCGACGCCGCAACGCGGGTCACCGGACAGGTCTGGTCGCTGGATGGTGGTTTTGCGGCCATACGGCCCCTGGTGAAATAGCCAGAGGTCATCGGTCAATGGCGAGAGGTGGCTGGCTTCAGATAGGTGCCTTGACCCTGCAACTGTCTCTGGTTGGGTGCGCGAATGACCGATCACCCAGCCTGATGTTCGAGCGACTGCTGGAGCGGCTGTCGAATGTGACCGAAGTTGAGGCATATCCCGAATCGGCTGTGGTTCCTTTGCCGGCCTACCCCAGGCCCCGTAATCTCACACTGCCGCTGGACGATGTTCGAGTGGGTTTTGGTACTTTTCATGGCTTGGGACGTTGTCGACTGCTGGGCGAGGTGAGCGCGCGGAACAGCTCCTTGGGCAAGGTCCAATCAGTCACGGCGCGGTTGCTGTATGAGTTGCGTTTTTACCGCCAGCTGAAAGCCTGCCTCAAAGAGTTGCGGCAGTCTGATCATCGTGACGACGAGTTTATTAACGAAACTCAAGCCATCGCCTCCCGCAAAGGTGCCAATTTACCGGCGGTATTCTGGAATGCCACGTTTGCCAGCCCCGAGTTCCGGACCTTGATGAACACCGCCACCGAGCCGCTTGCTCGAAACTCAGATCCTCCAGTTGCGGATCTTACCGATGCCCTGGGCTTCATTAGCCAGATAGGTATGACGCTCGGGTCTGACGGGGAGACCCTCGAAAACAGCGCATTGGAATCCAGATATTTTGTTCTGCAATCAGGGAAGCGGGTGGGGCCGCTTCTCCAAGGCATGGCGGTAAGCCGCGACTATCTGGCGCGCGGCACTCATCTGCTTGAGACCGTCGCCAGCCAGAATCGAATCTGCCCGATGGGTAAGAAAACCCGGCGGGGCGAGCATCTCTTTAACGTGTTTCAGAAATTCTACATCGGCGAGGCCCAGCCTTATCTCAGCCTGTTGCATACCCAGGCACGCCCTGTGTTCGAAGGAATCAATGACTTGCTGAGGGTACAAAAGGCTCCGGTGCCGCCGGCGTTCCAGGTCTTCTACGATGCAATGATCAACCCCGATATCAGTACGAGTCTCTGGAAGGGATTCAATGAGGATATCGCGCGCCACACCCGCGCCTGGCAAAAAGTGCTCGGGCAATGTGATCTGATGCCCAAACTGCCGGAAAACTGAATCCTGTCGAGGTCCTTGAATGGTGGGGAAACGAATAGGGTTTACGCTGTGCGGATTCCTTCTTTTTTCTGGTTGCCGCGGGGTGAGCGTCATGAGCAAGGCAGAACAGGCTTCATATCGGGTTGTGGAGAGTCACGGCCACATTGAGTTGCGGGACTATCCGGCCATGATTGTTGCGGAAACGGAGGTCGCGGGGGAGCGCAAGCAAGCCATTCAGGTGGGCTTCCGCGCCATTGCGGGGTACATCTTCGGCGGCAATCAGTCATCGGAGAAAATTGCCATGACCGCCCCGGTCCTGCAGGGCGTGACGGGGGATCACTGGAAAGTGCGTTTTGTCATGCCAAGCGGCAAGAGTCTGACGAACCTCCCCAAACCCGATGACCCCAGGGTCCAGCTGCTGGACCTGCCGGCAGGGCGGTTTGCCGTCATTCGTTTCTCGGGGACGGCAGGTGATGAAACTGTGGAGAAGAACGCGGGGCAGTTGCTAGACTTTATCCGGTCAAGGCCGTTGAACCCGATTGGTTTACCGGTTTACGCTTTCTATAATCCGCCCTGGACGTTGCCATTTCTGCGTCGCAATGAAGTGATGATGGAGGTTGTGGAATGACCCCGGAGGGAAGACTAGTAGTGCGTTTCAGCAAAGCCATTACCGTTCGCGGTGAGCCCTTCGGCTCCGCTCAGGAGAGCCTTGTCGAACCGCTACTGCCTGCCAATATTGGCCTTCGACAGGCTCAGGCCGAACGGATTATTTGTAATCGTTTTAATGGGACGATCTACTAGCATGATCAAGCCGGGATGATGCATCACTGATTCTGGTCTGTAATTCACGAAGCTTCCCTGCTAACAGATATAAAAAAACCCCGCCGACCAAAGTCGACGGGGTTTTATGGGTTCCTGTCCGGGTGTCGTCCCCGGGCTTGACCGCTTGTGTCGCTTACTTAGCGATCAGGCCCTGATCAACGGCTTCGCAGATATCGTTGCCGATGATGTTGCCGAAGC
>DIVI01000120.1:2569-11348 GCA_002423305.1 Methylococcus sp. UBA6136 | reverse complement strand
TCCACAACACCAGCAATTCAAGCTAACACGCAATTTGGCCTGATGTCATATGGGGAAAGACCCACTTCTTTAGTCAGTTCGAGGGGGGTACCTTTTAGGGCCGCCCATCATTACCATCGCGGGTTGAGGCAGAAACGAGAGGGCTCAGCTCGAATATGCTTGACGACTCAGACTGCGCTGGGCAACAGCAGAGAAAATTCGGCCATGCCTGACTCATTTTTTTTGAGTATGAGATCCCCACTGTGGGCGCGCGCGATTTCCCGAGACAGGCTCAAACCCAAGCCGACTCCATCTTGCTCAGGGACAAACGCATCCCCGCCACGAAAAAATCGTTCAAACAAGCGTTCGGCAACGTTCTTGGGAATCTCAATGCATGCATTGGCCACCGCCACTTCAGCAAAGTGCCCATCACTTTTGGCACAGATGCTTATCCATCCGCCGGGCTGATTGTATTTGACCGCATTGGAAATCAAGTTATATAGAACTTGGCGGAGCAGACCGGCATCGGCGCTTACCCGTAAACCGGCTACACAAGCAACCTTTAACGCCAAGTGGGGAGCGAGCATTTTGGTGTCCTCAGCCAAATCCTCAACAATAGCGCTTAAATCCAGGGTTTCCCGCTGCACATTTAATTTGCCAGCGTCAGCTAATGAAAGCAGCAAAAGCTTGCGGGATATTTCACTCAAATGGCGTATTTCCGCCAAGATTTCGGCCAGTCGAATCTGTAAATCAGAGCCTGCTTCGGTTTCATGCAAGGCGCTTTCCACCTGTCCCTGCAAAATGGCCAGAGGAGTTTTCAATTCGTGGGCGGCATCGGCGGAAAAACGCGAGGCTTGCAAAAAGCTTCTTTCCAACCGCGCCAGCATTTCGTTAAACACGGCGATCAGTTCGCCGATTTCAGGGTCAGTTTTCGCGACGATAAGACGCTGACCAAGACCCTGGGCGCTGACCTCGCGCATGTTTTTGGTGAGCTTACCGATAGACCGCATGGCCCGCCCTGAAAACAGCCACGCTCCGAGACCTACCGGCAAAACAACCAGGGGTACGGCATACAAAAATGCCCGAGTCACCGCCGCCAGATCCTTGTAGATCGAATCCAAGTTACACCCCACGGCAAATCGGGCGTGGGGAAGTACGGCCATAGCAACGTGCCAATCCTTGCCTCCCACTCTCAATTCTTGTAGAGCAAACGCGGGGGGAGGTGGAGGCAATAGGTCAGGCGGCATACCAAACGGATCCATGTAGATCGGCTGAGCTTGCCATTGAGGCCATTGCAAAAGCGTCTCGGCGACCTGGTAGGTCCAGTTGCTCGAGAGGTATAGGGTATCCCCTTCCTGATCCAACACCCAGAGCATGATCTTTTCACCGTCACCGTTGGCCAGCAGCCTGGCAACGGCCATACGATAGTGCTCCCATTCCTCAGGGACACGAAAATACGGCACTTCCCGCTCGGCTGCAGCACGCAGCAAAACGTCCAATCCCGCAATTTGGCTGTCCTTGATCATGCCCCATGCGACCAGGGCAAAACACACCAAAGCAACGCCCGCCAAGAGGCCTGAGAATAGGGCAAGCCGCAGACGCAAGTTCATTTTGATGAAGAACCCCCTGCGTCCTTACAAAATTGATAGCCAACGCCACGGATGCTTTCGATGGGCGACTGACTCTCTGCAACCACAGCAAGTTTTCTGCGGATGCGCTGGATACATACATCGACCACATTGGTGCTGGGGTCAAAATCGTATCCCCAGACATGTTCCAGAATCTGCGTGCGGGTAAAGACCCTGCCTGGCGAACGCATCAAGTATTCGATCAAATTAAATTCGCGGCTGGTGAGATCGATGGATGCCCCATAACAAGTTACTTCGCGGCTAATCCGATCCAGACGCCAGACACCTTGAACCAGTACATTTTGCCGTTCCCCCACCACGCGCCGAACCAATGCGTGTAACCGCGCCACCAGTTCCTCGACAAAGAACGGCTTCGCCAGATAGTCGTCGGCACCCAAGTTTAATCCCTCGATCCGGTCGTCCAGTTCATTGCGCGCGGTCAACAGGATGACAGGCGTGGCGTTGCCGGCCTTGCGCAGCCCCTTGAGAAGGGACAAGCCGTCCCGTCCAGGCAGCATGATGTCCAGCACAATAACGTCAAAAACCTGCGTGGAGGCTTTATCAAAACCAACGATGCCGTCGGAGCAATGCTCAATGACAAAGCCCTGCTCTTTCAAGCCGGCTTTGACAAAGGCTGCAATCTTCCTTTCGTCCTCTATCAGCAATACGTTCATGGCCCCCCCTCAAGGCGAGAGTACTTCAATTGTCCTGTACTTCCCATTACAAAAATGTAATGCAAAAGCATCATCAGCGGCCATTTTTCTTCGCGACAATGCCGGCAAGTCCTATCACCAGGGCGACGTTTCACCCACAAATTTACGAGGAAAACTCCATGAAAATGCAAGCGCACCAATCAGGCTCCTTAACAGGCAAGGAAAGACCCTTCACAAAGCGATGTGCCTTGGTCATAGGTTTGTTTTTGACAGGAATGCTCATCGTGTCCCATGCCGAAGAAGATATCGATCCGGCACTGACCGCCTGGCTGGTTAACCAAAACGGTATGAAGGCATCCAGCCCAGACAATGCGCTGGATGTGTTGGCACGGGAAATAACAGCCGACGTCCAGAAAATCGGGCATACCCCCAAGACCGTCTACGTCCATGGATCCGGTGTGCCCTCGTACTCAACTGGGCCATTCGAAGGGAATCCAGCCTATGCCGCCGATTTGCAAGGCACGTACGCCATCACCCGCAAGCCTCAACCTGCCCCGAAGAACAGTAAGCCAAAGACAGGACTAGGCCCCATTGGCGTATTGATCAACGGGGTTGCCATGTTCAACGCACAGGATGCTCAAAGCTATCAAAACAAGGGGATTTGGAATCAGGATGCCAACGTCTTCGAACGCCAGAGTTTCGACTCAGCACCCGGCCACCCCGCCCCCATTGACTCAGCCCCGAAAGTTCAGGGCTATGTCCCCGGCATATACCATCACCATCAAAATCCAGTGGCATTGCGCGAACAAATGGGAGACGACGGCTCCAAACATTCGCCCATACTAGGTTTTGCCTTTGACGGTTACCCGGTTTA
Source organism: Methylococcus sp. UBA6136 (assembly GCA_002423305.1). Lineage (GTDB taxonomy): Bacteria > Pseudomonadota > Gammaproteobacteria > Methylococcales > Methylococcaceae > UBA6136. The sequence goes on along the minus strand of DIVI01000120.1, from coordinate 8,214 downwards.
CGGTCCCTATGGTTATAGCAATGGCAAGGATCTTAGTGGCGGGGTCAGCCGCATGCGAAGCAGCTATCAATTACGCCTCATCAGTGACCGCAGTACCTTACCGAGCGGCAAAAAGCTGCCCGCCAGTCGGCAAGGACCATCCATTGAGGAAATACCCCTGGGTGCTTACATTGAGGACTATCAGTTCGTACCGGGCACCGGCGATCTCGACAAGCATAATGGCCGATTTTCGGTAACGCCCGAGTATCCCAATGGCACTTACGCATATTTTGTGGCGGTAAACGATAAAAACGAAGGCGTTTACCCCTATTTCATAGGACAAAGCTATTACGGCAAGGTCAAACAACGCAAGCGCATCATGAATTCGGGGCTGATTCCATCAAAGTCTCAGCCGCCGATGAAATAACCGACATGGTGGAGCAGTGACCACACCCCAGCCGGTAGGATATCAGCCCCCAAGCCAGCGGAACGCCGAATCTTGGCAAAAGACAAGACCTTACCCTTTACTTTTGAACGCTTCCTTTTTGAGGCCCAGCATCGAGTGGTGACAGCACGGGCACCTTGGCATCCCCCCTCAAGATCCAATTGTTTCAATTTATACAAAAAGGGGATTGAGTGCGATCCGGTGACATGGGACATTACCCGCTCATGAGATCAACGCTCACAGGTCCAGACTAACGAGAGGTTTGAATATGCAACACAACACAGCCCATCATGCCGAACCGGCCTTGAATGTCGACAGGGAGATGGCAACAGACTCGACCCCGGGGAATAAAGCATGTCCGGGATCAAGGCCATGGCTTGCCACAATATTGGGTCTCGGCGCACTGGGTTTTACCGTCACCACTTACAGCCTGGAAGCCCCTACCGGGTACGACGGCCTGAGCAATGGCTTCCTCACACCAACGGACTATCAGCAGGCTCTGGACGAATTCAGGCTGGTGCAGACCATACCGATGGGGTTGGGTCCCGTCTTCAATGATGTCTCTTGCAAGGCCTGCCATACGGGACCCGTCGACGGGGGCCATAGCCAGGTCAGTGTCCAGCGGGCTGGATACTTTGATGGGGTGAACTTCATTGATCCTCCCGGCGGTTCCCTCATTCCTGCCAGAGCGATTGACCCATCGATCCGGGCGAGAGTACCGCGAGATGCCAATGTCAGGGCCTTGCGCATGTCTCTGAGCACCCTCGGTGATGGCTATGTTGAAGCGATACCCGATAGGGCCCTGATAAAAATCGCAAGTAATCAACCCAAGCAATCCAAAGGCCTTATCAAAGGGCAGTATGTGCTGGTTGACTTACTGGAAGCGCCCGGCAAGCAAGCCATCGGAAAATTTGGCTGGAAAGATCAGCACGCCAGCCTGGTATCCTTTTCCGCCGATGCCTATCGAAATGAAATGGGCATTACCACACCACTGTTTCCCACCGAGCTGACCTCGAATGGCCGCTCCGTCGACCGGTTCGAAACCGTCGGCCAACCCAATGACAGTGATCATGGCGTTTTACTCGCAGCCAATTTCATGCGCTCCACAAAAGCCCCGCCGAGAACACCCGGCTCGCCCGAGCCGAAAAAGCCCCCGACAGCCAGACAAGACGATATCAAGCTGGGGGAACGCGCCTTCGAATCCACAGGCTGCGGAATCTGTCATACCGCCAGCTTCGTAACGGCCCCAGCCGGAACACCCATCAACGGCGGCACCTATCTGGTCCCCGTTGCACTGGGTAGCCGCACATTTCACCCTTACAGCGACTTCCTACTCCATGATGTCGGCACGGGGGACGGCATCGTCCAGAACGGCGGACAATCCACCCGCAACAAATTACGGACCACGCCGTTATGGGGTTTGAGCAAACGTCGAACCTTTCTTCATGATGGCAGTGCCACGACGCTTCAGGACGCCATCAACCGGCATACGGGTGAAGCCATCCAAGTGACGGGAGCCTTCAAGCGACTGTCTCCGCAGGAAAATCAGAATCTGATGCGGTTTCTCAATACCCTATGAAACCAAGATTGGCGCAAAGTGGGTTAATTGGCTCACTCACGCAACTCATCCTCCCAAACAAGTACTGACCGGGTTCCTCTTGGCGCGGTGGATGTGAATCACCCATCGCGCCGGGGCCAAACACAAGCAAGCCACTCGTCGCTAACGACAGATTTGCCGGGTGACTTGATTTGCGCAATACCATCGCCCAGCAATCGTCCGCATTTTTCGGCACAATGATTACCTAGCCCCCTGGAGGCAGAACAAATTGATGACGATATGCGCAAACCCGACAACATCACCTACTGGCTAAACGACAAACCTCCGCGACAAATCTCGCTGGTGTTGGCCATCCAGCAGTTCTCCTTCCTGGCGGTCTATCTGGTGGTCACCCCTTTGTTTGCCCGCACCTTGCAGCTCACTCATGAGCAATCGCTACAACTGATTTCCGCCACCTTACTAGCCTCCGCCGTGGGGGTGTTGTTGCAATCTCTCGGCCGCTGGGGAGTCGGGTCCGGCTTCTTTTGCCCGTTGCAGACCACTTCCTCAACATTCAGTGCGCTGACGATGGCCAAGGTGATGGGTGGGATTCAGGCCTGTTTTGGCGCAATGGCCATCATCGGCTTGAGCCAAGTGGTGTTCGGCTTCATCTTTTCACGGCTGCGATCCATTTTCAGCATCCAGGTCGCCGGCATTTCGGTCATGCTGATTGGACTGGGACTCGGCCACAACGGTCTCAAGCTGATTATGGAACCACGTCTCGGCCAGGAAGCGACCAGCGCAGATGCCATCATTTGTGTACTGACCCTCGGCACCATGATCGCTTGTAATGTCTGGTCCTCCGGCTATCTGAGACTTTTTTCCGCCTTCATCGGGCTGGGGGTCGGCATCGGTGCCAGTTTCTGGCTTGATCCGATGACTGACGCGGATTGGATCCTGTTTTATGACACGCCGATCTTCATGCTGCCGCAACCTATGAATATTGGCTGGTCAGTTCACCCCGACAGCATTCTTCCACTCCTCGTAACGGGTCTGTTCCTTGCCCTGCATGGGTTTGGCGCCGTCATCGCCGCCCAACGATTCAATGATGCCGACTGGAAACGGCCGGACATGACGCAAGTTCGTCAGGGCGTCGTGGCCGAAGGTCTGACCAATATCATCTCCTCATTTCTGAATGGCATCCCGATCACCTCCAGTGGCGGTGCAGTCAGTCTTGCCGCAGCGACAGGCTGTACTAGTCGATATCTGGCCTATTGGCTGGCTGGCATCATGACTCTGCTCGCCTTCATGCCCAGGGTCATCATCTTTTGGGAGATGTTGCCGGAGAGTGTCATGGGCTCAGCCATGATTTTCCTTGCTTGTTTCACCACCATGGCAGGACTGCAGATCATCGCATCGCGCTTGCTGGATAACCGCAAGATTCTCACAGTCGGCATCGGCCTTTTGCTAGGCATCAGCTATGAGCCGCTTCGGGATCTGATCCTGAAAACCGCACCGGACGCGCTTGAGCCCCTACTATTCTCCGGCGTGGCCTTTGGTGTCATGGCGGCAGTAATGCTCTCAGGCATGTTTCGGGTTGGCGACCACACCCGCCGACGGCGAACCTTTGACGCACTGCACAGTTCGCTGAGTGAACTCACCGAATTTCTCGAGCGGCAGGGAAAAAGCTGGGGAGCACGCAGCGAGGTGGTGCGGCGCGCCGAATTTGCCACCTGGCAAGCATTCGAGATCCTCACCGAGCATGAAATGGTGGACATGCGTGAAAAAGCCGCCAAGACCATTGAGGTGGAAACGATATTCACCGAATTCAGTTTCACGGTCATCCTGCGCTATTACGGCATCACAGTTCCGCTGGCCATGCACCCTCCGACGCATGAACAACTGCTTCACAGCGAGCATGCCGTGCTGCAAATGGCGGGTTATATGCTGAGACGACTGGCTGACCGTGTCGACATCCACGTCAACAATATGAATACCTGCGAAATGCGCCTGACCTTCAACGACTGACAGGTCATACTTTGAGACCATCCACGAGGCTACCGATGACGGGCGCGCAGTGGTGAAGTAAAATGCCTGCCTTGTTACTTGTGACGGGGTCCCATGCAGGGCTTCCCGAATCGGGTCATCAGGGCTTCGTATTGCAGGCCCCACACTCCATTTTTTCTGAATGACCAGATACATTTTCATTACCGGCGGTGTGGTGTCCTCGCTGGGCAAGGGCATTGCCGCGTCATCGCTGGCGGCCATCCTCGAAGCTCGCGGCCTCAAGGTGACCCTGACCAAACTGGACCCCTACATCAACGTCGATCCGGGCACCATGAGCCCGTTCCAGCATGGTGAAGTCTTCGTCACGGATGATGGTGCCGAAACCGATCTCGATCTTGGGCATTACGAGCGGTTTGTCCGGACCACCATGGGCAAGGTGAACAACTGGACCACCGGACAAATCTACGAAAACGTCATCCGCAAGGAACGACAGGGCGAATATCTGGGCGCGACGGTCCAGGTCATCCCGCACATCACCGACGAAATCAAGCGGGTGATTCGCCTGAGCGGCGAAGGGCATGACGTGGCCCTTATTGAAATCGGCGGCACCGTCGGTGACATCGAGTCTCAGCCCTTTCTTGAGGCGATCCGCCAAATGCGGGTGGAACTGGGCGATGAAAACAGCCTGTTCATCCATCTCACGTTGGTGCCCTACATCGGCACGGCCGGTGAACTCAAGACCAAGCCGACCCAGCATTCCGTCAAGGAACTGCGCACCATCGGCATCCAGCCGGATATTCTGATCTGCCGCTCGGACCGGATGATTCCGGAAGCCGAACGTCGCAAGATTGCCCTGTTTACCAATGTCAGCGAAAAGGCCGTCATCACTTCGATGGATGCCGACACCATTTACCGGATTCCGCTGCTGCTGCATGAGCAGGGTCTGGACGATATCGTGGTACGCAAGCTGCGTCTGGAGGCACCAGCCGCCGATCTCTCGGAATGGCGGGACGTGATTGACGGGCTGACCCACTTCGATCGTGAGGTGAATGTCGCCATGGTCGGCAAATACGCCAACCACACCGAGGCTTACAAGTCACTGTCCGAAGCCCTGACCCACGCGGGCATCAAGACACGCACCAAGGTCAACATTCGTTACTGCGATTCCGAGGACATCGGCGACAACGCCCACACTCTGCTGGCGGACGTCGATGCCATTCTCGTGCCCGGTGGTTTCGGCGAGCGCGGCGTCGAGGGCAAGATCAGCACTGTCCGTTATGCCCGTGAATCCGCAGTGCCGTATCTCGGCATCTGCCTGGGTATGCAGGTTGCGGTTATCGAATATGCCCGCAACGTGGCCGGCATGGCCGGCGCCCACAGCACCGAATTCCAGCCAAAGACGCCGCACCCGGTCATTGCCCTCATTACGGAGTGGCAGGATGCATCCGGTCAGTTGGAACAGCGTACGGCGGAATCACAGATCGGCGGTACCATGCGTCTGGGTGGCCAGCAGTGCAAACTCGCCCCGGGCAGTCTGGCGCGGCAGGTCTACGGGCAAGAGGTAATTTCGGAACGTCACCGACACCGTTATGAATTCAACAATCATTACCTGGCGAGCCTGGCGTCGGCGGGCCTGAGATTTTGCGGGACCTCGCTGGATGACAAGCTGGTCGAGGC
>DIVI01000120.1:0-2430 GCA_002423305.1 Methylococcus sp. UBA6136 | reverse complement strand
TACAAGTCATCCTTCGACAAGGCCAATCGTTCGTCGCATACCAGCTTTCGCGGGCTGGGCGTCGAAGAAGGCCTGCGCATCCTGAGCCAGGTCAAGAAGTCCATTGGCGTACCGGTGCTGACCGATGTGCATGAGGACACCCCGCTGAATGAAGTGGCCGCCGTCGTCGACGTCATGCAGACCCCAGCCTTTCTCTGCCGGCAGACCAACTTTATCAACAGCGTCGCCGCCACCGGCGTGCCGGTCAATATCAAGAAAGGCCAGTTTCTGGCGCCCTGGGATATGCAGAACGTGGTCGACAAGGCCCGTTCCACCGGCAATCAGCAGATCATGGTCTGCGAGCGCGGCGTCTCATTCGGTTACAACAACCTGGTGTCCGACATGCGATCGCTGGCCATCATGCGCGATACCGGTTGCCCTGTCGTGTTCGATGCCACTCATTCGGTCCAACTCCCCGGCGGCCAGGGCAGTTGCTCCGGTGGTCAAAGGGAATTCATCCCGGCGCTGGCACGGGCCGCCCTGGCTGTCGGTATTTCGGGTTTGTTCATGGAAACGCATCCGGATCCGGACCAGGCTCTCAGTGATGGCCCCAATTCCTGGCCGCTGACCCGTATGCGTGAATTGCTGGAAACCCTCTCTGCGATAGATCGGACCGTCAAGTCCCACCCGCTCTACTAAATTTCACTCTTTTAACCCATCCACGATCACAGGAGATCAAGAACATGAGCAAAATCGTCGACGTCAAGGCACTTGAAGTGCTCGACTCACGCGGCAACCCTACGGTTTCGGTCGATGTTATTCTGGAATCCAGCGCCGTAGGCACCGCGATGGTGCCTTCCGGAGCCTCCACCGGCTCCCGTGAAGCCATTGAACTGCGTGACGGCGACAAATCCCGCTATCTCGGCAAGGGCGTCACCAAAGCCGTTGCCAACGTGAACGGGGAACTGCGCTCGGCCGTCATCGGGATGGAAGCGACCGATCAGAAGGCACTGGACGCCAAAATGATCGCGCTGGATGGCACCGACAACAAGGGCCGCCTCGGCGCCAACGCCATTCTCGGTGTGTCACTGGCCGCAGCCCGCGCTGCCGCGCAGGAAGCCGGCAAGCCGCTGTATGCCTATCTGAACGACAGCGGCGAATACCTGTTACCGGTCCCGATGATGAACATCATCAATGGCGGCGCGCATGCCGACAACAGTGTCGACATGCAGGAATTCATGATCCTGCCGGTCGGCGCGCCCAACTTCCGCGAAGCCATCCGTTATGGCACCGAAGTGTTCCATGCCCTGAAGAAGGTTCTGCATGATCGCGGCATGGCCACCGGTGTGGGCGATGAAGGCGGCTTTGCCCCCAACCTGCCCTCCAACGAATCCGCTATCGAAGTCATCCTCGAAGCCATCAAGAATGCGGGTTACGTCGCCGGCAAGGACATCTTCCTCGGCCTCGACGTCGCCAGTTCCGAGTTTTACAAGGACGGCAAATACCATCTGGAATCCGAAGGCAAGGAATTCACCTCCGAGGAATTCGTCGATTACCTGGCTGCCTGGGTAGACAAGTACCCGATCATTTCCATCGAGGACGGTCTGGCCGAGGGCGACTGGCACGGCTGGGGCATCATGACCGACAAGCTGGGCAACAAGATCCAGATCGTCGGCGACGACCTGTTCGTGACCAACCCGGCCATCCTCAAGAAGGGCATCGAAGCCAAGGTTGCCAACTCCATCCTCATCAAGGTCAACCAGATCGGCTCCCTGACCGAAACCCTCGAAGCCATCGACATGGCGCATGCGGCTGATTACACCACCGTCATGTCGCACCGCTCCGGCGAAACCGAGGATTCCACCATTGCCGACCTGGCCGTAGCCACCCGTTCCGGCCAGATCAAGACCGGCTCCCTGAGCCGCTCCGATCGCATCGCCAAGTACAACCGTTTGCTTAAGATCGAAGCGGAACTCGGCGACAAGGCCACGTATGCCGGCAAGAGCGCTTTCAAACGCGCGTTCTGATTCGGGTCCACGGCTCAATCACCGTGTATAAGCTGATCGCCTTTCTGCTTGTGCTCATCGCCGGCCTCCAGTACCGACTCTGGCTGGGGGACGGCGGCATTCGCGAATACCGGGAAATCAACCAGCGAATTGATGAGCTCAAGCAGGAGGCCGAGCAACGTGCTATCCGCAATGCGGCCGTGGCGGCTGATGTGAATGATTTGAGGGACGGCGAGGAAGCAATCGAGGAGCGTGCCCGGCACGATCTGGGCATGATCAAGACGGGGGAAACTTTCGTTCAGATTTACGACGAAGTCGAACGAAAACCGGTACAGCCGATCATGGATGTATCCGCAAATCCAGCCACATCGAAGTCGTCGCGCACATCAAAGAGCCCCAAATCTAGGTCAAAAAAACCGACTGGCAAGTCGCCAGCTTCGTCAGA
>DIVI01000164.1 GCA_002423305.1 Methylococcus sp. UBA6136 | reverse complement strand
GGCGAAGAATGAAGGGAACCTCAGGCATGGAGCCCAACGATCCAATAAAGATTCGATAAGACATGAATTGCATTCAAGTTTGGATTGACAACACTGGGGGCAAGCTTGCTATAAGTGGATTGCAAGTGGGGTCTGAGGTCGTCTTGATGGCTAAGGGCTACCCCGGCGCCATCTTTTAACATATTGAGTGGCCGAGACTTTCTGTTGTCATGGTCTGTCCTGGCGGGAAAATCTTCGATCGAGTTGTCACGCGCAAATTTGAGAACACACTATGAATAAGAAAAAGTTCACAGCAAGTCGGCAGTTGATCTGTTTGGTATTTTCTTTCGCCCTATCACTACCGGCCCATTCGGTTGATACCGTCGAAAACGATGGTCTCCCCAAATATGCACCGATGCCGGAGTGTGAGAACTATCCCAAAGAGGACCCTTCACCCTACGTTCCCTGTTATCAGCAGCCCACGCCTATCGCGAATCCCGACGTTCACTTTGCTGGCCCCCTTGACCAATCCAACATGGAGGTGCCCCTCAAGGCATCCGGGATTAATCGGTTCTATATCCTGCCCGTATCCCCGGCGACTACGACCTGGGGGTTTTTTGATGCCAGCAAACCCCCGGCGCTCGCTATCAACCCTGGAGATACCGTGGCCATTGAAACGGAGGTGGCGGGAGGCGGGCAGGTGGTTCCCGGCATCACCATTGATCAGCTCGAATATATCAATGGTGCCATCGTTGGACGAGGTCCGCATACGATGACAGGTCCTATTTACGTTAATGGGGCCCGTGCTGCCAATGACTTCAAACAGCCTCTCGATTTTGTGGCAGTCCACATTAACAAGATTCGCATGCGGAGTTATGCAACCAACAACAGTGCCGATTCTGCAGGTTTGTTCGCCGAGTATGGGCAGGACCTACCCTATTACCCGAATCCACGTCCGCACTTCATCGATACCTACTACCTCGATAACGAGAAGATGGAGATGCAGTTCGCGCCAAACATTTTTGTTCCGTTGAAGCCTTTTCCGGGGGTTCTCGCGGTTGCCCGCTCTGAAGAGGATATTCTATTACCGTTCTATCTGCCGAATCCGGACAATATCAGCTCGCCCAATTTTTCTGCCAAGCCACCACCCGAATCCGGTTGGTGTGTGCCTATCCCCGGTTTCTTGTTAGGTATGAAGGGTTGCGACACCAAACAACCCGGACAATGGGGCGGAAATCTCGATATTCCGGAGATGACGGTGGGTTCAACGACCTACCTGCCTGTCTTCCGGGAAGGTGCGCTTATTTGGACAGGTGACTCCCACGCCGCGCAGGGTAACGGCGAAATTGATCTGGATGCCCTGGAAACGGCCTATCCCGAACTGAATGTCACCATTGATGTGCTGCCGGTGTCGGACCATCCGGAGTTCGGGGTTTGGCCAATTATTGAAACCAAGCGCAACTGGATTACGGTTGGATATGACATGGACCTCAGCCAAGCCATGACCAACCTGATGCAAGAAACGGTTCGGTTTATTGGGGAAAAACGCAAGGTTTCATCTACGGAGGCCACACAGCTCATGTTGAAATATTGGGATTGTCCGATTTCCGAGGTGGTAGACGAGGTCTTGGGCACCTACTGCATGACGCCCAAGAACAAGTTGGCTCCCAGGGCCAAGGATATTCCAAAGCAGGACACTGCCAAGCACTGGGTCTCTTATGCGTCGAACCAAACCAACTTGTACTATGCAATGAAGACGGCCGCCTGGGAGGCCATTAACAAGATGCGTGATGTGATGGGAATTCCACTGGGTAAGGCCTATGCATTGGCGACCTTTGTGCTGGATTGCCGAATCGGGCGCCCGTCATTGCTGGGGGAATTCAATGTGACATCCGAATATAAAGGTCCCTACGCCGTGTCCTGCATGGTGCCCAAGAGCATTCTTCGCAAGCCAAAATAAACAGGACATTAGGCTTGGCGATTCCGGTAGAGCCGTGATCGCCAAATTCCCTTTGACCTTAAAGTCCTTAGCTGATGAACCGTAGACCGTTGATATCGTGCTTTCGGTATCCACTGGCCAGTTTCAGATGATGAGATGGTGAGGGTCTGCGCCGAGTTTTCGGCTCAGCCGCCTATGTGTCCGTTCTAAAAGCGAACTAAAGAATGTCGCCGATGTTCCGATTAACACGTTTGAGCCTTGGTCATCTTTGGTCGACCGGCGCCATGGCTGGCATCTTTGGTCTCTTGTCGCTGCGATTGCCGCCTTTCTCAATCTTGAGTGCCTCGCTGGTTGCCATGGTGGCTTTGAATGCAGGGCTGGCCCGCGCCATGGGTGTGGTCCTTCTGGCGGGTCTTATGGTGGCGGCAGCCTGGTATGGACTCGGTTCTCCGCCTGGACTGGCTTTTCCCCTGGTATTTGCTATTTGGCCGCCGTTGCTGCTGATGAGCTTTGTTTTGAAACGCAGCGGTGACTGGGGGCAGGCTTTGAGAGTGGCAGGGGCCGTGATGCTAATTTTCGTGCTGGCCATGCATACCTGGACCGACGATGTCGTGACGTTCTGGCATGAGTGGTTGCAGCGGGCCATGGTAGCAGTGCCCGGAGCCAATCTGAAAGGCGTTGAACAAGGCTCCACGCTGCGGCTGATGAACGGCTTCGTGGCGATGATTTATGGCCTGGCGCTCATCCTTGCCCTGATGCTCGGTCGCTGGCTGCAGTTCATGGCTTTCCCGCCCGGCGACTTCGGTCGCGAATTCAGGGGGCTTTCCTTGCCCGCTTGGGTGTTGGCATTGGCGGTGGCCGTGATGTGGGCGGGCGGTTTGCGGGATGTTGTGATGCTGTCCGATCTGTTGATGGTTGCCATTCTGCTCTATGCCTTGGTGGGCTTGGCCGTTATCCATGGCGTACTATTTGTGCGTGGCATGTCGGGCGGCTGGCGGGTGCCGGTCTATCTGCTAATCGCCTTTTTTCCACCGGAAATGTTGGCCACCTTGGCGCTGATCGGGGTGATCGACACGTTCGTGCACTTTCGTGTGCAGGAATCGGCTTGATGACTGAATGGCGCCAAGTGTTAGCCGGAACATTGCCATGATTCCTTTTCGCGACACCGTCCCGCTGCAGTACACGCCCTGGGTGACATGGACGCTCATCCTGGTCAACACACTGATATTCCTAGCCGGACAGGCGATGGATCCCGATCATCTGAGGTCATTCCAGTATCTGCATGGGCTGGTGCCAGCGAGGTTCACCTACCCCGAGTGGGCCGCGATGGCCGGGTTGCCGGTGGATTACACGCCATTTGTTACCAGCATGTTCCTGCACGGGGGCTGGCTGCATCTGATCTTTAATATGTGGCTGCTGTGGATCTTTGGCGACAATATCGAAGATCGTATGGGCGGGGTGCGGTTTCTGGCTTTTTACCTCTTCTGTGGATTGATTGCGGGGTTGACCCAGCTCTACGCCAATCCCCTGTCGACCATTCCTACCATCGGTGCGTCCGGCGGTATCGCCGGCATTATGGGCGCTTACTTTTTTCTGTTTCCTTATGCCAGGATCGTGATCTGGGTGCTGTTTCTGCCGATTTTCTTAGAAGTTCCGGCGATCGCGTTTCTGGGGATTTGGGTCATTGTCCAGCTATTTAAGGTCACCACGGGAATGGGAGCCGTGTCAGGCGGCAATGATGTGGCCTGGTTCGGTCATCTGGGCGGGTTTCTGGCGGGCATGTTTCTCTACCGCCCGTTTCTGCTGCGGGAGCGGTCGCGGGGAGGGGATAAATATCGGTTCTGATCGAGGGTCTGCAGGCCGGCGTTTGGGTAAGGGCTCACACTTCCATGTCGGTGTAGAAACTGTTGTCCTCGCCGCCGTCGTGCAGGGCAATGCGAATGACCTGCGCTTCAAAGGCGGCTGATTGAGCGGGCGATAACCGTGCTGTTGCGCCGGCAGTGTTGGACATGAATTTGCCTATGACGGAGCGAATGCGGGATTCAAAAACCTCTTCCGGGACGGGGATCAGCGTTCCGGAGGACATATTGAAGCCGTCAAAACTCAACAGTCGGCCGGCCACAATAATGCCGGAGATGCCAGCGGAGCTCAGTCCGATATCCATCAACTCCAGCGACTCATTGGTTACCAAATCCGCAAGGCGTGCGCCACGGTGGGGCAGGATGTCTTCTACCCTGAAAAGAGAAAACCGGGAGCCGGCCATCGCGCTCAGGTAGATCATTTCGTCAGAGTCCGCGGCCGGTGGCGAGGTTTCAAGTGTACGCTCGATGGTGTTTTTTCCGGCGCGGCGGTAATGGTGCAGGCAATAATCGTAAGCCACCGCGATTTCATCGTCCTGATTGATGATGAGCGTACCTGCCTTGTAAAGGCCCAGCTTCTTGCCGGATTCCGGCAGTGCGGGGGGAGGAAGTTGCTTGATGAGTTCCAGGTTATAGGCACGACCTAATTGCCTGAAGTGCCGGTATCGATCCAGTTGCGCTTCCTCTTCAGGGGTGCGCGCGTTGCCAAAGAGTGACGACAGCCATTTCATCGGATGTTTCCTGTTTGCAATAGGGGGAGCCAAGCCACGGATGGTCACTATGATAACCGCGACGCTGATTGATGCTTGGGCAAGGATGAAGTTTGGTAGAATCGCCCTCCCGAAATTGTAGCCAGGCTGGATGACGCAAAAACTCTATATCGAAACCCTGGGATGCCAGATGAACGAATACGATTCCGCCAAGATGCGGGACGTACTCAATGCTTCCCATGGTTTCGAACTGACCGACGACCCCGAACAGGCGGACGTCCTGCTGATGAATACCTGCTCCGTGCGTGAAAAGGCGCAGGAGAAGGTGTTTTCCGAGTTGGGTCGATGGCGGCCGCTCAAGCAGCAGCGACCGGGTGTGGTAATTGGCGTTGGCGGCTGTGTTGCCAGTCAGGAAGGCGAGGCGCTGCAAAAGCGTGCTCCCTTCGTCGATCTGGTGTTTGGCCCGCAAACCCTGCATCGCCTCCCGCAGTTGCTGGATCAGGTCCGGACCCAGAAGATACCGGCCATCGATGTCTCTTTCCCCGAGATTGAAAAATTTGATGCCTTGCCGGAGCCACGGGCCGAGGGACCGAAGGCGTTCGTCTCGATCATGGAAGGCTGCAGCAAGTACTGCACCTTCTGCGTCGTGCCCTATACGCGGGGCGAAGAAATCAGCCGTCCGCTGGATGATGTGGTCGCCGAGCTGGTCTCGCTGGCGGAGCAGGGCGTGCGCGAGGTTGTGCTGCTCGGCCAGAACGTCAACGCTTATCGGGGGCTGATGGATGACGGCGAGATTGCGGACTTTGCCCTCCTGCTGCATTACGTGGCGGCCATCGATGGCATTGAACGCATCCGCTACACCACCTCGCATCCGGTTGAATTCAGCGACAGCCTGATCGAGGCGTATGGCGAAATACCCAAACTGGTCAGCCATTTGCATTTGCCGGTACAGAGTGGCAGCAACCGTATCCTCGGGCTGATGAAGCGCGGCCATACCCGAGAGGACTACATTGCCAAGATTGCCAGGCTACGCGCGATTCGGCCCGACATTTCGCTGTCCTCCGATTTCATCGTCGGCTATCCCGGCGAAACGGCAGATGATTTCGAAGCTACCATGGATCTGATCGATACCCTGGGTTTCGACCATTCCTACAGCTTCATCTACAGCCCCCGTCCCGGCACGCCGGCAGCGGATCTGCAGGATGATGTGCCGATGACCGAAAAGAAGTCCCGGCTGTCGCGACTGCAGAGCCGCATCAATGAGATGGCGGCACAGATCTCTAGCGATATGCTGCACAGCGTCCAGTCCGTGCTGGTCGAGGGCACGTCTCGCCGAGACGGGGCAGAACTTTCGGGCCGCACCGAGAACAATCGCGTGGTGAATTTTCCCGGTGATCCACGCATGATTGGCCAGTTCGTCGACGTGCTAATTACCGAGGCCATGCCCAATTCCCTGCGTGGCCGGTGGCTGCCGGCGGGAAGCACCGACCTCTCCTCACCCACGACCCAGCACTCACTTGCCTAACACCTTAACCACCCTCCAGCTCCAACTGGAGCCGGATGATAACGAACGGCTGGCCAGCCTGTGTGGACAGTTCGATGAGCATCTTCGACAGATTGAGCGGCGGCTTGGTGTCGAGTTGGCTAACCGCGGTAATCACTTCACCATCCTCGGTCCCGAACGCGCGGCGCGAGCCGCGGTGAAGGTGGTGCAGAGTCTGTTCGAGGCCAGTCAGGAAGAAGTGATCACACCCGAGCGCGTGCATCTCTCATTACAGGACTCGAATATCGAATCCATGCTGGCGGCCGATGCCTCCAGCCCCGAAGTAGCTCCCGCGCTGCGGACCAAGCGTGGCGTCATTCGTGCCCGCGGCGCCAATCAGCAGCGTTACCTGCAGAACATCAGCCAGTACGACATCAACTTTGGTATCGGTCCGGCCGGCACCGGCAAGACCTATCTGGCGGTCGCCTGCGCCGTCTCGGCCCTGGAGCGGGAGGAAGTGCGGCGACTCATTCTGGCGCGGCCCGCCGTCGAAGCTGGAGAAAAGCTGGGCTTTTTGCCGGGTGACATGGCACAGAAGGTCGATCCGTATCTGCGGCCGCTGTACGACGCGCTCTATGAAATGCTCGGGTTTGAGCGAGTGGCCAAACTGATCGAGCGCAACGTGATTGAGGTCGCCCCGCTCGCCTTCATGCGTGGCCGGACCCTGAATGATTCCTTCATCATTCTTGATGAGGCTCAGAACACAACGGTCGAGCAGATAAAAATGTTCCTGACCCGGGTCGGCTTTGGCTCCAAGGTGGTGGTGACGGGTGACATTACCCAGATCGACCTGCCGCGCAACAAGGAGTCCGGATTGCGGCATGTGCTCGAGGTGCTGCGTGAAGTCGAAGGCATCAGCTTCACGTTCTTTGGCGCTCATGACGTGGTGCGCCATCCGCTGGTGCAACGCATTGTCGCCGCCTATGAAGCTTGGGATCAGAATCGTCCACCGGATTATTCGTGATGATCGTTGCCCTTGATCTCGCGATGACGGATATCGTCCCTGCCGAGGCACTGTTCCGGCAGTGGGCGGAGGCGGCCGCTGATAAGGGCACAGATGCGGAGTTATCCATTCGCATTGTTGACGAAGCCGAAAGCGCCGAGCTCAACCAGACTTACCGCCACAAGACCGGTCCCACCAATGTGCTCAGCTTTCCCTGCGAAGTCCCTGTCGGAGTCCCCCATGATTTGCTGGGCGATCTGGTGATCTGCGCGCCCGTGGTCGAGCGTGAGGCTCAGGAACAGGGCAAACTCGCCGAAGCGCATTGGGCCCATATGGTTGTGCATGGTGTGCTCCATCTGCGCGGATATGACCACCTGC
>DIVI01000047.1 GCA_002423305.1 Methylococcus sp. UBA6136 | reverse complement strand
GGCGCGAGCCTAGTCAAGTCAAAACCCGGCACCAAGTCCTGGCGCGAGTTGGGCGACTTCAGCATCCGAGACGCATCCGGCGAAGTGGTCATGAAGTCGGTAAACCTTCGGGCCATGATGCAGGCGGCTGAGATTCTTGCCGATGACGAAATCATCGAACTGCCAAACAAACCCGGCTGGCGTTGGTATGTGGCGCGGCACATCGTGACTCACCAGGATGGCAAGACACATCGTCGCAATGAGCCGCTGACTCGGGTTTATTTTTCAGAGAAGCAGGCGTTACGGGCGGCTGAAGCGTTTGACGATCAATCCGGCATCGTCATTTGCAGCTTCAATGCAGAGCTGAGTGGTGATGCCCATGCGTAGCCACCAACGAAAAAGCCCCGGCACCGCTACCAACAGCGCCGAGGCTCTACAGAGAAAAATGCAAGCCGAGTATACCCGATTCATGATCCGCGAAGCCGCGGCAAACATCACCATCGCTTTGATGGTGTCCGTGGTTATGTGGAGTTCCATCCTCGGCATGAGCGGCAACATGGGACCCGGCAAGGACGTGGTTGTGGGACCAGTGGCGGAGGTCGATCACGATGGCCGCTAACACAATCACTCAAGCCAAAATCGCAAATTTCCAGCGGACCGTTCGTGGCGCGATCAAGGTCGGCGCATCCGGCGCAGTGTCAGTGCCCTCGACCGATCCCATTCACCTGTTGCTGGATCGCCTGGATTGTATCCGTCAGACCCGGCCAAACCGATGGACAGCCCGCTGTCCCGCCCATGATGACCGTTCGCCATCACTGGCCATTACTGAAGCTGAGGACGGCACCGTCTTGGTCAAGTGCTGGGCCGGTTGTTCGGCGGAGGCCATCGTCGGAGCCGTGGGGCTAGAGCTTAAAGACTTGTTCCCGCCGCGCTTCGACTACCAGGCCACCAGTAAAGGGAAGCATCCCCGATATTCAGCCTCAGAAGTCGTTAAAACGCTGATGACCGAGGCCACCATTGTGGTGCTGGGTTATCGAGCCTTGCAGCGTGGTGAGGCACTCAACTTGCACGATCAGGCCCGCGTCGAGTTGGCTATCAATGCCATCGAAAACCTGAGAGAGGTGACGCGATGAGTATTGCCGATCAAGCCGAAAATCTCATTCGCACGGATGAGGACATCATCCGCGAATTGGCGGAGTTGCCCCCGCTTGATTACGACCGTTGCCGTGCTGAGAAGGCCAAGGAACTGGGTTGTCAGGTTCGGACATTGGACAAACTGGTGGAGGCTGCTCGCAGTCAATCCACCTCTGCCCATGCCGAGGAGGAGCCACGGGGCCGAGTCATTGAATATCAGAAGATTGAACCCTGGCCAGAAGCCGTTGACATGGCTGTTGCGCTGGATGAGGCGAGGCAGGCCATCACTCGCCACATGTTCATCCGTGATGACTTTGCCGTTACAGCGGCATTATGGGCGGCTCATGCGCACGTGTTCGAGGTGTTCAGCCATACCCCACGGCTGGGAGCTACGGCACCGGACGCCGAATGCGGGAAAACCCTGCTGATGCAGTTGGTGGGCGCGATGGTCCCCAAGCCCCAGCCGGTCGAGATCATGAAGGCGGCACCATTCTTCCGATTGGCAGAGCAGTTCAAGCCAACATTCCTGATCGACGAATGCGACGTGTTCATCAAGGAGGACACCGACCTCCTCGCCGCGATCAACAACGGATGGGAGCCACATGGGGGAGTGCCGCGCTGCGTGGGCGACAGTTCCAACATGGAAGTCAGGTTGTTCTCTACCCACACCCCGGTCGTCGTCGGCGGCATCAAGCTGGAAAAGGTGCTACCCGCCACCACCCAGTCGAGAACCCTGATGATCGCCTTGGACCGGGCAACACCCGGCGAAATCGCCACCCCCTTCGACAAGCGAAAGCATCGGAGGGCGCTGCTCGATATTGGGCGCAAATTCGCCAGATGGACAGGGGACAACCGCGAAGCGATCAGCAAGGCCGATCCCGTCATGCCGAATGGTGCTTTCAACCGCCGTGCCGACAAGTGGCGACCGCTGTTTGCCATCGCGGAATTGGCGGGCGGCAAATGGCCCTCACTGGCGAAGAAAGCCTATTGCATCGAGGAGGGTGAAGGGCCGGCCAAAGTATCCACGTCGGTGCAGTTGCTGGCAGATATTCATGATGTTTGGCCTGATCACAAGGACGGCATACACACGGAGAAGTTGATCCAGTTACTCTGCGAAATCGAGGAGTCACGCTGGATCGAGTACAACTTCCGGGCCTTCGAATCTGAAAAGAAACGTATCCAGCCAAAACAGTTGGCCGACCTGCTGCGGGACTACAAGGTAAATCCGACGCAGATATGGGACGGGAAGAATCGGCGTGGATTCAAGCTCAAGGATTTGAAGGTTGCATGGAATAGGTACATACCCCCCGATTTATCCGCTAGAACTCTAGAACACACGGATGGCGCGGCTTTCAGCGATTTTTCAAGTGCTAGGACAGAATCCAGCCTAGCGGATAAAAACCCCGCGAAACCCACGAATGACGGGGCTTCTATCGCTCTAGCGGATAAAAGCACCCCTGTGGGCCAACATCCAGAAAAGCCCGCATCGGTGGTGATGAGTGCCCGCAAGTTTTTGGAGGGCGACCGGATATGAGCATCCAAGACACCCTGCAAAAAATCCAGGCGGCTGGATTCAGTCTCGCCATGGACGGTAACGACATCGTGGTGAACCCACC
>DIVI01000178.1:5136-6888 GCA_002423305.1 Methylococcus sp. UBA6136 | reverse complement strand
GCGTGATGCGCTCCAGCAGCAGCCCTTCAAGACCGAAGCATTCTGCCGAGTTGCGCGGGGATTGGTAAGCGTTCGAGCCTATTCGTGGACAGGATGGGGATGAAACCACCACCGAAGCACAATAAGGTTCGGCCAAATAGAAAGTCGACTTTCAATTTGCCAGGATGCTCCAAATTTCCAGTCGACTGGAAAATTCCCAGGATCGGACCAAATTCGACTTTGAAGTCGTTTTTGCCCAGGTCGTCCCAAACCCCCTACGACGACCTCGTTTACTTCTGCCGCAAGGATGCGGATTGCGTCAGAGCGCTGGAGGAGCAGAGGGGTGGATCACCAGTCCTGATGAGGCACAGCCAGCCCCAAGCGCCATGCGCGTGTGTGGGCTGCGCCCAGAGTGCGACCGGGCAAGTAGCCCATGTACCGATGGACCGGCGCGGTTCCGTAGTGGATCAGGATCGCCAAATCCTCGGTAGGACTCCATGCCCTGCGTGAAGTCAGCCCAAGCTGATGGAGTCGGTTGTAGATCGCATGGACGCCCCGTCCCGGTAAGCGCCTCGCCATCAGCTTGCACGGCAAGCCTTCCGCCTTCATCTGGGCCAGCAATGCGTCCTCCTCGCGGGACCACCGATTAACGGAAACCAAGCGGCTCCGCTCCCGATGGTAGCCCCATCTCCTCGGCCAGTGCTGCCAGTCGAAGCGCCTCCTGTTCCACGTCAAGAGCACCGGGGACCGTCTTCGGGTTCTGGTGCGCCTTCACGATCAGCTGTGCTTCTGCGAGTGTCGGCAAGTCCTCGCTCATGGGGCGATCCCCTGCGAGATTAATTCGTGCAAAACACGGTACTGGGCTTCGTCGATTTCGGGCGCGGTGGCGACCTGCTGCAACAAAGAGTGTGCCTGGGTCAGCTTTTCGCGCTTTGCGCCCTTCGCCAATGGAATCGCGGCTTGCAGCTTGTCAGCCATCGTCCGTAGACGGGAATGGGTTACATCATCGGTTTTACCGGCATCGAGCGCGGCCATTTTCATGGAATGCGCCAGTTCGGTTTGAAGCTCTCGGCCTACGCGCTGGTGTTCCATTTCTGGCAAGGTATTTTGGGTCATGTGGGATCTCCTAGCGGGGCCTGTGGCGAAGGTGGGTGCGGGTAATCAGTGGGCCGTGAAGGATGACGACGCTAGCCAGTTTGTCAGCCACGGCATGCTCCTGTGCACAATGGATCGCACACGCGGCACACCAGGCAATCGCCTCCGGTTCGCGGAGTTCGTTGGCGGATAGCAGAGCGCGGACCAGACCATCAAGCGAAGCGGCAATCAAAATGGGCGAATCCTGCCAGGGTAAGGTCTGCCGGTTGGCGGTATAGCGTCCGCGTAGCTTCTCCGTCGCGGCTTGCCAGGGCGCGCCCTGTAGTTGAAAGATGAAGCGTTCACCGGGTGTCTGGATCACCAGGCCATCGATGGTCCCCAGTTCGGTGGCGAGCTTTTCGGCTTCGGTTTCAGGCAGTCCGAGTGCCCGCGTAATGTCGTGGATCATGGTTTTTTAGGGTGCTTCAAATGATGCAGTGCGTCGGTGGACGATCACGACCCGGCAAGGGGTCTGCGTGATGCGCCCGATAAATTCATCCTCGGTTTCGCCGGGTTCAGGGGTGAAGGTTTCGCCACCAATCACGGCCCGCACAATGGGTCCGTCTGGTCGGCGTGGGTGCATAAACTCCACGCGGCATAACGGCCCGTCCGCTGCGGGTGCGATGGTCAGCCGATCCA
>DIVI01000178.1:0-5018 GCA_002423305.1 Methylococcus sp. UBA6136 | reverse complement strand
GTCAATCGCGCCAGGAGGATTGATCCCGCCTGCGTATCGCCATCCAGAGCGCGATCAATCAATGCCTGGATGATGCGCGCAAACCCGTCGGTGCCCAGTGCCTCGCGGAGCTGTCCCGCGTAGGACGGCCCCGGTGGTCGCCCATGCCCCTTTGCGGCCTGGTTGCCTTGTGCAAATCTGCCCATATTCTCGTTTTCCGCCCGTTTTCTCTCGTTTTTCGTCCGTTTTCATACGTTAAAACGAGCGGCGTGGGATTTGGGAACTACGTTTTTCGCGGGCACAAAAAACCCGGCACAGTGGCCGGGTCTTGCGGTGGATCAAAACATGATCGGGTCGTCAAAATCTCCAGCTGGTCGCGCCTGGTTCACGCCACGGGCAAACTGGTCATATGCTCGATTGGCTTCCCGGTCTGCACCTCCTGGTTTCCGAGAATCACCATCGCCACGCTTTTTGGCAATCCCGTAGGCTGTCAGGATGCCGCTTGCCGTCAATGACAGTCCATGCCGCTCCTGCCCGTCCTTGGTGTAGGTGGTTGGCTTGAGACTACCCTGTGCTGACAGGCTGTCGCCCTTGGTGAGTCTGGCCAGCTTCCCGGCCTCGTCGCCAAATGCGGCCACCTGGACGAAGGCTGACTCCTGGTCGCCGGTTTCCCTATTCTGGCCGCATGGGACACGGACCACGCAGTTGGCCCACTCGGTCCCCGTCTTACTCGTACCATGCTTTGGATCGCTCGCTATCGATCCGGTGATTAACGCTGATAACATTTCGAATCCTCGTTGATGGTGTGCCGGGATGGTGCTCCCGGCTACCGTTCAGATGTAGAAGCCAGGGCCGGTAATGAAGCCGATGTCTGCCGTGACATCCACCGTTCCATCTTCCCGCATGGCGGTTGTGATCCCTAGGTCAATGCCGTGGCGCTCGCAGGTCTCGGCAATGTCGCGCTTTATCCGCTCAATATCGGCGCTGCGTGCCGCGTCTATCAGAGCCATATGCGTCTCGCCGAAGCGGTCGGGTAGTAAATTTTCCATCTCAAAGTCCTCAGTTGGTCGCCGGAAAACCCAGCCCCAATGCCCGCTCCAACTCGATAAACGGACATCGAGCCGGGTTCTCACTCGGTAAACAGGTTCTCGGTCAGTCGGTACTCGGTGATGGTCCCAAGCGGACCTCGCACCGTCTCGATGCAAAGCCCCTCCGTGTGCCGCAACTCGCCAATCCTTCTTGATAGTCTCCTGATCCCCAGTCGGTCCGCGTGATCCACGCTCACGGGGCCTTCAATCAGCGCGTCCAGGAGCGCCAGCCGTTGCAGTTCCGCGCTAGTCATCGCAGACCTCCATGCCGTTGATGCTGGCCAGCCTTGTGCCGTACTTCCTCACCAGCACGGCCCGCACCTCATCCGCGCTCGCGCCGGGTTTGCCCAAAATACTCCCCCCGCCTTGGTCGCCAGTCAGCTCGAAGCGGAGTGATTGACGCAGTGCGGGAAGGTTGGCTCGCGGCAGGTCCAGGTCGAACGAGTAACGCTTGCCGGATTGCGCCCGGTATTCGGGAACATGAACAAGTACGCGGTCGTCATTGGCCGGTGGCAGGTCGTTTCCCCCCTCGCTATCAAGGAGGGTTTCGGATGCACGGAGCGCGGAGATAATCTCGGGCTTGTGCGCCCGGAGGTAATCGCGCTGCTGATCGCTCAACTTGCCCGGTGGGGTCACGATTATGTCGTCACCGTCCACGGCCAGGTGGAAACCAGCCTCCTTAACTTTCTGGATGGTGTCCGCGATATTCATATCCGGTCGCCCTCCTTGAATTGCTCCGCATCCATTGTCGGGGCGTATTTCCTTTGTTTCCCCCCGGACACCGGGCTTTCATCCGCTACACCGCTACAAGCCGCGCCAGCCGTGGGTTTCCGCGTTTTTGAATCCGCTACACCATCTTTTTGTGTAGCGTTTTGAAAATCGCTGGAAGCCGCGTCATCCGTGGGATGTAGCGTTGTAGCGGTTTGAAATGGGGTATCCGAGAGATAACGCGAAAAAGCATCATCAAACTGCTCTCTCACGTAACCCTTTTTTACGATGACGCCATCACGAATATCCGCTGGCTTGATCTTGAACGGCTTCAAAAGTCGGGCAAGCGAATTGGTGGTCATCGGCTTGCCGTGCTTCCATTCGGCCCACGGATGGCCTTCCATATCAATCAGACGATTGACGATCTCCTCCGAGTGCAGCTTCAGGAACTTCCTGCCCTGCTCGTCAAAGATGGTGCGTATATCCCGCAAAATGCTGGGTCCGATGCCGTCATCTTCATCATCACCAGTGCCTTGAAGGTGCTTGAAGGATTCCATCGCCACAGCAGGTACACCCCCGCCGATGGCTTCAGCAATCGCCAGCAGCGGCGTCCAGTTATCCAGTGCCCTATCATTGCTTGATGATGGCAGTGTGGGATGGATGGCTTTCAGCTTGTCCGCGTTGTCATTGGCCCAACGTAGGCATTTTGAGCGCAGGTTTCTGCACTCGCCGGGAAAATCCACAGGAAGCCGGGTGATCGATTCGCCAGGTAATTTCCGCCGCATGGGGATGGTCACGGATCTATCGAGAATCGTATCTGGTGGCAGCTTAATCATGGCCAGGACCATCGGCGCCCATGTGCTGAACTGCCTTGGCTCAAAGTCCTCACCCACCACGCGAATCACATAAGCCGTGGACCGCGTGTGCCCACTGTTGATGATGCCGCGCAGCTCCTCGTTCCCGTGAACGAAAGTGTCGGCTTCATCAATCAGCAGGGTCGGCTTCCAGGCGTCAATGCAGCGGAATATGGCAGATGGCGTGATGTTGCTGGCCATCAATGCACGATGGCTCAGTGAGCGGACGATCTCCAGCAGGGTGGACTTGCCGCACCGCTTCTCGGGTGACGACAACAGCAGCTTCGGGAAGATGCGGAAAGCGTCGTAACCGTAGCTGCCCACGATCCACAAGGCGATAGCCGTCTCCGCTCCTTTTGGAAGGATGGCATGGGCGCGAAGGATTCTGACGATTGAACGCAGCAATTCCGCACCATCTACCGGATCGGACCACGCTTCGTCATCGGAGACCAGTTCAGACACGACCTCATCGGTTTTTGCCTTACCTCTGGCCTCTGCAACCAGCTTGTCCAGAGTGTCCGGCCTGCACCCAAGCGCCTTAGCCCGATCTTTGCGAACCCGGTCGTACTCGATTAGCGGCAGTTCCGCCAGCTCTCGAATAATCCGATCGTCGTCTGGTTCTGGTGTCTCTGCGTTCTCGTGAATAAAATCAGACATGAGCGGCCTCCTTGCTGCGATAAAAGTCATTCCAATCGCTGCCCTCTGCCCCGTCTGGGAATGGAGGGACCGATACCTTGCCGCCGACCGCCAACGCCGCTTCTCGCGCCTTGGTGATCCCCGGATTTCCGGGAGTCTTCCGGTCGTTATCGCCCGCGATAATTATTTCAGCCCCAGGAAACCGCTTGCGGACCATCATCGCCACGGGCTTGAGGTTCCCGGCGTCGAAGGCCACAAACGTCTGGTGTCCCGTCATTTCGTGGGCGGTAGCGCCGGTGGCGTAGCCTTCGCATACCAAGATGGTCGGCGTAGTCGTTCCTATCTCGTGGAATAAGCCGGACTTGCGAGCGCCGGCCAGAAAGTCCTTGTCACGCCCCAGTGCCGGGTGAACCTCTGGAAAGATGGCTTGCAGGTTCCAGATCGCGCCTGCCGTGTCCCGCAGTGGGATCAGTAATGCGCCTGGGATGGTGATGGCTTTCCAATTCGATGGGCCACCGACCCATTTCTTCCAGTCCGCCACGCGGAGTCCATGAGCACCGACACCTTTACGGTCGAGATATGGATGCGCGTAGCAAGGTGTGGCCAAGCCCCATAGCTCGCTGGCGCGAAGAGCAGCGGCCTTGTGCTTTTCAAGCTGTTCGGCCTGACGTTGCGCCCTGGCTTCCGCAATCTGGCGACGGGTTTCCTCATCCATGCGGAACTGGCCATGAGCGGCCCAGGTGCCGGACACTCCCGACACGAAGTCGAGCCACCAACCAGCCGGGTTGCTGTCGCCATGCAGCACGTAAGCGCCGTTCTTAGTGCCGTGCCGCTGTCCTTCCACATGAACGCGATGCAGTGCGCCATCGGGGATGATGGGGTCAGAAGTTATGATTCCCGCAACCGCCATCGCGTCCCGAAACTGGGCTAAAATGTCGATGCTGTTGTTTTTGTTGGCCGGACTTTCTTTGCGGGGGTTCGGCCTTCGCTTTTCAGAGGTACGCATGATCGCCGCCCTCCTCCAGTTCTAGGTAAATACCAGACGCCCGAATCTCCTCACGGGCCATCTCCGCTTCCGCCTTGGTGTCGAACGGTCCTGCTGCCAAATCGTGATAGCGCGGTCCGCCCACAGGCTTCCTAATCCAAGTCACAAAAAACTCGTCGGGTGTTTCGTCCTCGTGGAAATAGGAAGAAAGCATCAGCCTCGACTCTTCAAGGTCGCCGGCCAGTAGGGTTGGCATTTCGACCAGGCTGCGATTGATCGCCGCCATGATTTCGGCGTCTGGACCATGAACCAGTTGCCCCTCGACCAGATCGGCGGCGGCTTCGAGTTCGGCAAGTACGCCTTGCAGGGTTTCGGATGACGGACAGAACGAGGACGTGGCGCGGATTGCGCCCTTGATGGATGCGGACATGTTGGACTCCTTGGCTTTTGAGGAATCCGCCACGATGCTTACGACGGCATTGGGTGGCGGACTGGCATGGGGGTCGTAAACCGGGCCAAGGTCCGGCCATCCCGAAGGATGCCCCACGCCAGCCGCCATAGTAGAACGACAGGCATGAAAAAGCGCCTTCGAGATGGCGCTTGATGCGCCTTGACTGCCAGGGTTACGACGCCCTGTCCCGTATACGTACGGGCACGGGTTGGACTCTACCTGTTCACCTCCACGTGAACCAGTAAGGATTTCTGATACTGCCCAGGCTGATCTGCCTGAAGCGCTTATGGATTGGCCGACGCTGGCCAAGCTCTCCC
>DIVI01000154.1:8382-9319 GCA_002423305.1 Methylococcus sp. UBA6136 | reverse complement strand
CGACGAAAAATTCCATTCTTGATGATTATTCCAAGTCCCCTGAAGCCCGCCGGACTCCTTGTCTACGAAGGCTTGGTCAGGCTGGGGGGTGTTAGATTACCAGCACTTGGCTGTATCGCCGCCTGAGCCCACGCCGCGAGTGCCGGTCTGATTGAGGGTCAGGGCGACACCGCATCTCCTATCCGCGCTGGCTTGCGCTCCAATCGGTGTTGCGGTGAGCATGAAAGACGATGGGGCGACATTGCTCAGTGTGAAACTGTAGTAGCTTGCACTGCCCGAGTTGAGATTATTGACGCACTCACCAACCGCCAAAGAAGCGCCTTCGTAGCTCATGTTCATCGTGTAGAAGCGCTCCATATAGAGTGCGTACTCACTCAGGCAGCTTTGTGCCAGTTTGCGTCGCGTATCGATCATGTGCTGGGTGTAGGAGGGATAGGCGATACTTGCCAGAATGGCGATGATCGCAACCACGATCATCAGCTCGATCAGGGTCATCCCGCGTTGTCTCATGTCAATCATCCGATATCTCATACCAACCGGCCCGTTGAGTTTCTCCGGCGGGATAGGGTGGGTTCACTGAAAGGCTCATGACCTGCCCTTGATCCGTTTGTACGATCATTTTATCGCCCTTGAATGCCGGGTTGCTGGGGATGCTCCCGAAATTCACGCCACTGGCATCAACACCGTTAACTTTGTCTGCGGGAGAGATAATCCCGTCACCATTGAAATCAAAGAAACTGAATCCCAATCGACTTCCTGTGAATGGGTCGATGGCCATCACGTAGCCACTTCCCCCCGGATTGCATTCATCCCCAACCGGTATGAGGGTGACCCCTATGAGGCTGATTGAGCCGAGCAATTGGTTGGGTAAAACCATCCTTTCACCCTGATTGCTGCCACCTGTGGCAAGGTCGATATACCAACCATTCTTTCCGGT
>DIVI01000154.1:0-8314 GCA_002423305.1 Methylococcus sp. UBA6136 | reverse complement strand
CCAAAGAAAACCCATGTCTTGCCGGTTTCTGGGTCTCTGCTGACTCTGACTCCCGCAGTGATCGGTTGGGAGGTCCCGGATTCATCAGTGGCCTGAAATAGTTTTGTAGGGGTATTGCTGGTCAAGTCAAATCGCCAGACATTGCCCTGGAGATCACCCGCGTAGGCGGTTTCGAAACCACCATCGTTGTTGCTGTCCCAGAGGTAGGCGGCCGCTAGTCCGTTAGGATTGCCCGTAGAGCCCACCCCTGTATTGATGGTGGTAACGCTACCATCGGCCAGATTGACCATGATCAATGCGGCCTTTTGGCTTGCGCTGTTATAACCGTTGCCGAAAATGGCTGCCCAGTGACCGTCGGGCAGTCTACCGATCACGGGCTTGCCGATATTCTGACCGAGGCTGGCGGGACTGACTTCCCATAGCATACTGGATGCGCCTATCCCGATCGGACTCGTTATGTCGACCCCAAACAGGGCCTTTCCTCCACGGCCTAATGATCCGACAAGAATTGACTTCCAGGTAGTGCCGATATAGGCGTCAGCAGCCGTTAATTCGCCATCGACAAAATAACGGTGACTATAATCGGGGCTGGATAGCGTCGCCAATGATGAATTGACGACGGCTTCAGGCAGGTAGGCAAAAACCTCTGCCCCAGTGGTCGCATTGAAACCGTGGAGCATGCCGTCGTTAGCTCCCACGTATACCATGGGGGTTCTATTTTTCTGAGCGGTGGCATACTCGCTATGCGTTGTGGCACCCGCAAACGAACGACTTTTGAAAAGATAAGGATCAGGTGAACCAACGTAGACGGGATTTGAGTTGACAATATCTCCCAGCGGGCTGGGTCGGGTCCGGAAGCTACCGTTTTTGGAGGCCTCTAGGGTTTGGTCGCCGCGAAGGTAATTCACGACCATGTCCGTTCCCAGCGCGGTCTTTTGATTCGAGTTCAAGTTGGCCCAGTTAAAATCCCTTACGGCCCCGCCAGAGCGGGTGTAGATTGCCCTGGATGCAGGTGTAGGTAGCTTGGTCGAGGCCAACCAATTTGCGGTGGTGCTGATGGTGCCGTCGGTATTGAGGGCATAAGCCGCCAATTCTCCTGACCACAAGATTGACCGAAAGCTGGCTTTGAAGAGTGTGGCGCCTTCCGCCAGGGTGGCGCTGTCGATGGCCAGGTTGCTGGAGGCCGCCAGACGAGACTGGATAGTCGCGACAGCTTCTTTCAGACCTTCCGTAAACTCCCGAGGATTTTTTGCAGAGAAATAGATGCCGCGACTATCAATGGCGGCATGAAGCAGGTCATCGACCTTGTTGACGTTTGTTGTGGTCGGATTTGGCCAACTGATGGCTGCTCCAGTCGATACCGCGTCAAAGGCCGTTTGCCTGTTTATCGTGCCATCAACGCCCATGCCGATCCCAATAGTCACCATGTGTTGCCAGAAGGCGGGATCAGACTCCGAGGTTGGAAGGTTATTGGTGAGCGTGGGCCGTAAATCACGTTTCCAGTAGTACATGGCGACATCCGCGAGTGTGTTTGACCATGCATCGGTAAATGGGCTTTTTGCAGTGTACAGGTAGCTTTGATTATTGCTGCCGGTGATGCTGCTGCCGTTGGTTCCATCGTTATTGGTTCTTGCGCCTGAGGTGGTGGCCTGAGAGTTTGAGTCATCGGTCCAGTAGCCGTCGGTCATTAGGATGCTGAAGCTGGGGCGGCAGGTAATTTCCTTGCTGCTATTGTTGGTGGGATCCTCCAGCCATGGTTCACTTTTTTCATAGTACTTGCCGACGTTATCAAGCGCACGTCGTAATGGTGTGTAATAGTAAGTGGACGTTGCTGGTGTTACGCTGAATAGCCAGTTATAAAAGTTGCTTTTAATGTTGGAGTAGGGACGTACCCCGGACACTACGGTCGAATAGCTGTTGCTGTAGGGGTAATTGATGCTGCCGTAGCCGACTCTGAAGCTGTTTGGTACACCATCAAAGGCAAGGCTGGTCCCGGCCCGTGCGGTGAATAGGCGGGTTCGGTAATAGGCGTACCAATTGGCCACATTCTGATATTCATCGGTTGTGGCAATCACCTTTTGGTAGTCATTATCATTGGTGCTGCCGATTGCCTTTCCTGGAATGAGTCGGTAGTAGCTAAATGATTCCGCAAGCGATAGACGTTGATAACCCCTGATTTTTGCGCTACTGGTCGCTGTTCCGCAGTTTGAGTAGGTGTAGTTTGGGCTTGAGCCGCTTCTGGTTGTGCAAACCCAACCCGATGAGTAGGTGGATTTTGATGAGTAGGTTTCCGGAATCCAGTTGCTCAGATTTATAAACTTTGTGCTGGCGCCATACCCATCAACATAGGCGTGAGTAAATTCATTGATCGGGCTGCGAGCTAGTGCTTGACCGCTAGCCCCCACGGGCACTGTGTAGGTCAAGCTTGGATTGTAAAATAGTTTGTTGTAATCCGGAGATTGACAGCGGTCGTAGACCGTCGGGCTCCCGCTGGTACGCAGAAGTCCGGTGCTGGTGTCGATGACATTTGAGGTGAGCCCCAGGCCGCCACTGCAACCAATTGAGTCCGGCATATCATCGCGATTCATTGAGCCTGAATCATCCAAGATATAGAACAGATTTGGGGGTACCGGTTCAGCAACAATCAGAGGGTGGGTGGCAATATCGACGTCGGCCGGGGAGGCCGCCGACCTAAGTAATAGGATGATAAAGCTGATGTGATGAGGTGTCCGGTTCATTTCTGCTCCAATCGTCGGCGGACTATGATTTCTAACTGAACATCAGCTCTCCCATCGTCGCGTGGACTTCGCCCCGCGATTCTGTAATAGCAGGCTTCCGGTAGCTCTCCGCAACGGCTGCCATATTGGCTAGCGTCAGAGCCGCCGTCGCACTCTGCCTCGTTACCCCAACCGGGGCCTCTTCCCAAATTCTCGACCCTATATTCTGGTTTTTTGTCTTGCATCCAAGTCCAGAATGATCTCGATGTTGTTGTCCATGTTGGTATGTTGGGCGGAGGATCCGTGTCAATGCATTTATTGCTTTTGAAGTTTTGTGGTGAGTTTTTGACTGCGTCCTCGCCGTATCGCAAGGCCGATTCAGTCGCTTGGAAAGCCAGCCCTCTGGCATATAGGTTTCCGCTCATATGTTCTTGTAGTGTTGTTCCTCGCAAACCCGCCAGCGCAAGAAGGGTGATAACCAAGAGCAGAAGCAGTGAGACGATTAGTGCAATGCCTCGGCTTTTGGTGTAGTTTGCCGGGTGGATGGTCGTTTTCACGGCTGTATTCGATTTCGAAGGCCAATAACATGGGTCAGCCTTGAGGTTGGCTGCTGCGCCAGATCGCCTGCATTGGACTCACTTTTAGGCGGAAATAAGTCCAGGCTTACCCGGACCGCAATGACGGAGGGCCAGTACTCTACTGTCTCAGCATATTCATCGGCACCTTTGATCAAATATTCAAATTGAAGACTCTTGACCCCATTGACTATGGGGTTGGGGGATTCGCCACCGCTGGATGCCAGGTTATTCTTGGCTCGGTAGATCGAACGACCATCCGCAGAATCGCAACTGGCCAAGCCATTGCATCCCAGGTACCAAAAGGCTTGGGAAAAGCCGCTGATTTGGCTGTCCTGAAGATACTGCCCGCTGGTTGTTCCTGACGAATCCGTAAGCGTTGAGTTGTTAACTGTCGCCTTGAATACAGTTGCGCTGTCCAGTGAGCACGCAATAAAAAAACTGCCATTTGGGTTTCCATCAAGACTGAATACGTCACCTGAGTGTTGAGTCACTTTGTAAATCTTTCCGGTTGAGCCAGTGACTCGCAGTGCGTCGGTGCCCCGTATACGGTCAGCTGTTCCTGTGCCAAACGGGGGGTCTTTCGATTCTGCGCTTTCGTTGCTGGTGTACCCGCGGATGCCGCTGCCCCAGTCGAGGCCGATGATGCTGGATTGCGGGCCGAATTTACTGTCCCGTTTTCTGCAGGGTGTCCCATCGGCTTGGCGGATGTCTTTTGTGATCATCTCAAATAAGTAGCGAACATTTTCCTGATATTCGCTCAGTCCTTCAGATACCTGGTATGCCTGTTTATTAGCCAGAAACAGGCTGCCGACACCCGCAATCACCAGTAGGCCAAGCATCATGGCGATCATGAGTTCAACTAGCGTGATCCCCCGATTAATGATCGGACGACGTACGTTGTGGTCTAGTCCGCCATTCAAAGCTGTGTCTCGGTGATCATTTTTTGGGTTTGACACTCTGCTTGGGTGGAGTTATGGATGCCACGGCAATCATCCCAGCGAATAGTGATGCTACAGAAACCTGAAGCTGTGCAATTGACGCTGCCGCAGGCACTGCCAGACATCACGCCCCGAATGCCCGCGTTTGTATCCCGTAATTGCATGGACTCGAGCCACACTCTGAGATCGTTTTGCGCTAAGGACCCACCGCTAGGGACGTTGCAGCCACTTTGAGGTAAGGATGAGTTGTAGTCACCATTTAGGGCTCCAGTTCGGTTGGCTCTTAGGCTGTCGATGATTGAGTGGGAGAGTATGGCGCCCATGCTGCGTTCTGCGGCACTATGATTATTGCGCAAGGCGGCAGCTTGCATGGCTGCAATGCCGAGCAATCCGAACGATAAAACCAGGAGCGCGACGAGGACTTCAATCAATCCAACGCCGCACTGATGAATTCCACTTTTCTGGATGTCGTGGAGAGCTGGTTGATGTTTGTCGGGGGCGTTGTGGAATGGCGACAATTGGGTCAGTTGGGTGTGCAGGTGGTCAAGTTGTTTGGGCCAACCTTGGATTGGATGCGGCCTGTAACGCTGATGATGACGCTGCGTATTTTCTGGCTGTCCAAAGCAAAGTTCTTGATGCGATCATCACACGCTACCAGAGTGCCATTGTTCATCGTCTTAAGATACCCTGAGCTCAGGAAGGTAATGGAGTTTTTAACAAAAGTGTTGCCACGTATTGTGAGGTCCGGAACTCCAGTTTGAATGAACAAAGGTGTTGGGGTGTCAGTGGCAACTGTAATCCAGCCTTGCTCCCATCCTCCCGATGAGGCACAAGAGACTTGGTCGCTGCTTTTGCAAACGGTGACCGTCTTCCTTCTTTTTATGGCCTCGCTTCGTGCCGCCTTTAAGGTTGCTACAAGCAGGTTTACTTGTGTCGTCATCCGGTTTGACTGAATGAATTCGCGATAGCTGGGAACGGCCACCATCATCAAAATTCCTGCCACAGTCAGTGTGATCATTAACTCTATCAGGGTGAAGCCACTTTGAGATTTCATGATAAGGCTCAAAAAATCGGGATGAGTGCGTTGAGGCCGATGAGGATGAGTGCTGCCGGCATTGAGATCAGTAGCAGGAACAGCGATACGGCGAGGCCCGACTCGAGTCCGATCGGGGCACCGCTGCGGGGGTGACGCAGCGCGAAGGCATAAAAGGCGGCGAGCATTTGCGAGCTGACCAGGATCATCAGCAGCAAAAACCAGCGGTTGCGGAATTCAAAGCTGTGGCCGAGCACGTCCTGGATGAGCGTGAGCATCAGCGGGGCATAGAGGAAGGAGGCGGGCAGCGACATCCAGTATGCCCTGATCGGCGATAGCTTCAGCTTTTCCAGTTTGCGCAACAGCCAGGGCAACCCCGCCGCCCAGAGCAGGTTGCTGGCCAGAAAAATGGCGAGGAGGTCCATGATCTGGGCCAAACTTTGGGATGAGGGGTCGGTCAGTAGCTCGACCCATCCTGCCAGATAGGGGTGGGCTTTGAAGTGGATTGGATTCACTGTCGTTGGGGCCGGATGACTCTTGATAGGTGGCGGATGATAACCCGACTCGATGGGTGATCACGTCCACCCGCCGGGCTGGTTTCCATTAAACTCCCTGGCCAAGTCTCAAGTTATTTTAGGCGTAAGGTGTACTCATGTGGGTTGATGTGTGTCGCAGCAGGCAAATGTGGATGCTGATCTTGTTGGCGCTGACGAATTCGGCCATGGCGGAGACCGGCAGGGTGCGCGGGCAGCTACTTTATGTGCCGGTCTACTCTGAGGTGCCTTATGGGGATAAGCGGTTCACGCTCAACCTGACAGCTACGCTGAGCGTGCGCAATCCGGATCAAAAAACGCCCATCACCCTCCGGCGCGTGGACTATTACAGTTCGGGGGGTGAGTTGGTCCGGTCCTATCTGAAGCAGTCGAGTACGCTCAAGCCGATGGCGTCGACCGAATTCATCGTTCGCGAGTCGGATCGAAGTGGCGGTATCAGCGCCAGCTTTCTGGTGGAGTGGGAAAGTGATGTGCCCGTATCGCCGGCGTTTGTCGAGGCGGTCATGGTCAACAGTACCTACAACCAGGGCATTGCCTTCAATAGTCCAGCGCGAGTGCTGGAGGAAAAGCCTTAGTCGGAGCGCCTGGCGGCACTCCGATTCGGGTTCATGTATTTCGCTGAGGTCTCTTCATGCAAACCACCGGTCTTCTTTTGTTGCTTGTCCAAATCGGTTTCGCGGTCCACGCCTTGCGACGGGGTTATCCGATTTATTGGGTGTTTCTGATTGTCTTCGTGCCGCTGATCGGCTGCCTGCTATACGTGATCATGGTGTTGTTGCCGGAATTTACCCAGAGTCGAGTGGCGGCAGATGGTGCGAGGGCGTTGGGCAAGGCGCTGAACCCCGGCAAGGCGTTGCGTGAGCGGCAAGAGGCGTTGGAGATTTCAGACACGATCGGGAATCGGGTGGCGCTGGCGGAGGAATACGTTCGTCACGGCAAGCTCAGCGAGGCCATCGAACTCTATGAGCGTTCGCTGACGGGTATGTATCGGACCGATCCCGTGGTCTTGCTGGGACTGGCCGGTGCGCAGGTCGAGGCGAGTATGTTCGGTCCAGCCAAGGCAACTCTGGAAACATTGGCGCAGGCGCATCCGGAAGAGATGAAGTCGCCCGCTCGACTGCTCCTGGCACGGGCGCTGGAGGGCCTGGGCGAGCAACAGGCGGCATTGGCCGAGTATGCCCGCTTGCAGCAGACGGCAAGTGGGGCAGAAGTGAAATGCCGTTATGCCCAGCTGTTGAGTGCCATGGGGCGGAAATCCGAAGCGCGAAAACTTTTCGAGGAAATCCTGAAGGACGCCAAGGCGGGCAACCGACACAGCCTGCAATTGAACAAGCCGTGGATTGATGCTGCGCGCAAGGCGCTGGGGTAGGCATTCCCTCGCTTTCACTGATTGCAGAGCTGTGCCGCCCAATTGATAGATGCCGGGCTCATGTCGTGAGGACGGAAACCGAATAACGCACCCAAAGCCGATGTTCCTCACCGGGTTTCAGGGTGATCCGGTTCTCGGCGACATTTCCGCTTTCCACGCAGACCATCCTGAGGAAGTCGGTCTCACCTAGATCGCCCAATCGTCTGGCCTTCTCATCCCACGGATTCCAGACGATTGTCGACAAGCTGCCGCGTTTCTCGATGCGGATGATTCGGTTGAGCAGGGGGTCTTCAATGAAGCAGTCGCTCTGGGTCGAAAGATAGACGCGGTCTGTCTCGCCGCTGATGGTGATTGGCCCGGATTGATGTTGGCGCCGGTTGCGATTCACTTTATCGAGATAGTCGTACTCCTCCAGGCCCCGAATCGTCACCTTGCGGACATCGCCCACGCCAAAGTAGGTGTGGAGTGCCTCAGTCACGGTGACAGTCGTTGGCGAGTCATTGCGGGTGATGAGTTCGATTTCACACGCATCGCCCAGCGTGTAGCGGACCTCTAATGGAGTGTTGAAGGGCCAGTAGTCGTTGTGAGTGAGATCGGGAACCCATCGAAAATGGAGTTTATGGCCCACACTCTCCAATAGATTGGCCTTGATCAGTTGCCATGACGCGGCGCGAACGATCCCGTGTGGGGGGTAATCTTCTCTGATGTGGTGGGAACCAAACCAGGGCCAGCAGATGGGAACACCCCCGCGAGGTGATTTGCCTGGACTCCATCTTGCGTTTGGGGAGAGCCAAACCACTGGGGTTTGCCCGTGGGGTGCCCATTCCAGCAGTTGAGCGCCTTGTAACAGGACCTGGGAGTCTCCCCATGAGTTGCAGGAATGAATGGTCGGGAGCGCCTGTTCCTGTGAAGACACGCGCAGACCAGGCACGGCGTTGATGGCATCAAGAAGGGAATCGGATAGGGGGTGAGTCATGAGTGCATGTAGCCGTGTTAGTTCTAAGAATATGCAGATTGAGCCAGGAGATTCGTTAAATCAATAGGTTGGCGTCCATGGGTAAAGCAAGAGCGAATTGGATGGTGAAATACATGGAAAATAAGCTTGACCGATCCCTCGGATCCCCT
>DIVI01000057.1 GCA_002423305.1 Methylococcus sp. UBA6136 | reverse complement strand
TCCTGCAACTGGGCATCCAGCACATTGCGGTCAGAGACTACCAGTACGGTATCGAACAGCTTGTGGTTCTCGGCATCGTGCAGATCGGCCAGGAAGTGCGCCGCCCATGCAATGGAGTTGGTCTTGCCCGACCCGGCGGAGTGCTGGATCAGATACTTGCCGGAATAGGGGAAGCGATGGATCAGGAAGCTGCCGCCCGGTCCTTCGCGGAGGATGGCTTCGATCAGCTTGCGGGTCCCGTCGAGCTGGTGGAATCGCGGGAAGATCAACCCGGAGACTTGGTGCTTGTCGTTGCGCTTCGTGACCAGATAGCGGCCGATGATCTCCAGCCAGCTCTCCCGATCCCACACGTTCTGCCACAGGTAGGCGGTGCGGTGCCCGCCACTTGTCTTCCCCTCGCCCCCTGGGAGAGGGGTCAGGGGTGAGGGTGGATTGCCCGCGCCACCCTCGTTGCCGAGATTGAACGGCAGAAAGCGGGTCGCCGGCCCCTCCAGCCGGGTAGTCATTCGCGCCTCGTCATTGCTGACGGCGAAATGCACCAGCGCGCCGCTGGGGAAACTGAGCAGCGGTTCCGCCGCCGTCTGCCCCTTGGGCGTGGGGTTGCGATCAAAGCGGTACTGGTCGACGGCATCCTCGACCGACTGGGTGAAGTCGGTCTTCAGTTCCACCGTGCTGACCGGAATGCCATTGAGGAAATGCACCAGATCAATGCAGTTCTCGTTGTGCAGCGAGTAGCGCACCTGCCGCACGACCCGCAGCCGGTTGGCCTGATAGTCGGTGAGGATGTCCGGATTAAGCGCGTTGGCCGGTTTGAACCGCGCCAGCCGCAGTTTCTCTCGCAGACCCAGCAGTTCGATGCCATGCCGCAGCACGGCCAGCGTGCCTTGCGCATCGAGGCTGGCCCGCAGGCGGTCGAGCAGAACCGTCTCGGCCTTGGCCCCGTGGTTTTTGACCAGCGTGTCCCATGCCTTGGGCTGGCTCGCCTGTACCCATGCGATCACATCGGCCGGAAACAGCGCCCGTGTCCGGTCATAGCCTGCCGCGTCGCCTTCGGCGTAGAGCCAGCCATGGGCACCGAGGTGCTCGCAGATTTCGGTTTCGAAGGCGATTTCGTGGTGGAGCGGCATAGCGGGTTTATCGGTAAACAGCGTCGTGATCGCCGACATTCACCAGCACAATTCGGTCATCCTCTATCAGGAATTCCAGGGTGATGCGATAGGACAGGTTGATGGAGATGGCGTGCAAGCCATCCAGCTTGCCGCCCAGGGCATGCAGTCGCAGGGAGGGATGATGCGGGTTGGCTTCCAACAGTTGCAGGGTCTTCAGGTAAGTCCCTCGCAAATCCGGATGCCGCTTGAGCCAGCGAGCCGCGCGGCGGTTGTAGGACTCGGTGAAAACCAGCGTGAAGGGCATCTTACCCGCCCAGTCGGGCCACATGCGCCTCGGCGGATTCCTCGACGTAACGGCCTGCCGCCAGATCGGCCCGGCTTTCCGCCAAGGCAGCCGCCAACTCACATTCACGGAGATAGTGGTAGTGCGCGATATCCATGACCACGAAACGATCCTTGCCCCGCACCGACACGATCGCTTCCGGATGCTCCGCCAGGCTGGCCTCGATGGCGGCCACGCCCCGGGTTTTGAGGTCATTTGCGCTGATATGTGTCATGGCAGGATTCTCATAAGGTCGATGGACGGCCATTTAATCACACGATGAACCACACGATAAAAAGTCCGGACGGGCCGGCGAGTGCGATGTGATCTTGCCGGCCACTGCGGGAGAGACCCGACAGGTTTCGGAAACCTGACAGGTCTGGGCTGCTCGCCCCGACACACCCCCAACGTTTGTCGAGGGACACTCCAGATCGCATAAACAATGCCTCAGTCCTGAAGTGCTGCCAGGAAAACTTCTGGTGAAACACTCGCCTGTTTCAAGAGGCCAGCGAGCGTACCTGTTTTCAATTCTGAGTGATTCGGCACCACGCAACCTTGCCCGTTTCTCCTGAGTACTACATGGCTCCCCCGCTGCCGTACCACCACAAACCCCAACCGGGTAAGCACCCGGATGACCTCTGCACCCGAAACCACGGGCCATTTAGGCATGTTCGTTGACGTGAAAAGTCGTCAGCAGCGGACGGTGCAGGAGAGTCATCGGAAACTCCTCGAGGTAGAGCTCGGTGGCCTCGCGCAGATTGGTCAAAGCGTCCTCAAGCGTCTCACCCTGGGTGGTGGTTCCGGTTTCCGGATTAAGGGCAATGTAACCACCTTCGGCGGCGGGGGTCAGTACGGCGGAAAGTTCCATCATGTCACCTCAATGATCCAATGAATCAGGAGCCGGCAGTCCGATTTGCTCAATCTCACGGTCCCCGAGTAACGTGGCCACGCTACCGCCTCGCCCCTTGCCGCGAAATCGCTGAATCGGGTCCAGAGCATCCGTCACGGTGGGTGCGGTTTCACTGTCCTGATCGAGCGCGATGAAAATGACCTCGGTCCGACGGTGGCGGAACTCTGGCGGGAGAGGGATGCGGTCCTCGGAATCATCAAAGATACGGCGGCTGGCCAACATGACGGCACTCCTCATGTGATGGGCTGCGAATGGACATGATAGCCCCGGACATCGATCTTGCCGGTCACGGCCGCAGAGATCAGCGCCGCGCGGCGTTCCTTGAGCAGGTCGATGGTGTGCCGGGCTTCGGTGGTGAGTTCGTCGAGTTTGGCGTTTTCGGTGTCGAGGAAGGCGGAGATGTCGATTTGCTCTCTAATAGGCGGCAGCAGGGTAGGTGCTTCCCGAACATTCTCCAAACTCAAACCTTGCTTAAGTCCGTACTGGGATATTTCGAAATGGGTTTGCCCAATTTTGCTTTTGAGGTAGAACCCTAGGAAACACGGATGAACCACCTTGTCCGGGCGAATGAGGCACAAATGTTGATTAACATATGCCTTTTCAGGAATAGTCCTGCATACGGCGACGTTTCCGGTTTTTGCCCCTGTTATGCAGACAAGAATATCCCCAGCAAGCATCTCGGTTCGTCGAGCCTCGGCATCGTCTTCGACCTGAACCCTCTGGGCGCTGTCAAAATTGATATCCATTTGATCGGTTAACTCCCCGCTCTGTATGAACAAGCAGCCTTCCTCGCAAACACGCTCGGACCACCCGCGAGGCCCGCTTGTGGTAAACGAACTGATGGTCTTTATGCGGCGAACAAGCCAATGCGCCGGCACTTCCCCCAACCACTCAATCACCGAATCCTTCATCGGCACCGTCGGGTCCAGCCCCTTGGTCACCGCGTGCGAGATGACCGCCTGCCGCTTTTCCTTCAGCAGGGCGATGAGGTTTTCCTGCTCCGCGACCAGCGCGTCGATCTTGGCAGTTTCGCGGTCGAGGAAGGTGGCGATGGCATTTTGTTCGCCAATCGGCGGAAAGGCCACTGAGAAGTCCCGCACAAAATCGTCAGGTACCCGTTTCTGACCTCCAGCCCCATACATGGCCGCCTCACCCAGCTTGCGGAACTGTGTGGAATTGAACAAGCGGTGCAAGTAATCACTTGTGGCTTGGATTTCGCGTGGCCTCACAACGGTCAGTTCAGTCGTGCCAAAGCCGAAACCATTTGTCAGCCCTCGCATTACCGCCCCCTTCCCATTTTCATAGCAAGGTGTGATCTTCGCGATTGTGACATCGCCTTCACGGAAATAGGTGTAACCCGAATCAACCTCGGATATTGGGCGAGTCCTTTCGAGATTTAGTTTGCCGTCCTCCCCAACTGCCTCCATCGGTAAAAACGAAACTTCTGTGTTACGCGCAAGGTGAGAAAGCTCGGATTTTGATGGGTTCAGGGTTGCGACATGCCGAATTCGTTTGACCTCCCACTCCTCTGGCACCTCCCCCAACCACTCCACTCCGGAGTCCTTGTACTTCGGATAGCTCTGAAAACTCATTCTTCGGCCTCCTGCCATATCGCCCGCTCCTTCCACGCATCTGGGAACCCCATGGCTATTGTCGGAACGTCATGTTTGGCAATCAGCGTTTTGAGTCGGCTACGCCAGTGATGGGAGCCCGCCACGATATCCATCCCATGCAGCAAGATGACCAGTGTGTTGTAGATGCTGCGTGACCCGCCAATAAACTCGGCGGCAAGATGCAATGGCTTGGTTCTTGGCAGGTTGGGGGTAATGGTAAATTCCCGGTTCCAAAGCCTTGAATGATGAGCACAAACATTCCTAACCAAGGAAAGATGGTGCAGCCAAGATTGTAGGACTTGCTCATCCACACCGTAGGTCGCCGCTATGGCCCGCCGGGTCTGGTAAGGCTTGAGACTGTCGTACCAACGAGACAGCATGCCCAAGGTCATGACTTCACAAACCGCCCAGGCTGGGGGGAGTTCTTCCAAGTAGGTCTCCAGATGATGATGAATGAAAACTTCATCAGATCGGCGGACCTCCGTACTCAGCTTCTCCAGATTCTTCCGCCAATATCTTGTGTCGAACAGGCTTGAATTCAGATGGGCATGTGGGCCATGTTGGTGGGATAGGTGAAATGCCCAATGACTCCGCACGGATACCTCGATGCGCTCGATGGCGTCCAGAACGATCAGCCGTAATTCTCGATCGAAGATGTAGAGATTCAGCACATCGCTGAATCGGGTTCCCTGACGAAGGGTGTGAGTGCCGTGGTCCTCCTCGAAAGGAAGCCAATAGGCTCCAAGCCGGTAATAGTTCAGGTGCTGAAGGTAGAAACAGGCAGATGCATGGTCATCAATGATCATGCCGCGACTGAGCAGTCTGTCTATCTGCTCATCTATGGTGGTAGCAGCCTTGGTGAAGTTGGACTTCAAAATCCATTGCCCCAAAAAGTAACCCGCCAGTTTGAGGATATGCTCTCGCACATAGCCTTGGCGGGTTTTGTTGCGGCGGATTATAGACCATGCTTCTACGCATAGGGTAGCTTTTTGGATGGCTTCATGCCGTCAGCCCCTCGATCATCGCCTTGATACGGTCGGTGCTTCGCTTCAGATCGGCGTCGATGGCTTCCAGCGGTCGTGGCGGTTCGAACACATAGAAGTGCCGGTTGAAGGGAATCTCGTAACCGACCTTGGTCTTGTCGGGGTCGATCCACGCATCGGGCGCATGCGGCAGGACTTCGCGCTGGAAGTAGGTCTGGATGTCTTCGGAGAGCGGGACGTTCTCGGTGTCGCGGAGGCTGCTGTCGGGCTGGGGTTTGCCCTTCAGCTTGCCCTTGCTGCCGAGGACGAGGTTGCCGTGTTCGTCGCGCAGCGGGCGCTCGACGGTGATGGTGCGGTAGCCGAAATCGGTGTTCCTGAAGATGCGGGAGAGGGGCTTCTTGCCGTCGGTGGCTTCCTCGAAGTGGCCGAACAGCCGGGTGATTTCGGCGATATGGTCATCGCTCAGCTCCTTGCGCTTGGAGCCGAGGCTTTTCCGCATCTTCTGCCACATGCCCGACGCATCGATCAGCTGGACCTTGCCCCGACGCGGCTCGGGTTTGCGGTTGCTGAGGATCCAGACGTAGGTGGAGATGCCGGTGTTGAAAAACATGTCGGTGGGCAGGGCGACGATGGCCTCGACCAAATCGCTTTCCAGCACATGGCGGCGAATCTCGCTTTCGCCGGAACCGGCCCCGCCCGTGAACAGCGGGGAGCCGTTGAGGACGATGCCAATACGGCTGCCGCCATCCTTGGCCGGGCGCATCTTCGACAGCATGTGCATGAGGAACAGCAATGAGCCATCGGACACACGCGGCAGACCGGGGCCGAAACGACCGCTGTGGCCTTTGTGTTCATGCTCGGCGCGGACTTCCTTCTCGATCTTCTTCCATTCGACACCGAACGGCGGATTGGCCAGCTGGTAGTCGAAGACCTTGCCGGGGAGTTCATCGCTGGAAAGGGTGTTGCCGAAGGTGATGTTGGCGACGCTCTGGCCCTTGATGAGCATGTCGGCCTTGCAGATGGCATAGGACTCGGGATTCAGCTCCTGTCCGAACATGGTCAGCCGGGCATCGGGGTTGAGTCCGAGCAGATGCTCGCCAGCCACGCTGAGCATGCCGCCGGTACCCGCTGTGGGGTCATAAATCGTCCGCACCACGCCGGATTGGCTCAGGGCGTCGTCGTCCTCGATGAACAGCAGGTTGACCATGAGCCGGATGGCGTCACGCGGGGTGAAGTGTTCCCCGGCGGTTTCGTTCGATTGCTCGGCGAACTTGCGGATCAGCTCCTCGAACACCAGCCCCATCTGGTGGTTGTCGACATGATCGGGGTGCAGGTCGACTTGGGCGAATTTCTCGGTGACCTGGTAAAGCAGCCCGGACTTGGCCAGCTTGTCGACTTGGGTGTGGAAGTCAAAGCGCTCGAAGATGTCACGCACCGCATCTGAGAAGCCTTCGATGTAGCGGTAGAGGTTTTCGCGAATGTGGTCCTGATCGCCGAGCAGCTTCTTCAGGTCCATCGGCGAGGTGTTGTAGAAACTCTGCCCGGATTTCCTCAACAGGAACGGCTCGGCATTGATGCCGAGACTCAAGCGAGCGTCATGCTCCGCCAGCACCGCTGCCTTGGTCGGGGCCAGCACGCAGTCCAATCGCCGCAGCACGGTGAACGGCAGGATGACCTTGCCGTAGTCGGACTGCTTGTAATCGCCGCGCAGCAGATCGGCGACGGACCAGATAAGGGCAGAGAGGTTTTGTTGGTTCACAGAGACGGGCGGAATTTATGGGAATGGACCGAGAGTCTGCCCAAACCCCGACGTTTTGTCATGTTGATGCCCGCACGAAAATGTCATAAGTGCATTGGATACCGCCATTGATACCGTCAGAATCGTGAACTTTTACGGGATTGCCGTGGATACGGTGGACACAAAAAAACCCGCCACACCTTGCGGTTAGCGGGTTTTTGGATTGCCAGAGATCACCCTGGACTTGCTATTGGTGCCGATGGTCGGATTTGAACCGACACGACTTGCGTCACCACCCCCTCAAGATGGCGTGTCTACCAATTTCACCACATCGGCTGGAAAACTAAGGAACAGTGCGGTCCCGTTTATTGGCCCGCTGGCGCTGCGGGCGAGGGTATCGCCGGAATGTCGCTCTTGGGTGCCGCAGGCGGTTGCACTGCGATGGGCGGGAGGTCGCGTTTTGCTGGCAGTTCAACTAGCGGCGCATCCATGATGTCCTCGGCCTTATTATCCTTCTTGCCCGCCAGGTAGGCAAGGGTAAGGCTGGTCACGAAGAAGACGGTAGCGAGAATCGCCGTGGTACGAGACAGGAAAGAGGCCGCACCGCGAGCGCCAAAAACCGAGCCGGACCC
The DNA here is from genome assembly GCA_002423305.1 of Methylococcus sp. UBA6136. GTDB lineage: Bacteria > Pseudomonadota > Gammaproteobacteria > Methylococcales > Methylococcaceae > UBA6136. Next base: position 33,830 of record DIVI01000057.1, on the reverse strand, counting down.
GCCGCCGGCACCAAAGCCTGCTCCGGCATCCGCTCCGCGACCCTGTTGCAGCATGACCAGTCCGACGATCGCGAGGGCGATCAGGACATGGACAATCATTAAGACCTGGTACATGTGAATTTTCCGTTAAGCGGCGAGGCAAATCGCCAGGAAGGATTTGGCATCCAATGAAGCGCCGCCAATCAGGCCGCCGTCTACATCGGGCTGGGACAGCAGGGCTGCCGCGTTGTCCGGCTTCATGCTGCCGCCGTAAAGAATCTGCAGCTTGTCCGCGACACCGCCATCACGTGCGGCGATTTGCGATCGGATATAGGCATGGACTTCCTGCGCCTGCTCGGTGGTGGCCGTGCGACCGGTACCAATAGCCCAAACCGGCTCATAGGCGATGACAGCCTTCTTCAAGGATTCGACTCCGCAGAGATCCAGCACGGCGGCCATCTGCTGATCAACCACCTTGAAGGTGGCATTGGCTTCGCGCTCTTCGAGGGTTTCACCGACACACAGGATGGGAGTCACACCGTGAGCAATGGCCTTGGCGTAGCGAGCGGCGACCAGGGCATCGGTTTCACCGTAAATGGCACGGCGCTCGGAGTGGCCGACGATGGCGAGGGTACAGTTGAATTCACGCAGCATGGCGGCTGAAATCTCGCCGGTGTAGGCGCCTTCGTCCTGATCCGCCACGTTCTGGGCACCCAGACGGACGTTCTTGCCGGCCAGCGCGGCTGCGACTTCCGGGATAAACACGGCTGAGGGACACACACCGACATCCGCGCGGGCGTCGCCCGGCAAACCGGCCAAGATATCCGCCACCAGCTGCATGGAGCTTGCGCGGGTACCATTCATTTTCCAGTTACCGACGACCAATGGACGACGTGACATGCTTATCTCCCTCGGGACCAAATAAATCGCGCAATCGTACTGGCTTACGGCTTTGATTTCAAGACAAACGAACGTGACCGCTCTCGATACTGGGGTAAACTGGGCCGGCATTCACTGAATACCGACTCCAGACATCCCCCTCCGTGAGATCCGTCGTCGCCGATTCGCCCGTCATCGTACTGATGGGACCCACCGCCTCGGGAAAGACTCGCCTGGCCATAGAGCTGGCCCATGCTCTCAATGGCGAAGTCATCAGCGTGGACTCCGCCCTGGTCTATCGCGGTATGGATATCGGCACCGCCAAACCCAGCCTGTCCGAGCGGGAAGGCATTCCGCATCACCTGATCGACATTCTCGACCCCAGCGAAGCCTATTCCACGGGCCGATTCAAAGACGATGCCCTGAAATGTATTGAAGAGATCACCCGGCGAGGCCGGCTGCCTATCCTGGCGGGCGGCACCTTCCTCTATTTCAATGCCCTGCTCAAGGGGCTGGCCGAGTTGCCCGCCGCAGACCAAGCGGTTCGCGGGGCCATCGAGGCCGAAGCGGCCGAACAGGGCTGGGACCGGCTGCATGCGGAACTGGCGCGAGTGGATCCCGCTGCAGCCCGGCGCATTCACCCCAATGATCCCCAACGTATCCAGCGGGCGCTGGAGGTTTACCGACTGACTGGCATTTCGCTCAGTGAACTCTGCGCGATCCAGCCGACGCCCCTGCCCTACCGGTTCTGCAAGCTGGCGCTGGCGCCCACGAACCGGGATGAACTGCGCTCACGCATTCGCCGGAGATTTCTCGAGATGCTTGACCAGGGCCTGATCGACGAGGTGCGGACATTGCGGGACCTCGGCTCGCTCCACCCCGACCTGCCCTCCATGCGTTCGGTCGGCTACCGGCAGGTCTGGGCTTATCTGGAAGGGGAATGCACGGAGGAGGAAATGATCGAGCTCGGCACCATCGCGACCCGACAGTTTGCCAAGCGGCAGATGACCTGGCTGCGTAAGGAGACCGAGGCGTTTCAGCTAGAGACGGAAGATCGGCTACTCAAGCAGAAGGCGCTGCAAAGGGTCGCAGAATTTCTCGCGGCGTCGGAGTCAGCTAACCCGACCGAGCCAACTTGAAGGCTCTGCCCCACGCGTCCGCGGCATAAATGGCATCCATAATGGTTTCGGGCGTTACCACGAATGCCTCGTTATGGGCCGATTCACCCGTGGCCACCGCCCGCTGGGCAATGGCCAAGGCACGATCTGGGGCCAGTTTTTCAAGACCCAATTCAGCCAGGGTCATCGGCAAGCCCACTGCATGACAGAAGTTCATGACTTCTTCGATCAGCGAGCTATCCCGCCCTTCCAGCACCAACTGGACCAGCGTACCGAAAGCCACTTTCTCGCCATGGAGACGATCATGGGTTTCCTCCGCAACCGTCAACCCGTTGTGGACGGAATGCGCCACCGCGAGACCGCCGGATTCGAAACCCAAGCCCGAGAGCAGCGTGTTGGCTTCCACGATCCGTTCGAACGCCGGCGTGATAGCCTGGGCACTGGCGGCAGCCACGGCCGCCGCCCCATCCTGGATCAGGGTCTGATAACAAAGGTCGGCAATTGCAGCGGCAGCCAGCGTGCTGGCGCCCCCGACCACATTGGCCTTGTGGGCGCGTCGCACAGCTTCTGCCTCGAACCGGGTAGCGAGCGCATCACCCATGCCTGCAATCAGCAATCGGATCGGCGCGTTGACGATGACACCAGTATCGACCAGCACCAGATCAGGATTTCGTTTGTAAAACAGGTACTGTTGAAAAGCACCTTCCGGCGTATAGACAACCGATGAGGCACTGCAGGGCGCATCGCTGGACGCGGTGGTGGGACAACAGACTACCGGCCGATCCACCTCGCCAGCCACGGCTCTCGCGGTATCCAGCACCTTGCCTCCACCCGCACCAATGATGGTCGCGGCACCCACCCGAAGAGCCTCTTCCTTGCACCGGGCAATTTCATCCTCGCAGCATTCCCCGCCAAAATCGAGGATATCCAGTGGAACGTCGGCGACCGTGAAGGTGTTTCGCCAGATCGGTTCGAGTTGTTTGCGGGCAGTCTTGCTGGCAATGATCAGGGCCCGACCGGCATGCCCCAGCTTCCGCAGTTCGGACGCCAGCGACTCGGTGGCCTTACGCCCCTGGACATACCGGGAAGGAGAACAGAAGACACTCAGCACAATACCCTCCAATCCAGGTGAGTTGAAGGCACTGGCCGTGATCAGATGAGGGCGGCGTGGCGATGGATCAGCCGTTACCGGCGTTGACCAGTTTTTCCTGCTCGGCGGCGAGTATGGCGACGGCGGCCTTGCTGATATCGCTCAAGCCCGCGCCACCCGACTGGTAATGCTTGATGATGGCCAGTCGCATGCGCAACTCCCAGAAACGCTTCAGGTGATCAGCGACACCATCTGTAGCCACATTGATGTCGGGCTCGGCGCTGAAGAATTGACCAATGTTGTTGGCCATTTTGACGAGATTTTCGATGTCCATAATAGAAAGCGTTCAGGCTTGGGCCGAGGTCAACGGCGGTCAATGATACAAGGCGGTTCAAGGGCCGGGGTTCGCGTGGAGCAAGCGGTGCGGGTGCGTGTAAACCACATGATCCTCATTGCGGGCAAAGCCCAGCAGGGTAAGACCGGAGTCCTCGGCCAATTTTATCGCGAGCCCCGTGGGGGCGGAAATGGCGGCCATGAAGCCGATTCCCACGGTCGCACATTTCTGGACCATCTCGAAACTGGCCCGACTGGTCACCACGACGAAGCCTGTCCTGAAATCAGTTTTCTGACGGGCCAAGGCGCCAATCAGTTTGTCGAGCGCATTATGGCGGCCCACATCCTCTCGCACCTGCAGAGTCTCCTCACCCGGCACCACCCAGGCGGCGGCATGCACGGCCCCGGTCAACCCGTTGAGTCGCTGGCGCTCGCGAAGCTTTCGCAGTGCCGCGATCAATTCGGCCACGGGGACTTGCACCCTGGACGTGACGGGCGGCGGCCGCCTGACCGCTTGCTTGAGCGTCCGCGCACCGCACAATCCACAACCCGTCCGCCCCGTCATGTTTCGGCCCTTTTCCGCCGCGGAATCACAACGGGCTTCAGGGATCTTGAGCCTCACCTCGATGCCTTCGGAACGCTCATAGGTGCGAATGGACTCGACCTCGGACGCATCCATGACGATGTTTTCGGTCAGGCTGAAACCGAGCGCGAAATCTTCAAGATCCAGCGGCGTAGCCAGCATGACGACATGCGGCTCGCCGTTGTACATCAGCGCGATGGGCGCTTCTTCGGCGACGCAGTCATCCAGTTCTTCGACCGAGTCTCCTCGCCACCGCTGAACCGGGCGAACCCGGTAGCTGGGCCACCCAAGTTCGGGGGCGAGATTTTCCATGCCGCAATGGTCAGTCGACCGTAGCCGTCCGCTGCTCCAGGAGGCCCTGCTGCTCTTCGCTGAATTCGCGATAGCTGCGCTGCCACTCGGACGGGCCGGTGACCTTGGTGACCTGGACCGCCGTCACCTTGTACTCGGGGCAGTTGGTCGCCCAATCAGAATTGTCCGTGGTGATGACATTAGCGCCGGATTCCGGGAAATGGAAAGTCGTGTAGACCACGCCCGGCTGGACCCGCTCGGTCACGGTCGCCCGCAAAACCGTCTCGCCGGCACGACTCTTGATGCCAACCCAGTCGCCGTCATTGATACCGCGATTTTCGGCGTCATGCGGGTGAAGTTCGAGTCGATCCTCGGAATGCCAGATGGAGTTGGCCGTGCGACGCGTCTGGGCCCCGACATTGTATTGGGACAGGATACGGCCCGTAGTCAGAATCAGCGGGAACTTGCCGCTGGTTCGCTCCGGCGTGGCCACGTACTCGGTCAGCATGAAGCGACCCTTGCCCCGAACAAACGCATCGACATGCATGGTCGGCGTTCCGTTTGGCGCCTGTTCATTGCAGGGCCATTGCACGCTGCCCAGCTGATCCAGCTTGGCAAAGCTCACTCCGGTAAAGGTGGGCACCAGACTGGCGATTTCGTCCATGATCTCCGACGCATGGGTGTAATTCATGGGGTAACCCAGCGCATTGGACAGCAACTGGGTGACTTCCCAATCCTCATAGCCGGCCAATGGCGGCATGACGCGACGCACCGGGGAAATCCGGCGCTCGGCATTGGTGAAAGTCCCGCTCTTTTCCAGGAATGACGCACCCGGAAGGAATACATGGGCGAACTTGGCCGTTTCATTCAGGAACAGATCCTGAACGACCACGCACTCCATCGCACGCAAGGCGGCATGCACATGCTGGGTGTCGGGATCGGACTGGGCAATATCCTCACCCTCGCAGTACAGCCCCTTGAAGCTGCCCTCCATCGCGGCGCCGAACATGTTGGGAATACGCAGACCGGGCTCGGACTCCAGGGTCACACCCCAGACCGACTCGAACACACGACGTGTGGTGGAATCGGACACATGACGATACCCCGGCAGCTCATGCGGGAAGGAACCCATATCGCAGGAACCCTGAACATTGTTCTGTCCGCGCAAGGGGTTGACGCCGACGCCTTCACGGCCGACGTTGCCGGTCGCCATGGCCAGATTGGCAATACCAATGACGGTGGTGGATCCCTGACTGTGTTCGGTCACACCCAGACCATAGTAGATGGCGGCATTACCGCCCGTGGCAAACAGGCGCGCTGCTTCGCGCACCAGAGTGGCGGAGACTCCGGTCGTCTCCTCCATCGCCTCCGGGGAATTGCGTTCCTGGCTGACGAAGGTCTTCCACTTGTCGAAGGATTCAGGCTCACACCGCTCCAACGCAAATGCCTCGTTGGCCAGACCCTCGGTGACCACAACGTGGGCCAAGGAATTGACCAGCGCAACATTGGTGCCCGGACGAAGCTTCAGATGGTAATCCGCCTGAACATGGGGCGACCGGACCAGATCGATATCACGCGGATCCGCCACGATCAGGCGCGCGCCTTCTCGAATGCGGCGCTTCATGGCCGAGCCGAACACGGGATGCCCATCGGTAGGGTTGGCACCGATGACCAGGATCACATCCGATTTCCGAATGGAGTCAAAGGTCTGGGTGCCGGCTGACTCGCCCAGTGTTTGCTTAAGGCCATAACCCGTCGGTGAATGACAGACGCGGGCACAGGTGTCGACGTTATTGTTGCCGAATGCCGCGCGGACCAGCTTCTGGACGAGGTAAGCCTCCTCGTTGGTGCACCGACTGGAGGTCAGGCCACCGACGGAGTCGCGACCATATTTCGCCTGAATGCGCTTGAATTCAGATGCTGCGTAAGAGATAGCCTCTTCCCACGACACTTCCTTCCAGGGATCGGTGATCCGCTGGCGAATCATCGGTTTGGTGATGCGGTCCTTGTGGGTCGCATAACCAAAGGCAAAACGCCCCTTGACGCAGGAATGACCATGATTGGCATGACCATCCTTGTTAGGCACCATGCGCACGACTTCCGCGCCTTTCATCTCGGCCTTGAATGAGCACCCCACACCGCAATAGGCGCAGGTGGTGATCACGCTGTGTTCGGGCTGTCCCTTGTCGATGACGGATTTCTCCATGAGCGTGGCCGTCGGGCAGGCCTGAACGCAGGCCCCACAGGAGACGCACTCGGAGTCCATGAAATCCTGGTTCTGACCGGGGGATACCTTGGAATCAAACCCACGGCCGTCGATGGTCAGGGCAAAGGTGCCCTGCACTTCCTCGCAAGCCCTGACGCAACGGGAGCAGACAATGCATTTAGAGGGGTCAAACTGGAAATAGGGGTTGCTGGTGTCCTTCTCGGCTTTCAGATGATTCTCACCCTCATAGCCGTAGCGCACTTCGCGAAGACCCACCGCGCCGGCCATATCCTGCAATTCGCAGTTGCCATTGGCGGAACAGGTCAGACAATCCAGCGGATGGTCGGAAATGTAGAGTTCCATCACCCCGCGTCTGACGTCGGCCAGACGGTCATTCTGGGTGCAGACCTTCATGCCTTCGGCCACGGGGGTCGTGCAGGAGGCCGGCAAGCCGCGGCCACCTTCGACCTGGACCAGACAGAGTCGACAGGACCCGAATGGCTCCAGACTGTCGGTGGCACAAAGCTTGGGAATCTGAATCCCCACGCTCGCCGCCGCCCGCATCACGGAAGTCCCTTCCGGAACAGTCACGCGGAATCCGTCGATCTCCAGAGTGACCTGTTTTGAGGAATCGCTCGCCGGCGTTCCTAAATCGCAATCTCGTACAGCCATGATTTGACTCCTGAGTTTCAGAATGCTCAACTCGCGCGGGCTTTCTGTTATCGCAGGTCCGCGCGAACCGGTTCCTGCTGCCTATCCGTTGGGCGTTTCCCTGTTGTTCAAGCCACCTTATTCGGCGGCCGATACTCCAAAATCTTCCGGAAAATGATTCAGTGCGCTCAGCACGGGGTAGGGTGTCATGCCTCCCAGCGCACAGAGTGAACCTGCCAGCATGGTATCGCTGAGGTCGCGCAACAAGGCGACATTCCGGTCGCGGTCTTCGCCCGCTCGAATCTTGTCGATCACCTCGACGCCGCGGGTCGAACCAATCCGGCAAGGCGTGCATTTGCCGCAAGACTCCTCGGCGCAGAACTCCATCCCGTAACGGGCCATCTTCGACATGTCGATGGTGTCATCGAAGGCGACGACACCGCCATGCCCCAACACGGCCCAGAGGGCGGCAAAGGCCTCATAGTCCAGCGGGGTATCGAACTGGGATTCCGGCAGGTAGGCTCCGAGCGGGCCACCGACCTGAACGGCGCGAATGGGCCGACCGCTGGCCGAACCCCCGCCAAAGTCGTAAAGAATCTCGCGCAGGGTCACGCCGAAGGCTTTCTCGACCAGCCCGGGATGTTTCAGGTTACCGGCGAGCTGAATAGGCAGCGTGCCTCGTGAGCGGCCCATGCCGAAATCGCGGTAGAACGCGCCGCCCTTGTCGAGAATAATCGGCACCGAAGCCAGGGAGATGACGTTGTTGATGACCGTGGGCTTGCCGAACAATCCCTCGATCGCAGGCAGCGGCGGCTTGTACCGAACCAGACCACGCTTGCCCTCCAGGCTTTCCAGCAGTGAGGTTTCCTCGCCACAGACGTAAGCCCCGGCGCCCAGCCGGACTTCGAGCCGGAATGATTTGCCCGTACCGAGCAGATCATCACCCAAGTAGCCACCCTGCTCCGCCGCCGCAATGGCCTCATTCAGCGCAACATGCGCATGGGGGTATTCGCAGCGCAGATAGATGTAACCCTGTGTGGCGCCCACCGCCAAGCCGGCGATCGTCATGCCTTCAATCAGCACAAAGGGATCGCACTCCATCACCATCCGATCGGAGAAAGTCCCGGAGTCTCCTTCATCGGCATTGCAGACGATGTATTTCTGCTCGGACGGCGCGTTGAGCACGGTGCGCCATTTGATGCCGGTGGGGAATGCCGCACCGCCGCGACCCCGTAGTCCGGACTCGGTGACCTCATCCACGATGACCGAAGGCTCAAGAGTCAGGGCACGTCGTAGACCCCGGTAACCCGCATGCGCCACATAGTCTTCCAGGCTGACCGGGTCGGTGATGCCGACCCTTGCGAAGGTGAGCCGTTCCTGGTTCTTGAGATAGGCAATTTCAGCCGTGAGACCCTGACTGAGGGCATGCGGCTTACCCTCCAGGAAACCCGCATCGAACAGAGAGGCCACATCCGACGGCCGAACCGGACCATAGGCGACGCGGCCGGCAGGGGTTTCTATCTCTACCATCGGCTCCAGCCAATAAAGGCCACGCGAACCATTGCGAACAAGGGTTATGCGGGCCTCACGACGGCTGGCCTCGGCCTGGAGAGCCTCGGCCACTTGTTCCGCGCCGAGTCCGAGTGCGCTTGAATCGCGCGGTACATAAACCTTAATCATGGCTTCGCCTTTGTCGCCTCAATGATTTCATCAAATCGCTCGGGAGATACCCGACCGTGAACATCCTTGCCTACCATGATGGAAGGTGAGCAGGCACAGTTGCCGAGACAATAAACAGGCTCGAGGCTGAATTGCCCGTCACTCGTATTCTCGTGGTAATCGATGCCAAGACGTTGCTTGGCATGAGCTTCCAGCGCATCGGATCCCATGGCCTGACAGGCTTCCGCCCGGCATACATAGATCGTGTTTCGACCCGGCGGGGTTTCGCGGAAATAGTGATAGAAGCTGATCACGCCATGGACTTCGGCGCGGGAAAGATTCAGCTCGCTGGCGATCAGGGGAACGCTCTCGGGCGGCACGTAACCAAGGTTGTCCTGAATAGCATGCAGTATCGGCAGCAAGGCACCCGGCTTGTCCTTGAGTCCTTGGACAATCTCCCTGACCCCCTCGATATTCCACTCTTTTTCAGACATTTGATGCTCTCTTTAACCCTGTGTCGGGTCGTTAAACGCCGCCCAATTTGCAACAAAACGTGCGGCGGGCAGCACCGACGATCGCTGTAATGGCGCAGAATTCTACTCGTTGAACGCGCTTGTGGGAACCATTTTGTTGACTGTTTTACTGGGTTTTTAGTGGCTCGAAATGGCGGTTTTGTTCCCGTCTAACCCCGCCATCCCCAAAAACCCGTGCCAGCCGTCGCGGCCCACTCCACCCCGAAGCTCCATGGCTTTGCAATTGGCCACAGCTCGTTGCGATTACAATACCGCCCTGTCTTCAATGCATGCACTTCCCCTTAATTAATGAGCAAACAGGCCAACCCACTCTCTGTCGAGGCCCTTTTTGAAGCGCTGGGCCGGTACTTTATTTCTCAATGCAAGAAGCTCTATTTCAAAGCCGTGGAATCCGCCGGCCATCACAAGCGCGACATTCTGGTGACGCGAGTCGAACATGCCCGTGACAGCCTGGAAGAGGCAAAAACCCAGTTCCAGACGGCACTGGAAAGATTCAGCCAGCTAACCCGCTTCGAAGGCGGCGACCTTGAGGATGTCTATCGCCAGTTGAAAAGCGAATACGACTATAGCCATTCCAAGGCACTCGCGGTGAAAGACCGCATCGATGCCGTGGAAGATGTCGCATTGGCCCTGTTCAGCGAGTGGGAAACCGAACTCGACCAGTACACCAACCGCACCCTGCGCAGCAGCAGCCGCCAGAAGCTCAAGCAAACCCAGCAGCACTATGGCCACCTGATCACGGCAATGCGCCGCGCGGAACACAAGATCGATCCGGTACTCAGCGTTTTTCATGACCAGGTGCTCTACCTGAAGCACAACCTCAACGCCAATGCGATTGCCTCTCTGGAGCACGAGCTTCGCGCCATGACTGCGGGCGTCTCCGGGCTGATCGGCGCCATGGAACGTTCCATCAGCCGCGCCAACGTGTTCGTCGAATCACTCAATGGCCCTCCGCCCAAAGCCCTGCCACCCAGCCGCTCATGACCATGCCGTGCCGTGCGAATCGGTGAGTGCACGCATGACTGGGCGCACGGGAAAGCACTTGCCCGTCGGCACCACAGCGCTGTTTCTCTGCTGGATGATTGGCTGCAGCGGCACCTGCCAGGCAAATCAGTCGAACGAAGCAAATGCGGGAGAAGACAGGGATTTGTGGGAATACCACCTCTATCTTGACATGTCCTATGCGGACGATCTGGGCGGGCCCAAAGCCACTCCCTGGCGATTCAAGCAGACAACCAATCGGCTCAACGATTTTGACCCCAACATGGGCATGCTCTACGTGGAGAAATCCATCTCGGAGGATTCGCCCTGGGGCATGCAGTTCGGAATCCAGGCCGGAAATGATGCTTCCGCCCAGGAATCCAACTGGGGAAACCGAACCGCGTCAGATGTCATAAAACACTTTGGCCATGCCAACGTCTCCTTCCAGGCGATCGAAGGACTGACACTGACAGCAGGACTGATGGAGAGCTTCATCGGGTTCGAATCCATGTACGCAAAGAACAACCCGAACTACACGCGCGCCTGGATCGCAGACTACTCGCCCTATTTTTTGATCGGAGCGGGCGGTCACTACATCATTGATTCGGACATGTCGGTCAGGTTTTTTCTGGTCACTGATTACAACTATCTTGAATTCGTCAACAGCCTTCCGAAATATGCCGCTCAATTTGCCTACAGGTTTGCACCGGGATGGACGCTTCGACAGAACATTTTTTTCGGGCCCGAGCAGGAACAGACCGATCTGAAATACTGGCTGGGCTTTTCGGACTCCGAGTTGCAGTGGCAATCAGATAATCTGATGATCGGCTGGGCCTACAATATCGGCACCCAACAACAGGCCACAAACGGCCAGCAGGCCTTCTGGATGGGTAGTGCTCTTTGGGCCCGTTGGCAAATCTCGGATCCATGGAGCATTGCCTTTCGGCCCGAATTTTTCTGGGATCCAGATGGGTTGCAGACGGACGTGGAACAATTCATTGGCGCATTGACGCTGACTACGGAATACCAACTGTCCCTGCTGGATTCATCGCTTGCCGTAAGAACAGAATTTCGCCATGACACATCAACCGACGGAGCCAACTCCGGTTTTTTCAATGCCGCCAAACAAATCCCGACCGAGCCACCCTATCTGGCAGGACAGAATCTCATCTTTATCTCGGTGCTTTGGTCTTACGATAACTCCTTCGCGAAAAGCTACCAATCCATCAATAACACCCTCAGAAATCCTTTCTGAGAGAATCCCCCAGTCCGCCCCAAACCTGAGCCACTCACACTAACCATGGGTAGAGGCAACCACCATGACTCATAAAACGCACAGAAAACTCGGCAAGGAACGGCTGAATGCATTAACAGAAGGGGTCTACGCCGTCGTCATGACGCTGATGCTGCTGAGTGTCATCGAGGATATCCAAGCGCCAGGCATCGACATCAATCATTTACCTGAAATTCTTCGTGACCTTTGGCCCAAGTTCATGGCATTTTTCATCAGCTTCTTTGTCGCGGGATCCCTGTGGATTGGGGACAATGTGATACTGGACGATGTGACGCATGTCGACGTCCGCTTCCTCTACCTGAAAATGGGTAACCTGCTGGCAGTCACCCTGTTGGGTTTTTCCGCCACGCTGTTGGGCGAGCATCGTGATCACTGGCTGGTTGAAGTGCTCTACGGGCTGAACATGATTGTGATGTATCTAGGCGTCTGGCTATCCGTTCGCTATGCGATCCGCAATGGTCTGATGGAGCGGCGACTGGACAACGAGAACTTGTTGCACGGTATCAAAAGAAGAGTATTGATCGCCGTCGCTGGGTTTACGATTGCGACGCTAATGGCGTTCTGGAATCCTCACTATAGCTTCCATGTGTTCATGGTCATGGCGCTGTTTTTTTCAGTCACCAGCCTCTTTTCCAGCTTTGAATGGGCAATTTTGCCTGACGAGGACAACTGAACCACCGCAGCACCTAAGAAATGGTTGGGCAATCCCCACGCGAGCCGGGGACTGCCGGTGAGAATCCCCAGTTCTGGCAGACCAGCGCCTCATCGCTATAACCCTCAACCTCAATCCCCGGTGACTGGCAGCGTTATGCAGGGTGGAAACCCGTTTGTCCATGAGACGCGGTCGTTCCGGGTGACCCTCGCCTAACCGAATTGGAAAAAGCATCGGTTCTTTACCGCGAGAGGTTACCAACTGTTGATCTGATTGTTTACTATGAACTATCAGCAGCATCAATGACCCCCCGATCGCCTCAGTTTTCCATCCGCCAACGCCGCTCCCTGAAGTCGTCGAGATGACATACCCATTGCCTGGCGGGCCCTGTTTGAACAGTGGCAACCTGCACTTGAAACCCATCAATCTGTCGACCTCATCCCAGAGGAAATCATGGCGGATCGGCTACTGGCTGTTTTGCTGGGGTGCGCAATCCGCCAGCGAACTGTTGACCCTGCTTCTAGCATTCCACGCACCGCAAACGTTTGCCTCGGCTGATCTTGATCAGGTGCTTTTGCAAATCCAGAAACTCAAGGAATCCTACGAGTCACGCATCTCCTCGCTGGAGCAGGAAATCAAGGAAAATCGTAAGCAGAAAACCGAGGACGCCCGGCGTATCGAGTCCCTGGAGAAACAACTGGGCAGCCTCCACCGCCTCCCCTCCGCCCTTTCTCAGCCCGACCCGTCAGCCTCCACTGCTGTAAAACCCGCTAGCCAGCAAACTCCGCCGATCTCAATCAAGAAGGGCCCGCCGCCCAAAGACACCGTAGACGGAACAGCCCATGTCGAGGCCGAGGCACGGGACATGGCGACCGAGGGTCCGATTCTTCTGACCAAAAAGGGTTCTCACCTCGTTAAGCAGGGCGCCGTCCTGCTCGATGAACCCAATGGAGATCTCCCGTTTCACTTGCGCGCCAACCTGTCACTGGAGGGACGTTACTCCTACTTCGGGCGCACCAAGGACTTCTGGACACCCAACAATCAACCCTCACAGCCCGTCGATGACTACAGCATCATCGAAATGAACCGTTACTACCTGATGTTCTCTGGATATGCCTTTGATCCCAAACTCATCTACTCCTTCATGACATTCGGATCGTCATCAGCAGGGGCGTTCATGCCAGTAGGATTCATGGGCTATGACTGGATGCCGGAAATCAAGGGACGGATCGGAGTTTGGAAGACACCCGGCACGCGCGAATGGGCTGACTCTTACAATGCCACGCTGGGTGCCGATCGCACTATGGCTACCACCTATTTTCGCCCCAGTTGGACACCGGCCGCCTGGCTGGAGGGCACTCTGAACAAGACCTTTCAGTACGAATTTCTGGTCGGCAATAGTTTCGGCGGCTCCGCTCAGAACACTTATGCCAGCCGTCAGGGTACAGCCATGCTCTACTCACTCAGCGGCAAATGGCAACCGCTGGGCGACATCGGTTTTGGCATTTCCGATCTCAGCTGGCATGACGGGTTCGTGACGCGTTTGGGCAGTACCGCTACCTTCCAGCGCATCACGGACACACCGGGCTATTACGGCAGCAACAACCCGGATTACACCATCCTCCGCTTATCCAACGGCACCCCCGCCAACGAGATTGGCGCCTTCGGACCTAACACCAAAATGGTCTCCGGCAATATCTTTCTGGGCACGCTGGACTGGGCCTTCAAATATCGCGGATTCGCCCTGGCGGCGGAGTTCATGTACCGATACCTTGGGGATCCCGGCTGGTCGAGCGAAGCCGGACTGCAGCCGGGATCCCTGTCAAGCCTCAACGATTACGGCGGTTATCTGCAGGGCAGTTACTTCCTCATGCCGAAAAGTTTCGAGATGTTTGGACGCTCATCGATCGTCAACGGCGCCTATGGCACGCCATGGGAGGCCGGCGGCGGCTTCAATTGGTATCCCATTGCCATGGTCCCCAACTGGATCATCACGGCAGAATCCCTCTACATCCAGAACTCACCGGCCGACAACCTGCTGACACCCTACCGCGCAGGCGAAAGCGGTGTGGTGGGTCAATTGCAAGTCCGTTTCTCATTCTGATACTGCAAGGCACTAACCCGCTTGACTCAAGAGGCCAAAATGACCCGAAATAAAGTTGCTCATGCCAAGTCTGGCAAAATCAAAGTCGGCTTCAACCCCCTATGGCTACTGTGGCTGGTGCCGATCTGTCTGGTTCTGCGATGGTTGGATTTCAGCCCGGTGTGGATATTTCTGACCGCACTCGGCGCCATTTACGCACTGGCAGAGCTGATGGCCGACGCCACGGAAAAATTGGCGAGTACCTTGGGACCCACACTCGGTGGATTGCTGAATGCAAGTCTGAATAATGCACCGGAGATCATCATCGCGTTTTTTGCTCTGAAGCATGGCCTGGGCGATGTCGTAAAGGCCTCCATCACCGGTTCCATCCTGGTGGAATTGCTGCTTGGGCTTGGCCTCGGGATGATGCTGGGAGGGCTGCGTAACGGTACCCAGAACTTCAGCCAGACCTCCGTCCAGGCAAACACGGGGTTGCTGACCTTGTGCAGTTTTGCCTTGATCATTCCCGCCCTCTTCCATCTGGGCGCCGGCGACAAGGAAATCGAGCTGAGCCGCGATATCTCCCTGATCCTGCTGTTGATGTACCTCGTAAAGCTCGGCACCAGCTTCAAACCGAGCCTCCAGAAACAGCCAGCGCGCGGCGAAACCCCAAAAAAGAAGGAACCCAGTGAGTCCCAAGGCCGTGCAAGCACCATACTGGTTGCCTCTACGCTGGGACTGGCGGTCATGAGCGAAGTCATCACGGATGCCCTGGAACCCACCAGCAAAATCCTTGGATTATCCGATTTGTTCAGCGGCATCATCCTGCTGGCCGGTGCCGGCGGAATCGGAGAAATTGTCAGCACCACTCGTTTTGCACTCAACAATAAAATGGACCTTGCCATCGAGGCATCCGTCGGCTCCAGCGTTCAGATGATTCTTTTTGCCGTTCCGCTCCTCATATTCGGGGCTCCGCTGGTGGGCACCGAGATGAACCTGTTGTTCAGCCAATTCGAGATTGCCACCATTCTCCTGACCTCGGTCATCATTCGTATCCTGACAATGGATGGCGCTTCTACCTGGTTCGAAGGCATGATGCTCGTTGCGCTGTACCTGATGCTGGGCATCGGCTTCTATCACCTGCCGGCGGCAACTTGAGAACCGGCAAATGAGTCAGCCACGGGGGATTTTGCCATTGGGCATGCTCTGCCTGCTGGCGTTTGCCGGTGATTGTCCCGCCACCCTCCAACTGGAAGACGTCATCAGGCAGCTGGAATTGATGCGAGGTGATTATGAAAAACGCCTGAACCGTCTGGAGCAGGAAAAACAATCCGACAACCGGCGTATCGCTGAACTTGAACGGCAAAAAAAGACCGACAGCCTGCGAATAAAACATCTGGAAGAAGCGTTGATCAGCCAGGATGGCAAAAAGCCAACCATCGCAAAGACACCCGAAACTACCAAGGAATACGCCGCGCCACTGACCAACACCGTAAGCCACGCAGCCGAATCAGCCCAGCCAAACGTCAGGCCCAGCGAGTTGCAACCACTGCATCAGGCCCAAAGCGACACGCCTGAATCCTCCTCACTGAATCTCAAGGGCAAGGGCGCGCAATTGATTGACGAAAAAAACGGCAATTCATCCTTCTCGCTGAATGCCAAGGTATCGCTTGAAGGACGCTACTCCTACTTCGGGAGGACAGACCGCACCTGGCAGCCCAATAATCTCCCGCTGCAGCCCGTCAATGATTACAGCATCGTCGAACTTAACCGCGCCATGCTGGCCTTCACCGGTCATGCGTTTCGTCCGGAACTGGTCTATAGCCTCATGATGTATGCATCGACCTCCAGCAACAGCGTCTTCCCGCTGGGCTATATCGGCTATGACTGGATGCCGGAAGTTCGCGGCCGCATCGGCATCTGGAAGGCGCCGGGCACACGTGAGTGGACCGAATCGTGGACATCAACCCTGGGCGCTGACCGCACCATGGCAACCACCTACTTCCGCCCCAACTGGACACCCGGCGCCTGGCTGGAGGGCACACTGGAGCGGCAGTTGAATTACACCCTGTTTGTCGGCAACAGCTTTGGGGGATCCTCAGGCAACTATTCGGCAACCCGTCTCGGCACCGGCATGCTGTATGGCAGTTCGGTCCGGTGGGAGCCCCTGGGCCCAATGGGCGACAACGTATCCGACCTCCAGGATCACGCCAACCCCGTCTGGCGACTGGGTGCAACCGCTGTGTACCAAAACACCCACGATGACGGAAATGGCAGCCTGGGCAACCCGGACAGCACCATTTTCCGGGTATCGAATGGCACGCCCCTGAGCAGTCCGGGTGCCCTGGGCAAAGGCAATCAAATCACCAGCACCGATGTCTCGCTGGCGACGATTGATACCGGTTTCAAATACGCCGGGCTCGCCCTCTTTGCCGAATTTGAATATCGTCACCTGGGCAACTTCGGCTATTCAGGCGCCGCACCTGATGTCAGTGAATTGAACGACTTTGGTGGCATATTCCAGGGCAGCTATTTCCTACTGCCCAAGTCGGTCGAGGTGTTTGGCCGTTCATCCATTGTCAGCGGTCGTTATGGCACCCCTTGGGAGGCGGGGGGCGGTTTCAACTGGTACCCGGTGGCCATGGTGCCCAACTGGATCATGACCGCCGAAGCGCTGTACATAAAAGGCTCGCCGGCCGAAAACCTCTTGACCCCCTATCGGGCGGGGGAAAGCGGTGTCGCCGGCATGCTTGAAGTCAAATTTTTCTTCTGAATCACCCAGCACATCATGGCAGGTCGATTGCTGGAACACCGAACACCCGCCCCAGACAATAAGCTTCCACTCGTTCACCATTCACATGATCCACAACACCAGACATCCTTGTAAAAGGGGAGGTTTCAACCCATCCCGCCATTCGACTCTGCTGGCTGGCCCCATACTGCTCACCTTGCTGACAATAATGCCATGGCCGGACGCCATGGCTGAAGACAATGAGCAGCGGGATCTACCGGCCGCCTCCTCGCAGTTGCAGTCAAAAGAAGTTGAACTCCTTGAGATGCGCAAAGCAATCGTCCGGGATACGCTGCAACTGGAGCCGGACATCGCCAAGCGATTTTGGCCTTTGTATGATAGCTACCAGAAACAACTGGTCGAACTCAGATTAAAACGCCGAGAATTACTCACCGACTTGGGTGAGGGGGTCGATGGCATGAGCGAAGCGGAAGCCAAGGAATACGTGAACGATAAGCTGGAATACGAGGAGCAGCGCCTGAACATCGGCCGGGCCTATTTCAAGAAACTGGCGGAATTCATGAGTTACAGGTCACTCGCCATCTACCTGCAGGTCGAAACCAAAATCAGGACCTATATCGAAGCCGGGATCGAGGAATCCATTCCACTCATCCGGTAGTAGACCCGCTTGCACATTCCTTCCCCCAACCTGTCATTGTTTGGCGCGATCAGACAACTGGTCTTGATAGTGGCCTGCAGCGCGACCGCCGGACTGGCGTCGGAGCGAGCGGACACTCATGCGCCGACTGAAACCCGGCAAGATCAATGGTCCGATAAAAATCTCTCTAGGAAAGAAAAAGAGAAGGCTGCCTACCAAAGGCTGATCAGTTATGGCCGGGAACTCGGGCGATTGATCCTCGCGCAAGCGCAACAACGTCACCCGCAGGCACCTGCTGTTGCCTCCGGATCGCTGGATGCCAGAATTCAGGGGTATTCAAAATCCATGAGTAGCGAGGACAAGACATTCTTTTTCAAGGGCCGATATAACCGCTCCCGCGCCCGATTACCGGAAAATATCGAGAAATGGCGGGAAAACCCTGATATCGCCAACCCCGGACCCGATCTGGCCAACTGGCCCAATAGTGCTTTCACACTGCCAAAAGGCCGCGCCTACATCGAGTTTGAACCGCTGAGCTACTCGGCCGGGACTACGGCGAGTTCACCACAAGCCGCCCAATATTCCATGGATTTTCTGCTGCGCTATGGGCTGACCGATGATATTGAACTGCGTGTTTTTGGCAATGGACCAACCCGCACGCTGGGCAATATACAAAGCTGGAATTTTGCCCCACTAGCCTTCGACACCAAGATTCACGTACTCGACGAACACCAGGAACTCTACCTGCCGGCCCTGGGCATTGAAGCGTACATTCAGACAGAGTGGCTGGGGAACACTAATACCAACTCCGGCACACAACCCAGCATCAACTTCAATTTCGACCAATCCCTGCCCTGGGAAATCGACTTTGAGTACAACCTGGGTGCTGTCAGGATTCTCCAAACTGTCGACGGCAGGAACACCAATGTCTGGGAATTCAGCTTCCAGTGGTCCCTGCAACGCGACTTCTTTGATGAGGACTTCGCCCTGTTCCTGCATGGCTATGTGAATGCCCCTTCACTTCCACGCGTACCCACCGCCGGCAACCCGGCTGGCGCCAGCTACACGAGCGCCAGCACCTACGAGCAGAATGTAGTGGGTGCAGGCTTTCTATGGACCGTAAACTCCAGACTGGCGATCTGGGGCCAAAACAGCTTTGGCACCAACGCTGCCACACCCTCGCTATTAAGCAACGTAGGCTTTGCTGTTTCCTTCTGATCTCCAGCATCTGAATCCAGGACATTGCCTTATGATCAGCGCTCAGCATGCCATGATCAACATGGCCCGAACATTTCCTGGCCCCGCGCCAGACATCGACAGAACGGGTTCATGCAGCCAGAGCAGGCCTATTACGAGGCGCTTCAGTCACCAGTTGCAGCTCAGATAATCCGGTCAGAATATCCAGCAGTCGTTCCTGGTAGAGAATTTCGAGGTCGATGACCGCTTCGAGATACTGCTGATCTATCGGCTCAAGCCCCATTTCCTGCAATGATTCCCGAAAGTTTCCGGTCGCCTGCCGAAAATTGGTGCGGTCGGACACAATGTCACAGTGAATACTCTGGCCCTCAAGACCCCGCGTGAGCGTTGCATAAATTGTCCTGTAGGCAGGCACCAGTGGGGTCAGAAGCCCCGCGAAGAACAACTGATTCAATCGGGCATCCGCCTTGAGAAAGAGTCTGTGGCGGCTTTCAATAATCTTCGAGATTTGCATGAATGTCTGGATCAGATTGCCCATTACGCGAATCTCTGCCTGACGCCTTTCATCCATGGCCCCCGGTTCCATCTTGGCAAAGTCCAGAAAAAAGTAGGCATCACGAATATTCAGATCCAGTGCCCTCAGAACCTTCAGGGAGCGATCCATATCCAGGGTGAAAAGATCCTTGCCTTTCGGGAGTTGATCCTGAACTTCCATCATCATCTGATGTAGCCGTCGGCGTGCGACCTCGATAGAGCGGGCCGGCCAAAGCAGGTAGTCAATGATCCCCATTACCGAGATACCGAGCAGAATTCCAAGCACTCGATACCACCCGGTACCCAGGTAGCTTCCGGGTGCCTGCTCGGAAAAAACCACCATGCAAAACGCAAGACCCATCTGCAAGCCCGCGTAATTCAATCTTGGACTGGTCGCCGCCACTCTCGAACAGAGATAGAGGGGTGGAACCAGGGTCACCAACAAACCGGCCACGGTGTCAGCGATCGGTTGACCAAGAATGAGCCAGAGATAACCCATGACCGCGCCGATCAGCGCTCCCGAAATGCGCATCAATGATTTTCGAAAATCAGCCCCCAGGGTCGAGTCGGCAACAATGACCGTCGTGATGATGGCCGTATCAACCTGCCCGGCGTTCATAGACACCACGGCCAAGGTCACCACAAGGCAGGCCAGCCCAACCTTGAGGGACCAAAGCAAAATACCCTGATGGCTTTCGAGGAAAGCCAGATGCAGCCAGGCAATTCCCGGATTTTGGCCCGCGGGGTTCGGCGGACTTATCGGCGGCTGGGCGTGATAGATCCGCTCGACGGCCTCACCGAGTCGCTGGCTGGTCAGCACCATCCGCTGGAGAATGGCAGGGGTTTGTTCCGAGACGGAAATTTGGCCTTCATCGGTTGCATGAAGGGCTGTCGCCATACCCTCGGATCGAATAGCCAAGGATAGGTCCTGAACTCGCACAGCCAAGCCCTCAAGCACCCTTCTGTCCGCTCCTTCAGGGTCAAGCTCGGTTTGCCCGCTGATCAGGAGATTGTGATAACCGATCAGGCCATTGTGGAGCGAGTCCAGATCCATGATGACGTCCTGCCAGACGGCGCGACGTGGCTCGAATTCCGGGTGATCACGAATAGTGTCATCCAACTGTTTCAGAGTGTCTGAGGTCCAACCCGGGAGATGCATCAACAGTTTCTCAGTGGTCTCTGGCGGGTAACCACACCCGATCCGTAAAACCTGTTCGAGCAAAGCCGAAAACTCCTCCAGACGCTGCGTCATTCTCATACGCAGCACGGTTCGCGCCTCGGTGGGCCAAAGGACCGTGGCAAGAAGGAGGCAACTCAGGACGGTCCCTCCGCCCACGATCACGACAGTCCAGAGGGCACTGTCTATCGCCGTGGACGGATCGCTGGGGTTGAAGAGCGTCAATGTGCCGTAAAAAATCGGCAGAATGTTGGGATAGCGGTGGACCCGGGCATGGAACATCATCAGGATGATGAGCCCGATTGAAAACGGCAATCGAAAGTACCCCTGATCCTGCCAGAGCAACACAGTCAGGAGACCAAAGAAAACCGCCGCCATCATCAACCTGAGAAACAACCACAGGCTGTCGAGCGCCATGCGGGTCGTCATGACTAACTGGGGAATCAGCAAGGCCAGAAAGAAAGCGACTGTTCGCAAGCCCGGCAAACGAGTCGAGACCGCAATCAGCGCCAGCAGCAGCAACAGGATGAAAATGCGCCAGGCAACCCGATTCTGAGCCGGCGTCAACTGGAGTTCCTGACCAAGAAACTCGATGGGACTCAGCCCGAAGCAAACTGTCCGGATGAAATCCATCGGGCCGCCCTGCTTCAGCGAACGGGAGGTTGAATGCCGATGGTCGTGAAGGCGCTCATTCCCATGCGAAAGGGGTGGACCGGATCACGCTCCAGTAAGCGGATCCGGACAGGAAAACGCGCTGCCAACATGACCCAGTTCAGGGTGCGTTGGACATTAGGCAGGCCATCCGTCACGCTCTGGTTGTCCGGATAATTGGCCCAGCCAATCCCCTGAACTTCCCCCTTGAAATGGATTCCGGGATACGCAGCCAGAAAAACGTCAACGGGGTCGTTGAGATGAATGTGACGTAGATAGGTTTCCTTGTAGTCGGCCATCACATACCACTGCGTGTCATCGACCAGTGCGAACAGCTTTTGCCCCTCAGCCACATATTGACCCACCTGGGTATTGAGATTGGTGACCCAGCCATCGAAAGGAGCCCTGACGGCACAGTATTCAACCTTGAGCGCCGCCTGATTGCGGCTGGCCTCTGCGGCCTGTACCCGGGCATAGGCATCACCGGTTTTTGCCAGTTGCGCTTCTGCCGAGACCTTTGACTGACGGGCCGCCTCAAAGGCGCCCTCGAGCGCCGTAACCTTGGCACGCGCATCGCGGACGGCCGCTTGTGCGGCAGTGAAATCAGCCTGAGCCTGACGAACCTGGTTATGAGTGACGAAGGCCTCGGCTTCGAGGGGCTGAAGACGCTGAAGGTAAGACCCTGCATAGGCGGCCTTGGCCTCAAGTTCAGCCACGGCCGCCTTTTGGGACTGGATGTTGTGCTCTGCCTCATAAATCTTTGCCTCAGCACCCCGGACCATCGCCATCTGACCAGCGACCGTAAATTCGGCGAGGCGAAGATCGGCCTCCGCGGCCATCAGTTCAGCCTCATAGAGGCGGGCATCAATGGCATACAGAAGATCACCCCGATGGACGTACTGATTATCCTTGACCGCCAGCGCAGCGATCCGTCCGGAGACGTGCTGGATAATGATATCGATCGTATTGGCTCGCACCATGGCATCGTTGGTTCGGGGATGAACGCGATTTAGAGTCCAGACGAACGATCCAACCGACAACGTCAGGATGACGATCAGAATGCTGGTGACTCTTCCCGCCCTTTCCGGATTACGACGTATTCGCTCAGCGAGCTTTGACAGGACTTTCACCAGGGAAACGCCACCAGCCAGGCCACAAAGGTCATCAAGGCCCACAGCGAGGGATAGATCAGCAATGGCGGCTGGAGATGTCCGGCAAGACCCAGCCGCCGGAAGAATGCATGAGCAAGCCATGTCATGGGAAGCGCAGCCACCATGACGATGATCCAGGGAGGCCAGAAAGAGCCTTGAAGGGATACCAAAGGATCACAGCCGCTGAGCAAGCCGATTGCCCATGCCGCGGCGAGCACTCTGATCCGGCGGGGATGGATTAGATTCAGCAACGATCAATCACGAAAAACTATCTTCGGCTAGAATATCACAGCAGCTTGGGCCCCATGGAGCTTGACTTCCAGCGTGCGGCACCCTCAAGGCGTTTTTTCCAGATCACTTTCCCAACGGGCTTCGTGCTCCACCACTCGGTTCAAATGTGTAAAGGATGTTTCAGGGGCCAAAGGCGACGAACGGCCAGACTGAATATCCTCGGCTTGCTGCTGTTACAGGGTTGCGCCACAGAGCCCGAGCTTTTCAGGGTCACGGAGGTGATGGATCCGTTAAAGTCTGCGCCAGTCAATCATTTCGAGGGCTGGAACAAGACGACGCTGACGGATGTTCCAAGCCTCAAGACTACCCAGGTTATCCCTTCGGCGAATACGCTTCTGAAGCCCGGGCATACGCATCAACTGACAGAACTTATCGATTTTGGCCTTCGCCAGAATCCGCTGACGCGTAAGGCCTGGGAAGAATCAAGGGCGGCTGCCGCGGGCCTGGGTATTGCAGAATCCGCCTGGCTGCCGGCTCTTGAGGCGCAAATCTCGGGTGGTTACTGGCGCACGCCCTTCCCGACACCGGGAACAGCAATAGCGCTGGCCGGTTCGACCATCTATCCCACACTGCATCTCAGTTGGACACTGTTTGACCGAGGCCGAACTCCCGAAATCGAGCGGGCCACGCAACAGCTCTTCGCCAGTAATCTCATGGTGAATCGTAACCTTCAGGATGTGACCTACCAGATTCAGCAAAACTATTACGACCTTCTGGCAGCAAGGGCACGTGTCTCCGCGGCGGAGGTGACCCTGAAGCAAAGCACCCGGAATGCGGATGCCATCGGCGCACAGCTCGCAAATGGCCTGGCCACACGACCGGAGCATCTGTTGGCCATTCAGGACCAGGCCCGCTCGGCCTATGAGCTCCAGGAAGCGCGGGGTCAAGTGATGCAAAAGGAAGCGTCGTTGGCCCAGGAATTGGGGATTCGCCCAGATCATGCCCTTGATCTTCAGACGCTGGAGGCAGAGGAGCTACCGCCTGATTCAGAGCAATCGGCGGATGAAATCATCGATGTCGCGCTGCAGCAACGCCCGGACCTGGCGGCCAGGCTGGCTGAACTGCGCGCCCGCGATGCCGAGATTCGCAAGGCAGAGGCCACCTACTGGCCTCAGTTTTCATTAGGGGCAGACGGCGGATGGAAGTTGTGGAACTACTACAATGCGGCGAGCAATTCAGAACAGTCGGGATATCAAGACGTCAAGACCAGCCAGCCACTGATCGATGGCTATCTGCAGATGAACTGGAACATCTTTGAAGGGTTTGCCGGCGTTAACAGCATCAAGCAAGCCGAAGCCAAACGTAATGTCGCACAAGCCACCTTCGATGCGCTTCAACTGAAGATCATCAAGGAAACCTGGAAGGCTTATGCTGACTTCAAGACATCGGTTCGAAAAAGAGCGTTTGCCCTCGCGATGCTCAAAGCCTCCGAAAATGCTTATGAAGGTGCCTTGAAATCTTACGAACACGGCATAGCCACCGTGATTGAACTGATTACGGCTGAACGCAACCTCGCACAGGCCCGCTACACCGACATAGACAGCCGCTCCTCACTGCTCCTTGCGGCGGCCTCCCTGGTCTATGCCAACGGCACCGCCGGCAACTCGACTGAAGCCGCACCAATACCCTAGAAGCAGACGATTCAACGCAATTCGGCGCCACGGCAGTTTCATTTGCCTGGTCGGTCTAATGAGCCTTTACCGACATTCAGCGGCTTACGGGTGAAAATAGAACGCAGCCGTCACCACGCCATAACAGACCATCAGCATGGCCCCCTCCAGCCAGTTGGACTGGCCATCTGCACTAATCGAGTTAGCCAGTACGACCGCGACCCCGATGGCCAAAAGTTCGAACGGGTGAAATTGCAAATTCATCGGCTGACCCATGGCATAACCAACAAACACCAGGATGGGCGCAACAAACATGGCAATCTGAAGGCTCGACCCCATGGCCACAGTGACGGCCAGATCCATCTTGTTTTTACGGGCAAACCTGATGACGGTGATGAACTCCACAGCACCACCAAACAGGGGGATCAGGATGACACCGGTGAACAGTTCACTCAAACCCATGGAGTGAATGGTTCCCTTCAGGCTGCTGACCAAGACCTCGGAGACCCCGACCAAAACAGCACTGCAACCCAGCAGTACCGCCAATGGCCGCGCCAATGCCCCCTGCTCAACCAAAACATCCCCATCATCATCGCCACCCCGTTCGTAGAGATGTCGGTGAGTGTGCA
This sequence comes from Methylococcus sp. UBA6136, assembly GCA_002423305.1. Lineage (GTDB taxonomy): Bacteria > Pseudomonadota > Gammaproteobacteria > Methylococcales > Methylococcaceae > UBA6136. Next base: position 8,869 of record DIVI01000057.1, on the reverse strand, counting down.
TGGTAAAGAGCAAGGACAACAGGTAGAAAGTCAGCAGCAAAAACGAGGCGACCAGTGAAAAACGATCAATCGTTGAGGCCGTGAGGCCATCGGAGGTCATGTCTATGGCCGTGGGAGAGAGAATGACGACCAGTGCGAGACTCAAGGAGGAGGCATTGATGCGGGCGATACGCGACTGAAATCGCTGCTCACGATACTTCAGGCCGCCAAAAAACAAACCCGCCCCCAGTGCCAGCAACAGATTGGCGATGATCGTCCCGCTGATACTGGCCTTGACAACCTCAACCAAGCCTTCGGAAAGCGCGACTATCGAGACGATCATCTCCGTCGCATTTCCAAATGTCGCATTCAGGAGGCCACCGACCGACTGCCCCACCTGCCCGGCAATTTTTTCGGTTGAATCGGCAATCACTGCCGCCAATGGCACTATGGCAAGTCCCGATAACAGAAAAACCAACCATGCCGGGTATGCCAACCAATGAGCCGTTACGCTGAGCGGCACAAAAACCAGCAATAAGTAAAACTTGGGAAATGTTGAGTGCTTCAAGAAACGTCTTCCACTGACTGAGCGACCCACGGGTGGATAGGTAAGGCCGCTACCTGCCTTTCAAACGAAGAGTGTCCACTCTGGGAGTTAACGCAGAGCAGCCAAGATGTGGCGATAACTCAGGACATAGCAGGCAGTTTTCTACCCTCTGGTATTAGCGGAATACGACTGATCCCATAGAGGGTAAACAGGGCCGTAGCGATCATCACAACAACGATCAGAGGACCGACAGGGGCCAAGATAACCGTCAAAATAATCACGACCATGGTGACGCTGACAAGTTTGCGCTTTGACGCTCTGCTCATGCCCTTGAAGGACTCCCACTCTCTCAGTATCCGCCCCAGAAACGCCGACTCCATCAACCGACCATGGAGTTCTCGGGAAGATCTCGCCAGGTAGTAACTGCTGGCAAGGAGGAACGGGACTGTGGGTATACCCGGAACGATCAGCCCGACCACACCTAGGGCGAGACTCCCGGTACCCGCCGCCAGATAAAGCAAACGGCGGGGCCCCTTGACCACAAAGTGGGTCCCCTCAACCGACTGCAGTGTCACAGGCAAAGGATGCGCGGAAAAAACCCCGGCGATCGCAGCAACCAGGCGGTCCTGTGTCAGTGCTTGAGTATCGTATTCGACATCCAGACCCAAGCTCGGCCAGCGTCGAACTTGCACGCTCTGAACGCCTGGCAGAGCCCCGACCCCATCGACAATGTGTTCCCAGGAATATTGCCGTGGCTTGCGGCCCAATAGTCGAAAGCGCAGCAAGCCCTCCTGATGGCTGTCCAGCTTGAACAGCGTGGTATGTCTCTCTTCCTGGTAACCTGCCAGCTGAGTCCACTTGCGACAGCGAAGAGGGCAACTCGAGCTCTTGCCACTATGCTGCCTATTCCGGCTGTTTGCTAACGCACTGACAAACAGGCTGGCCGCTTGGACGGCATCCACCGACGTACTGAAAAAATGAACCCGGCAAAACCCGGCATTCAAATCCATATAAACCGACTCCACCTGTCGGCCCTCAAGCAAAGCCCGCACCAGATTTTCTGCCAGACGCTGGCGACCGGAATGAAACAAATCCGGATTTCGAATCTCGAGCAGCCCCTGGTCGAAACGAATGACGGGGTCCTGTAGAGCGATCATATTCAAATCAGACGTCCTGCCGACGTGGGTACCGACGCTCCAGATCATCCAGGAAACGATTGATCTGTCGCACACTCCCTTTGAACATCTTGGGCGAGTGCCCGCCGAGCCATTGTTCGGCGCGCCGACTGGTCAATGGCATCAGCACCAGACCACCCAGCACCAGAAAAGGCACACCCAGAACACCGGGAACAACGACGCCCACCAGACCCGCGGTAATCAAAAGCCAGCCCACATCACGAGGCAGCTTTTCGACACGATGGATGGTCTGCTCGTCCATATCGAGCGCAACCAGACTTTGCTCGAGGGCCAGAAGTGCCCGACTTTCCTCTTCGGTCGCCTCGTCATGGGCAACCACCTGAGCCTTCACGGTCTTTAACCGGGGACTGCGTTTGATAGGCAGCTTCTTGATGGGAGGGACCATAGCATCCTCGTTTGCGAAATAATGGGAGAGTCAGTAAAACCTGATGAACCTTGAAAACAAACTACGCCAAAGCTTCTCTCAACAGCCAACATATTCATTCACCCATCACCCCAGAGGGGTTTAGCCAATAGCTGCGACTGAAGCAGGTTGGCAACCAGGGAGGCACGACCAGGAAAGGATCACATGATATGTCCGCAAACCAACCTGGCCAGGCAATCCCACTAAGCCTTAGTGGAAGCGAGCTTCCGCTGGATGTGCCGGTCAACATTCATCACGCCTACATTGGCAATAATGCCCGAGGTAATGCCGTTAAGAACGCCGCCGAAACCCCCGGCCACACAGAGCAGGTTGGGAATGGTGGCTGCTCGTGTACCCTGACGAATATCCGGGTCATAGCGACGAGCCTGTTCGATCAGCTCGGGCAACCGATCGTAATGACGGCCCGGCATCACCACGTCTGCAGGGATAGCGCCCTGTTCCAGACCTTCCACAGCGACGGTGACCGAGGCATGGCTATTGATTTCAGGCTGATCGCTCACCCGACCCGCATACAATGCAGTGACACCGCGACGCTTCAAGCCATCGAGGAACTGGAGTCGCTCCGCCGGATTCAACTCACTGCCAAACAGGGTGATACCCAATGACTGAGCGAGGGCATTGGCCTCTGCCTCTGTAGCCGAGGAAGCCATGAATACCTGCAGGCCAGCAGCCTGCAACTGGCCGACCATTTTGGCGGCCGCCGGAACAGCACTCTTGCCGAACACGACGTCAGCCACCGGTTTCCCATTGAGCTCGGCACTCACTATCGGCCCGGCCAAGTCCTGTCGAAGGGAGAGATGCAGACGGGACTCACCCACCTGGGCCAATACCCCATTCGGTTCGAGCGCCAGCAGTTCGGTCTGGCGCACCACCAGATCACGGGCGCGGCACGCTTCCAGCAGGGCAAGAGCGACATCACCGCCCAGATAAATTCCGGCACTCGCAATGTGTCGCAAAAGGCTATCCACACTCTCCGGAAGCTTGCTGCGGATTTCCCTGACCTCCAAGGATGCTGCGGCCAGTGCGGGATCGTCCCCATCCAGCACCACGAAGTCACAGGCCGCAAGCTTCGTGAATGCATTGGGATTCTGGATGACCGCACCATACTTCAGTGCCTCCGCGACATGGCGAAGCGTGAGCAAGGGCACAGCCAGGGCGGGACCGCTGACCCAGTCCTGATGAAGTATCGCCCCGACCGTAATCAGATCACCTGCAACCCAACCCACACCCGCAGTTGCCAGGGTTGGCAACGCAGTCTTATCCGCCAGTGTCTCAGCCTTCTTTTGCAGGGACATACTTGAGGCAATGCTGTCGGCGGTATGGCCGATTGCCTCGGCCATCCGGCCTGCCCGCGACTCCGGCAGCGTCCGGCTGACTTTCAACTCGAGGCCACCCGCCAACAACAGCGTGCCCGCCAGCACCTCATCGCCCGCGGATTTTCTTATCGGGAAAGGTGATCCCCCTACTGCCTTTTCATCCAGAAGCGCCTCTCCAGCAACGACATGACCATCCAGCGGAAGGACCTCTCCGGCCAGTACGCGGACCGTAATGCCAGCCGTGACGTCTGCAACAGACATCGGTTGAACATTCCCCTGACCATCTACCCGGCGAATCTCCGCGATCTGCTTCAGGGGGTTATCGACGAGATTCTGATATTCCCTTCCCAACTGTCTGCGCCAGCGGCGTTGCCAGTAGCGCAGGGACCAATCGGTCAGCGCGAAAGCCAGGACCTGCCCGGTGACAATTGAGCATGTCAGCAATGCGGTATGAAACAACGGCACGCCAACCTTGCCCCTGGTCAGTTGCACCCCGGCTTCCCGGACCACACCGAGATTAGTCGCCACCAAGACGCCTGCCGCCAGAGGAGTGGCCACAGGTAACAGCAACTCACCAACGGCGCCCAGACCTACCGTGGTACTGGACACTGTCATGGGTACTTTGGCGGCAGGGTTTTTAACTGTGTCTTCTGCAGACGAGGCGATCCACTCGCGCTCGAGGGTACGGATCAGCTGGCCCACCGATATTTTTGCTGGATTGCACGCGACACCGAGACGGCGGACACCTGCATGAATGACCGGTCGTACACTCCTGACCCCGGTCAGGCGCTGAAGTGATTTGATGGCCCTTTGAGCGAACTGATCACGCTCATCCCCTTGCAAGCGTGGGGAAGTAATCAGCCATTGGCCCGGCGAAGATTCCTCGAGCGTGCAGGATGTGATTTTGCTGCCGCTCTTTACCAGAACCGTGGTTCCGTGCAGATCCCATTCGGGGAGATCAGACTCGGGCAATGCCTTCTCGTTGGATTGAGTAGCCTCCACCAGATGAGTCAGAAACGCCTTGCGCTGGCCCGGTTCCGCCGCGTAACCGATTCGGACCCTCTTAAATTCGGGCTCAAGGGTTACCGACTCGACACCCTCGACACCCAGCACCCGACCTACCAGCAACCGCAATGGCGCTGGGTCGGATTCATTAAAAAGAGCGGGGTCTTTCAACCCGAGTTCGTTGGAAAGAATTGAAATCTGTGGGCTCATTATCACGTCACACTCTCGGTCCGAAAAAACCCTCAACCAATCACATAGGGCGCTAGCTGACCATTCGCCACCATCATGTCCAGATCCGCGACAACATGCTTGTCTTCAGCATCAAGGACGTTGTAAAGCTCACGTAGCCGCTTGCGTCGCTGGCTTATTTCATAGGCAATAGCCCCAACCAGGACAACTCCAAAAACCGTACTCAGAACCTCGGCAACAGGATTCATCTTCAATTCCCCTCATTTTCAATGGATGTTAAGGAGCGGACTCAGCCGCCCACCATGGCTTCGGAACCAACCCGCAGCACCTCGATGGCTCCCTTGATACCATCACGGTGCAACTGCTCCTGAATATGCTTCTCGATGTTCCCACCCTTGCGGTGGCAAGCCAGAAAATTCAGAAATGTTCTGATCGTAGCGAGCGCCTCGCTTTCGGTTTTTATCAGCCCCAGATTGAGATGAAAGCCATGATATTCGGACTCCGCATCCGTCCGGCTGGCATAGAGATCACGCGCCAGCAAAACCGGATCCTTGCCAATCAGGTGAGGGTATTTTCTCAACATCTGGTCAGACTGCTCGCGCGTCAGCACAAACAACGGATCATTGTTCTGAAGATGGGTGATCATCGGCAGATTATTGCGAATCAGGTTAGGCACCGGCCCATCCCAACCGCAATCAATGAGGAAAAAATGGAATCGGGGTGAATGCGCGACGTCTCCTGCAGAGCTCTGCGATTCTGTCGAAAGTCCCGGGGCATCATGAGACTCCGTCGTCTTGGGCTTCGGCTTGATCAGACGAACCGCCCGACCTTCCGAATCTGGTGCTTTACCGGTTTTATTGTCTTCTGCCATGAGGAACTCCCTAGGTCCTGACTTCGTAAAAAAGAACCCGCCTCAATCATCATTGAGGCGGGCTGATTTCATTGCTGTTGGCTTTTACCCCTTCAAGCCCTTGCGGCGCCCTGACTTTGCCTCATCGCGAACCGTTGAACGTCGGGCAGTGGGTCGTGCTGAATCAGTCGACGTACCACTGGGTGGCACATCCTCAGCCGCCGAAACATGGACCTGTTCTGGGGATAAATCCGAGCTTTCCAGAGGTTCATCCCTGGAGGGAGGTGCTTCACTGCCGGCTATGATTTCCAGTTCCAGTGCATGCCGACGTTCCGCTTCCAGTTTGGCCACCTCACGCATGGGCCATACACCGTTGACCAGGGCTCCAATGGCCGCCACATTATTGGCCACGACCGAGGCACCGACACCAAATCCGAGCGTGAAGACACCGGCAACACAGGCAATGTTAGGCGCCAGAATCATGCCCCAGCTACGCTGGATGTTCTTGTCCAGCTTGCGGGAAATATCACGAAGCTCACAGAGTTTGCCCAACCCCTGCTCCATGAACACGATATGTGCCGTGTCCGTGGCAATCGAGGTCGCACCGCGCAACGAGATGGAAACATTGGCCTGCTTGAGCGCGATGGAATCGTTAATCCCATCGCCCACAAAGCAGACCTTACGTCCTTCCTGCTGTAGCTTTTCCACATAATCAGCCTTGTCAGCCGGCAGCACCTGGGCAAAGTAACGATCCATACCAAGCTCTTCGGCCAGCTTGCGGGTAGGCGCCTCATGGTCGCCGGAAATGATGGCCAGATGCTTGATGCCGCGTTGACGCAGTCCCTGGATGATGTCCTTGACTTCCGGCCTTAGCGCTGCTTTGAGTTCCAGAGCACCACCGAGGTGATCGTCAATCGCCACCATCACCATGGTGTCACCATCGGCGTGGACCGCATCGAGTTTCTGGTCAACAGAGGACGGTATGCTGATGCCCTCCATCTCCATGTAACGGCGGCTTCCCACGCGAATCGTGTGCCCATTCACTCCGACACTGATGCCATAACCAACCTTGTATTGGGTTTCGTCGGTTTCGGGCAACACCAGACCGAGCTCTTCGGCCTTGTGCAGGATAGCCAAGGCAATAGGGTGATGGAATTTACGCTCGGCCGCTGCTGCATAAAGCAACACTTCCTCCGGATGATGGCCGTTGGCAACCGCAATCTCGCCCACCTCCGGTCGCTCACGGGTCAGCGTACCGGTCTTGTCGAACAGTACGGTATCGACTTCGTTCATCAACTCGAGCGCGCGACCATCCTTCACCAGAATACCTTTCTGGGCGCATAGCGCCAGCGAGGACAGCATGGCCAAGGGTGCCGCCATGCGAATGCCGGTCCCCAAATCGCAGTTGACCACAGCCACGGCACCAAACGGCCCCAGAGTCGAATACGCCAGTCCCCCCATCAATAGCGTCGGCAGAACAGCGGTATCTGCCAGCCGCTCACCCTTGTTCTGTGAGGTCAGTTTGTAGCCGGCGGTGTCATTGAGAATCTGGGTGATTTTTGCTGAAGCCGTTTCGCTTCCGGCCTGCTCCACCGAGACAAAGATCTTGCCCGCCACCAGGATAGTCGAGGCATAAACCCGATCGCCCACCCCCTTTTCGGCCGGCGTGGATTCTCCGGTCAGCGCATGCTGATCAATCATGGCCAACCCGTCGACGATATGACCATCCACCGGCACCATGTCGCCAGTGTGCACGGCGACAATGTCGCCTTCTGCCACTTTATCGAGCGACACTTCGATTTCGGCACCATCCTTGACCAACCAGACAAACCTTGGCTGCTTGCCAAAGGCATTCAACAGCATTTTGCGGGAGTTATCCTCGGTCTTCTTGACCAGCAGGCGACCCAGCGAGAGACACCAGGCCATGATGGCACCCGGGAAGAGCTGCATCGTACCCAGACAGCCCAACACCACCACCGAGTCAAGAATGTCCACGCCCAGTCGCCGTTCCTTGACCACCACGTCGTACGCCCCCTTGATGCTGGGGATTGCCGTGTAGGCGAACAGGCCGGCCGCTACCGGAAGCAACGGGGGAAACGCAAACTGTGCCGCCGCTGCGACGGGAACCGAGACACTGCAAATAGTCAGGTCAAGATCCAGCTTGTCCAGCTCCTCCTGATGCTCGGCATTGTTGAGGGCACCATCCACGATCTCAATTACATTCGACCAACTCAAGCGCCTGGGATCGTAATCAACCTGAACTGTGCAACGCAGCGAGTGAGTCTTGTAGCGGTCAACCCCGAGAACACTCATGAGTTCGCGCTCGATCGCCTCACATAATCCACCCTTCCTGTACAGGACCGGATTTTTCAGCCTGATGGTCCCCGTGCCCCGGGAAACGACCTGCCAACCGCTAACGATGTTTTCATAGCGGTGGTAGTGGATGGCACCATGCCGATCCTTGGCAGTAACCAGCGGCGAAACCGCGGGTGACGAACTTGGCCTGCTGTCCCCACCGGACCGCGCGCCAGAAATATCCTTGCCCTGCGAGTCTTCCTGCTCATCCTTTGTCAGGCAGTCAGCCAGACGCGTGAGGACCTCCTTGGGTGAGTAACGCGCGGCATCGTAGTGCAGATCAATGGCCGTCTGATGATGCTCGGATACCGAAAGACCTCGCAGTTCATTGGCAACAAAGGCGCGCCGCATGAACCGCAGAAAATCGGGCGCATCAGGAGATGTAAAAAGAGAGTGGCTCGATATCCGGAGAGTACCGGGATGAGGAAAAGTGACAGAAGCTTTTTCAGGCGTAACTAACCCGGATTGCCGATTCGGCGTGGAAGGCATGATGACCTCTTGAGTACCAGTATGGGGTGGGGGAGGATGCCTGCAAGGCTATCCCCCCCCCAAGACAGAATGAGACTAAGGATAGGACGTATCAGGATTCAGCGTCGGCGGTTTTAGTTGAAGTGCTCTTGACCTCGTTCAGGGCTTCGATCGCTGCACGCCCTCCGTCAATGAAACCCTCAACGATCGGATTCTCTTGCGGAATGGATCGGGCAACAAAGACAGCTGCGTAAACGATGCCGTATGACAGCATGTATGAGCTGGTATAGCCAAAGCGGGATACCGACTGGGTCATCCCCGCGCCGGCTTCACGAACCCGCTCGCGGGCCCGGCTGGCATCCTCGGAAGCATTGTGAATCGCATCCCGCATTGCATCGGAAATGGAACTTAATGGATCTTTTTCGTTGATCGCGTCAGCTGTGGTAGCTTTTGCCATGATGGTGATTCTCCAGGTTAAAAATTGGGTCTGAATTTCGAAACGATAGCCGACTTTTGCTTGTCGCTTGTCGCTTGTCGCTT
>DIVI01000005.1 GCA_002423305.1 Methylococcus sp. UBA6136 | reverse complement strand
CTGAGTAAGCCCCAGGCACCGCAACAGTTCCGGCTCCGGCTTTTCAGTAATCATGAGTTCGGTTAGACTCACAACACATTTCCATATTGTTGAAATTATGAAAGAGAATGGTGTTGTCAAGGCGTTGGCGGCCCTGGCCCAGCCCAGTCGTCTGAAAACCTTCAGGGCGCTGGTCGTCGCCGGCCAGACCGGTCTGGTTCCCGGCGTCATGGCGGAGCAGATGGACATTCCCGCGGCCACTTTGTCCTTTCATCTCAAGGAACTGATGCATGCCGGCTTGGTGACTCAGGAACGCAACGGACGCCATTTGATTTACCGGGCGAACTACGACGTGATGAATGAAGTGATCGCCTATCTCACGCAGAACTGTTGCCAGGGCGAGCCGTGCCTGGAAGGGAACGAGCTCCACTGCGACTGTTGAGGAAAAAACCATGAAACGCTTTCACATCCATCTCCGGGTTGAAGACCTGCCGGCCAGCATCGCGTTTTACACGGGATTGTTTGGTTGCCCGCCGGCGCGAGTTGAATCCGACTACGCGAAATGGATGCTGGACGATCCCCGCATCAATTTCGCCATCTCAACGCGGGGTGAAACTCCGGGGATCGATCATCTGGGTATCCAGGTGGATTCCGCTGACGAACTGGAGCAGCTGAATCAGCGACTGGTTGCTGCCGCGGCTCCCGTGAAGGCACAGAAACAGGCCGCCTGCTGCTACGCGGAATCGGACAAGTACTGGACCGTCGACCCGCAAGGCATTGCCTGGGAAGCCTTTCACTCCTTGTCCACCATTCCGGTGTTCGGCGGCGATATCGAGAATCCCGTGAAGACCCCATCCACGTGTTGTTCACCCTCAAACCGAGATCAAACCACATGAGCCAAAAACCCTATAACGTGCTGGTCCTGTGTACCGGCAATTCCTGTCGCAGCGTCATGGGCGAAGCCCTGGTCAACCATCTAGGCGCCGGGCGCTTCAAAGCCTACAGCGCGGGGAGCAATCCCATCGGCCGCATCAATACCGGTGCCCTGGCGACGCTGGCCCGTCATGATCTGCCCACCGAGGGCTACACCAGCAAATCCTGGGAGGCACTGGAAGGCATCAATTTCGACATTCTCATTGCCGTCTGTGATTCGGCGGCGGGCGAAGCCTGCCCGGTCTACTTGAGTTCCGCCATCCGGACCAACTGGGGCGTAGCCGATCCTGGCCACGTCGAGGGGACACCGGAAGAAGTGATCGCGGCCTTCGAGGCGACCTTTGCCACACTCAGGCATCGCATCACCCGATTGGTTGAGCTTCCCATTGATTCGATGAGCCGCGAGCAATTGAGCGAAGCGCTTGATCGCATCGGCCAGGAAATGGGCTGAGCCCTCATCCAACACGCAGTATTCACCCCCCCTTTCAGGAGAATGGCATGAGCACCATCCAGATATTTGATCCCGCGCTGTGTTGCAGCACCGGCGTATGCGGTGTGGACGTTGACCAGGCCCTGGTCGATTTCTCCGCCGAGGTGGATTGGGCCCGACAGAACGGCATTCCGATTCAGCGATTCAACCTGTCCCAGGAACCCATGGCATTTGCCGTGAATGCAAAAGTCAAAACGTTTCTGCAGACCGAAGGAGAGAAGGGACTTCCGCTGATTCTGGTCGATGGGGAAATCGCCATGAAGGGCCGTTATCCGGATCGTGCCGAACTAGCCCGTTGGGCTGGCGTGGTCCTCGCGACCGATCAAGCCCCGGCCGAACACGGGGGATGCTCCGGAAGTCGCTGCTGCTGATGCGATCTTCCACCCTGAAATTCCTCGAGCAGCCCCCGCGCTTTCTTTTATTCACGGGCAAGGGTGGGGTTGGCAAAACCTCCATCGCCTGTGCCACCGCCATCCGCCTGGCCCGCGAGGGGCGACGTGTGCTGCTGGTCAGTACCGATCCGGCCTCAAACGTCGGTCAGGTCTTTCACGCGAAGATCGGCAACCGGATCACAACCCTGACGGCGGTGCCCGGGCTTTCTGCCCTGGAGATTGATCCCCAGGCGGCCGCTCAGGCTTATCGGGATCGCATCGTCGGTCCGGTACGCGGCGTCCTGCCTGACAGCGTGGTAGCGGGGATTGATGAGCAACTCTCGGGCGCCTGCACCACCGAAATCGCGGCCTTCGATGAATTCACCGAATTGCTGGTGGAATCGAAGCTGACCGCTGAATTCGACCATATCGTCTTCGACACAGCGCCGACGGGCCACACCATTCGTCTCTTGAGCTTGCCCGGCGCCTGGAACAGCTTCCTCGAAGCCGGCAAAGGCGACGCCTCATGCCTCGGTCCCCTGGCCGGACTGGAAAAGCAGCGGGCGCAATACAAGGCTGCCGTGGCGGCCCTGGCAGATCCCCGGCGCACACGACTGATTCTGGTTGCTCGACCGCAGAAAGCCACCCTGACGGAAGTCGCCCGCACACACGGGGAATTGGCGGGGATCGGCCTGTCGGAACAATATCTGGTCATCAATGGGATCCTACCTGTCGCCGAAGCGACCCATGATCAGCTGGCGGCGGCCATGCTGTTGCGCGAACAAGCCG
>DIVI01000172.1 GCA_002423305.1 Methylococcus sp. UBA6136 | reverse complement strand
GAGCGCCCCCGCACTGATTTTTGACGCAGGAACCCAAGCAAGTGACAACGGACAAGCCCTGGACACCCTCCCGCTCGACTCTGTTTACCTATGCCATTGTCATCGTTGCATTCATGGTGATCGGAACCTCCTACCGCCACTATGATGCACAGAGCATGAACACTGCCCATCGGGAAGTGCTGCTCCCCGTTGAGGGCCATCAGTCCCCCGAAACCACCATCGAGGTCGGACTGCTGGTCGACAATGTGTATGCCTTCGAGGCGGACAAGAAGACCTTCGATGCCGACGGATGGATCTGGCTGAAGTGGAGTCAAGCGTTGCAGAGGAAAATGGTGCAGGTCGGCGCCAGTCCCGATGAACTGTTCCAGTTCTTCAATCAAGTGGATGATTGGGATACCACTCTGACACCCGGCAGTGATGCACCCATCCCCATGGCAGACGGGCGCCTGTACCAGAAATTCAGGTTTTCCGGTCACTTCTACGTCAACGAGCTGGATTTCAGGCTTTATCCGTTCCAGACCCTGAAATTGCCTCTGGTGGTTGAGCTGACCAACGAAAAAGTGAAGGGAGAAGGGGCTGCCCTCGGCGTCAGTCTGGATGAGGTGCACTCGGGACTGGGTGCCTATGTCGATCTCGGCGGTTACCTGACCCGGGGTCATGAATTCAAGGCCTGTCTCCACGAATACAGGACTTCACTGGGCGAACCTGCCTCTACCACGGGTCCGCGTCGCTTGCCGCAGGCCCGCATGGAGATTGCCTACCAAAAAGCGCCTACCGCCATGTGGCTGAAGGTGCTTCTGCCGTTGATTACGGTCATGGTGCTGGCCCTGTTTGCCCCGGCCATCTCGGCATCGGGCTGGGATGTTCGGCTTGGAATTCCGCCCATGGCGATTCTGACCCTGATATTTCTGCAGCAGTCTTACCAGACCTGGATGCCGGAGCTGCCCTACATCACCTTCCTCGATACGGTCTATAACATCTGCTACCTGGCCAACCTGATCCTGTTCCGGCTGTTTCTGTGGGGGACCAACGAATACTGTTCAGCATCGGAAGAAGACAAATCGGGGGTGGTTGAGATGATCAACCGGGTGGACCGTTACTTTCAGGTGGGCATAAGCGTGGTCATTACTGTCATCATCGCCGCCAACTGGTTTGCCCTGAGCCGGCATATTCATTGATTCTCCAGGCATGATTTATTTCAGGGGGCCTGGTACCCCGTTACCTGTCCGAGTCCTGGCTATCTCGTACGCATTTATTGTGGGGGGAATATGGTCGGACAAGACGAATGCACTGACCGAGGAAGATATAGTCACCCGAAATGAGGAGGCGGCAGATTCCGAAGATGACATTCCGGCCAAGGGCTTCGGTGATCTCGTCTCGACCATGGATGATCCAGGCCCTGACCTCGCTAACTTCCCTAATAGCTCATTTACCCTCAAGGCCGGGGGGTTTTATGTTGAATCAGCCCCGCTGAGCTTCTATGGCTCCACACCAGATGCTCCCTCCCAATGGAATCTTAGTTATCTCTTTCGCTACGGGCTTTTTGACAATGTCGAGCTACGGCTCTTTTCCAATGGCCTCACCTTCCGGGAGGGTGACGTCGGGACTTCCCCCATTGCCATCGACACCAAGGCGCACCTGTGGGATTACAGTGATGATGACTTCAATGCGTCAATGGGGATCGAAGCCTATGTCCAGCCTCCCAACTGGCTGGCCAGCTCCGACTTTCAGCAACCGCTTCAGTATTCGGCCACACTGCTGATGGATCATGAACTGCCATGGGGAATCTCTTTCGGCTGGAATCTGGGTGTTGTAAGAACCCAGGGAATGGGCATATCGCGAACAAGGCCAACGATCCAATGGTCCTTTCAGAAAAACGTGACCGACGACATTGCCCTGTTTGTTCAGGGTTTTCACAATGCCTCGACCTTGCCCGGTGTTCCTACCAGTCAGAGCGCCGTTCTCTCCGGTCACCAGACAGATGTCGTCGGCTTCGGCGGTCAGTGGATCGTGAATGAACGTTTCTCCGTTTTCGGCAACATCAACTGGGGAGTGACCGCAATATCCCCCACCGAAATCGCCTCAGCCGGTTTTGCCTTTGCCTTCTGATCCATTGGTATCCACGGTGCTTACCGCCGCATGACGGGGTTTGAGAAAATAAGGGTCAGCTTGGACCACACCCACCTTTCAGGTAGCCAACCAATTTTGATGACAGACGAATGCCCCATGCGTGATTGCGGCAGGATAGGGAACGCTTGAGCACCGCCAGAAAACTGGTTCTCGCGGTGGTATTGATCACGCTCGCCAGCGTGGCGGTGGCTGGATACATTCTGGTCTCGCTGCATCACAATGCTGTTCAAAGCGCTCGCACAACGCTAACGACGGTTGCCGAGCAAAAGCGACTGCAAGTTGAGCGTTTGCTGGATGACATGCGCGAGGATCTCACGCTGTTCTCGGTCGGGGTGGCTCCCATGGCCAAAATGATCACCGACTGGGTTGAGGGCGGGCAGCAGGATGAAGCGCTCAGGGCCAAATTCAGCAGCCGCCTGCAGGAAATTGCCAAGGCCCATCACCATGCGTCCATCGCAGTTTTTGACAAGGCCGGCCATCCGCTGATCACCATTGGCAATCCACCCGGCAGACCGGTTCTGGACTTGGTCAAG
>DIVI01000175.1 GCA_002423305.1 Methylococcus sp. UBA6136 | reverse complement strand
TCGCCACCTTTCATTCGGCGCTGGCAGATGGCGTACGCCGCCGCGCCTGGCTGTCGATGCAGCGTGGCGAATCGGCCATTCTGCTGGGCACCCGCTCGGCCGTCTTCACGCCAATTCAGTTACTCGGCCTGATCATTCTGGACGAGGAACATGACAGTTCGTTTAAACAGCAGGAGGGTTTTCGCTTTTCGGCACGAGATGTCGCTGTCATGCGCGCGCGATTTGCCGAGGTGCCGATCCTGCTGGGCTCGGCTACTCCTTCGCTGGAAAGCCTGCATAACGTGCAGCTGGGCCGCTATCGTCTGCTCGACTTGCCCTATCGCGCCGGCAATGCTGCTACGCCCCGCTTTCAGGTACTGGACATTCGCGCCCAGCGGCTGAATGAAGGCATCTCCGCCCAGCTTGCCGGCCAAATTACCGACGCGCTGGACCGGGGCGAGCAGGCCCTGCTGTTCGTCAATCGCCGCGGGTACGCTCCGACCTTGATTTGTCATGACTGCGGCTGGGTGGCACCGTGCCGGCACTGCGACACGCATCTGGTGATTCATGCCCATGAACGCCGGCTGCGCTGCCATCATTGCGGGCTGGAACAGCCCATTCCTCCGGCCTGCCCGAACTGCGGAAAAACGGCCCTCCAGCCGCTGGGACTGGGTACGGAGCGGGTCGAGGCGGTGCTGAATGAATTATTCCCGAAGGCACGAGTGGCGCGCATCGACCGCGACAGCACCCGTCGTAAAGGTTCGCTGGAGCGGGCGCTCAAGGAGATTCATGCCGGCCGGATCAATATCCTGATCGGCACCCAGATGCTGGCCAAGGGGCATCATTTCCCCGGCGTCACCCTCGTCGGCATCCTGGACGTGGATGCCGGGCTTTACAGCAACGACTTCCGGGCAGGCGAGCGGACCGCGCAATTGATCATTCAGGTCGCGGGCCGGGCCGGTCGCGAGGAAAAACCCGGCACCGTGATTCTGCAGACCCGCCATCCGGCGCATCCGCTGCTGCTGGCCTTGGTGCGGAACGGCTACCCGGACTTTGCCCGCGCCTGCCTGCTGGAACGGCAGGAGACAGGCCTGCCCCCTTTCAGCCATCAGGCCCTTTGGCGGGCCGATGCGCTGGATAGCCGCATGGCCCAGCAATTTCTGGACACCGTGGCGGGACACGCCAGTCGCCTCGGCGAGAAGACGGTGGATGTACTGGGGCCGGTGCCCGCCCCGCTGGCGCGCCGTGGCAATCGCTACCGCTGGCAATTGCTTCTGCAGTCAGACCGTCGCGGCTCACTTCACGCCCTGCTCGATCGCCTGATACCAACCGCATCCGAAACCGAACTGGCCCGCAAGGTGCGCTGGTCGGTCGACGTCGACCCGGTCGATCTCTTTTGAGGAAGCCGCTGACCGCAGGTCAGCAGAGCTTTCGCGGTAACATGCCCTACTTTGCGCGACACCCTCCCGCCTAACCAATTACCGCCCAACCGAGCGAGGCCGCCATGTTTCCGCTACGAGACGAGAACCCCACCCTTCGGACCCCGTTGGCCGTCATGTCCGTCATTGTCTTCAATGTGGCCGCTTGGGCGCTGGTGCAGGGCTTTGGCGAAGGAACCCAGTTGGCGCAATCGCTCTGTGACTGGGGGCTGATTCCGGGAGAACTCCTGCATACCGCCCTACCGGGCGCGCTCGTGCCGCTGGGCGAGGGCCTCGCCTGCCGGCTGGAACCCAACGCCTCCGTGCTCACCCTCGTGACTCATATGTTCCTGCATGGTGGCTGGTTCCACCTGATCGGCAACATGTGGTTTCTCTGGGTATTTGGCGACAACGTCGAAGACGCCATGGGACCCTGCCGTTTCTGGGTGTTCTATCTGCTCTGCGGGCTGGCCGCTGCCAGCGCCCAGATCATATCCAATCCGTCCGCCGCCATTCCCATGGTAGGGGCCTCAGGCGCCATTGGCGGCGTGATGGGGGGCTACGCCCGCCTGTATCCGCACGCCCGCATCATCACCTTCCTTTTCCTTGGCTTCTACGCGACCACCTTCGCGGTGCCCGCTTTCGCGATGCTCGGCTATTGGTTTTTCCTGCAACTGGCCTCGGGGATACCCGCCCTGCAGGATGCCGGCGGCGGCGTAGCTTTCTGGGCCCATGCCGGAGGCTTTATCGCCGGCGTCCTTTTGGTCAGACCCATGGCAAGGCAGGAACTGTTGGCAGACCACCTTCGCCATGATCGTCCACCCTCACGACCCTGGAGATAAACCGGGGACTAGAGCCCCCTTGCAAATTCTGGAAAAATGGTTCGCGTTCAGTTTCCCAAAACCATACATCTGGACCGGATATGCCGCACCCCGGGTATCCGTATAAAAACGAATCAGAACCGACTATGAGGAGAACCCGATGAGCGAAGACACCGAAATCAAGGTCGAGGAAGCCCCCGCCAAATCCCCCCGCACCAAGGGCGGCGGAGCGAAAAAAACCAAACCCGATACTCAATCCACCCCAGCCGCTCAAAGTATCGCCGCATCCCTGTGCGAACAGCTCGGCGGCGACGAGGCCATTCAGAATGCCGTCGAGATTTTGACCGAAAAACTGATGGCGGACCCGCGCATCAACCATTTCATGTTCGGCGTCAGCCGTGCCGACCAGGGCGACAGGCACAAATCCTTCCTGACCGTTGCCCTGCGTGGCGAAGGAGATGGCGAAGAGGGAGCGGAGTCGCCGGATTTGCGCAAAACCTTTGCCGACTTCTTCGACAAGGGCTTCAAGAACCAGCACTTCGACGTAATCTTCAATCACCTGCGGGATTCACTGAAGCAAATGGATGTCACCGACGAGTTGTCCGACGCCGTCATCCAGGCCTCCGATACCCTCCGCAAAAGCCTGTTCAGCAAATAGGCCGGAGCTTATGGCCAGGGACGGCCGACAGTTTCAGGGTTCCACCTCATTCAACGCCCCCCACTAACGAATACGCCCGGCAGGGCCGGCCAGACCGGCACCGCTAGGGTTGCTTGATGAGCCGGGCAAGCCCGGCCCCCAAACGCCTGGCTCCGGTATCCGACAGGTGATTGTTGTCGGTATACAGGTAATCGCCCTCGCGGCGGCCATAGCACTTGTTTTCATCGCAGAACTCATCCATGGGATCGAGCACCCGAACGTCGGGGTAATCGGCCAGAATCTCCCTCACCACCTCCCGATAAGCAGCTTGCCGCATCTCCACCTGGGACCGCTCAATGCTGCATGCGTGGACCGGCTTGAAGCTGAAAGGACGCGGCAGACAGGCCTTGGTGTTGAAACCAAGCTCCGGCGCCTGATGGACGAAGATGGTTTTCTTTCCCGCCGTATGCAGACGCTCGATCGTCTCGCGCAGGGTTCGGCTGAACAACTGCTCCTGGCGCTCCCCCCGATCACGCCTGACATCCCTGAAATCATGGCGCTTGGTGTCGATGCCGAAACCGGAACCGTGGAATCTGGCGGCCCAGCGCCCTACCAGAATGACCGTCTCTATCGATGAATCACTAACGGCATAGTCATAAGCCGAGACGTAGAAGGGATGGCACTCCTGAACGGCATGGATTTTTTCTACCCACGCCAAGGGCATGCATCCGCCCTTGGCGATGATTTGTCCGGCAAAATCCAGACCCTCTACATCGCGCGCCTGATTGAGCGCTTCAGCAAAGGCCATGGCATGGCTGTCACCCAACAACAGCACGGACTGCCCGCCCTGCCGGCCCGGGGGAAAACGCTCGCAAATCACCTCGACCCCATGAGAATTCGCAATGCCCTGCGGACATGACTTTTCCCAGCCGGACATGCTCCAGGTCAATTGCCTTGCCTTTTCTAGATCCCCGGCATTTTCATCAAGCCGTGCCGGCAGACCCCGCTGCCACGCTACATACCCGCCCGCGACCCCGACCAGACAAAGCCCGACAAACAGATTTAGCGGCAACCAGCGGGCCCTTGTTCTGCGGGCGGGTCGTTCGATCCAGCGCCAGGTCATGTCGGACAGCAGCCATGCGAGACCAATAAGAACGAGACTGACGACACGGGTCCGATCGCCGTAATCCATCAGGTACTCGAATGACATCAGCGGCCAGTGCCACAAATACAGCGGGTAACTGATCAAGCCAAAATAGACCAGCCCTCGCGCCCCCAGCACCCGGGCATTGGCGAGCGCCTGGTCTCCGGAAAAAATCAGCAACCCCGCAGCCAGAGTCGGTAACGCCGCGGCCATCCCGGGGAAGGGCTTCCCCTGATCAATGACCGCATAGCCGACACCCAGGCCCAGCAGGCCGATCACGGACAGCAAATCCGCCACCGTCAGGGCCAGCCGCCCCGACCCGAAAGACAAATTCCGCCAGTGCATCGCCCGGGCACTTCGGCCCATCCGGCAGACGGCAAAACCGATCATGAATTCCCAAAACCGATACATCGGAAGGTAAAAGGCGGTGGGCTGCTGCGTGCCGCTGACTTTTACGCAAAACAGAAATGAAACCAGCCCTAACAGCGCTACCAACCAAAGGGCACGCCAGCGATGGGTCAGAATGAGCAGGGTCGGCCAGACCAGATAAAACTGCTCCTCAACCCCCAGCGACCAGAGATGCAGCAATGGTTTCTCATGTGCCGTGACATCAAAGTACCCGGATTGCCCGTAAAGCAGCAGATTGGCCACAAACCCCGCACCCGCGGCCACACCCTGTCCCAGCGAACGATATTCCGCGGACCACAGGACAAGCCATCCCGCCGCCAGTGAAACCAGCAAAACCAGAATCAAGGCCGGAAACAGCCTTCTGGCGCGGCGCGCATAAAAATCCACATAGGAGAACACCCCCGCCGCGGATTCTCTGAGGATGATTTCTGAAATCAGATAGCCGGAGATGACAAAAAAGACATCAACGCCGATGAAGCCACCTTTGATGAACCGCGGAAAGGCGTGATAGATCACCACCGAAAGTACGGCGATCCCGCGGAGACCATCGATATCTCTCCGGTATTCGCCCAATCCATTCTGTATCAGTTTCATAATCCCACAGGAAATCGTTTCTATGGCCGGCGCGTTCGCCCGACATCACAGCGTCCGACCGTCTATTTCATGCGCAAGCGTTTCGCCAGCCGGTGCAGGTTACCCCGATCCACCCCAAGACGGCGCGCGGCATCGGCCCAGTTGCCACCGGCGTCAGCCAACGCGGATTGAATCAGCCGGGCCTGAAACGCATCGACACGTTCTGACAGCGTGCCACCCATCGGCGCCGCATGCGACCCTGACGGCTCGGCCGATTCGCCCGCGTTACGCCATCCGTCAAGGTGCTCCGGCTCGATCACGGCGACGGCATCACACCCATCCGCGGCCCGCAAGGCGGCGCGCAGCATGACATGCTCCAGTTCGCGTACATTGCCGGGCCAGCTATAGGATTCCAGCAGCTTGAGGGCGACGGGCGTCATGGCGAGTTGCTTCAGCCCGAGCCGAATACGGGCTTGCTCGAGAAAATGCCCCGCCAGTATGGCGATATCCCCGCCTCTTTCCCGCAACGGCGGCACGTGGAGGGGATACATGCTCAGCCGGTGATACAGGTCAGCGCGGAATCGGCCCTCCCTGACCTCCGTCGGCAATAGGCGATTGGTGGCGGCAATGATACGGACATCGACCCGATGAGCGCGATCCGAACCCACCCGCTGGATTTCGCCAAACTGCACCGCCCGCAGCAACTTGGCCTGCACCGCCAGCGGCAGCTCACCCACCTCGTCCAGGAACAGGGTGCCGCCCTCCGCCAACTCGAACTTTCCGGCACGGTCACTGGCGGCTCCGGTGAATGCCCCCCGGACATGCCCGAACAACTCACTCTCCGCCAACGATTCCGGCAGTGCGGCGCAATTGACATGCACCAGTGGCTGCCGTGAACGAAGCGAACGTGAGTGGATGATCCGGGCCAACACCTCCTTGCCCACGCCGGTCTCGCCCATCAGCAACACTGTGAGGTCCGAGCGGGCCACAATATCGATCTCGCGATCAAGATCGCACATCGCCTGGCTCTCACCCAGAACGGGATGACTCCGCTGCAACGCCTCGCTCACCAGCTCGGCGGCAACCTGACCCCGATGTTCCGCCAGCATCTCCAGCGCGTTGATGTAGGTTTCATTCCTGAGGGCCACCGTGGCGATGGCAGCGAACACCTGCAGCACATGATCCTCGATGCCATCGAACAACCCCGGCTGCAAGGCATCGGCTGTCAACACACCAAACAAGCGGCTTTCGTTATAGAGACTGCACCCCAGACAGGCATGGACCGGCAGACGGGCACTCTCGTCCCCCAGCAGCAGCCCGTCATAGGGGTCTGGTCGATCATCTCCCAGCGGAAAGCGAACCGGGGCCCTGGCATCGATGATCGCAGCCAGGCGAGGATGGTCCTGCGGCCGAAAGACACGCCCCATGACCTCCGGCGACAATCCTCGGATGGCCACCGGAACCAGCACACCCTCCTGGAAGCGCAACAGCGCACAGGCCTGATTGCCGGTCAAGGCAGAGAAGAGGTCGAGAAACCGGTGATGTCGTTCCTTGATGGAGAGATCGGCCGTCAGATTGAATACGGCGTTTCGGATCAATTCGTCCACCCGCTCATGCGAGGGTGGCTGGGAAGCCCTATTGCCCAAGTCAGGCACTGTCATATTGATAGCAGAGTTGTCATTTGTACACTATCGGGGTCCTGACCCTAATGATTGGATACTTGACGGTCAACTCGGGCAATTACCAAGAAAATCAAGAAGCTCTTACCCCCTATAGAGTCATTATGACATCAACTATCGGTGACACGGGATTGCCCCATACGATGCCCACCCCAACAACACCCCCTAACCCATTGATTTGAATACCGCACACCCCGGTGCATGCGTCAATACTCAAAATGGCACAACCATTGCTGTGATGGCGTGCCACCCGCGCGACTCTTCGGCACCCCCCCTTCCGCAAGGATTAGCTGCGGGCGGCACTTCAAAGATCACCAGTACAATGGAGAGCACCGCATGACTGACAGCACCCAAGCCACCCAGGATGAATCCCTTTACGCACAACTCGGCGGCGAACCCGCCGTGAATGCCGCCGTCGACATCTTCTACCGCAAGGTGATCGCCGACTCGCGCATCAACACCTTCTTCTTCGGGGTCGACATGGCCAAGCAGGCCGCGAAGCAGAAGGCCTTTCTGACCATGGCCTTTGGCGGTCCCCACAACTACACCGGGATGGATATGCGCCGCGGCCATGCTCGGCTGGTCGAGATGGGCCTGACCGACCGGCATTTCGATGCCGTCCTCGAGCATCTTGGCAATACCCTGCGCGAGTTAGGCGTCGCCGAACCGTTGGTCACGCAGGTCAACGACATCGCCGAAAGTACCCGCACTGACGTGCTGGGCCGCTGAGTCGAGTCGGCGCCGACGTGGTCACGATCCGCTATCGGGACGACCGCTGCGAACTGGCGCCGGGCCAGTCGGTGCTCGATGCCCTGCTGGAGCGCGGCTACGACATTCCCCACAGCTGCCGCAACGGCACCTGCCAGACCTGCCTGATGCGGGCCACCGAAGGCAACCCGCCGGAGGAATCGCAAAAGGACCTCAGCCCGACGTTGCGCCTGCGCAGTCACTTTCTGGCCTGCGTGTGCCGGCCGGACGAGGATCTGACCGTCTCCGTACCGGCGGAGGGCGAGTCGACCCTGACTGCCGTGGTCCGCCGGCTGGAGCCGCTAAATGCCGACATCCTGCGCGTCGAACTGGCTGTGGACGAGCCCTTCGACTACCGGGCAGGCCAGTTTCTAAACCTGTTCATGGACGAAATGCTGGGCCGAAGTTATTCGCTGGCCAGCGTGCCCGAGCTGGACGAGTATCTGGAACTGCATGTCCGCCGGCTGCCGGACGGCCGGGTCAGCGGCTGGATCCATGACGAACTCCGTGTTGGCCAAACCCTGGCGGTTCGCGGTCCGGGCGGCAACTGTTTCTATGTGCCCGGCCAGCCGGAACAACCGCTGCTGCTGATCGGCACCGGCTCCGGCCTCGCGCCCCTGTACGGCATCCTGCGCGATGCCCTACGGCACGGCCATACGGGACCGATCCGCCTGTTCCATGGCAGCCGTTCGGCGGATGGCTTGTATCTGACCGGCGAGCTCCGCGAACTGGCTCGGACCCATGCCCAGTTCGATTATGTTCCCTGCGTCTCGGGTCCGGAGGTTCCCAGCCAGCATGCCACCGGCCGCGTTCATGATGTCGCCCTGACCGACACGCCCGATCTTAAGGGCTGGCGAGTTTATCTTTGCGGCCATCCGGACATGGTTCAGCAGGCACAGATGCGGGCCTATATTGCCGGCGCCAGCCTGACCGATATTCACGCCGACGCTTTCGTTAGCCCAGCACCGGCGGCGTCCTGAAGAAGGCTCTGATTACCCTTTGATCAGTGGGATTTTGGTGCCGTCATTGTGGACAGGCAGCGGCCTGCTGGACAACGACTGGAAGTGGAACATGAACTGGCGGCTGGTGTTCGGCGTGATGACCTTCGCCGGCGCATGCTGCTGGCCTGGGACCTGCCCTCCATCGGTGCCTGCGAGAGCCGTGATGAGTTAGTGATAGAGCAGCACTGAGAGATCGCCATTCGGCTCAATCTTCGACGCCAGGCGCCGACGGATCAGCCCCCTTGAAAGCCCGCCGCTTCAAATAAGCCGGCGGGCTTTTTCATTTAAGCCCGAATCCGAAGACCGATTTCCCTCAGCCGATAGCGCTGGAAAGGACTATTGGGGGTCGCGGGCCAGGTCATTTCAATCAGGCCACCCACCAGGACCGGGGCGAGATAGCTCTCGCGAAAGGATTTGCGGTAACGCAAGTTCAGGGCGGCCATGAGTTTGGCCCGCAACAACCCGCCGAACAGCAGGCCAAGGAACCGTGCGACTTGAGGGGTTTCTTGGCGGGGGTGCATGCCGCCAGAGCCCCGTGAATCATGCGCGGCATGAAGTCGATGAACGGCGCTGAATCCACCCCGGCAGGGGCGTTCTGGATGGCCTGGCAATACTCGGCTTGGTGTGCATGGATAAGGCTTTCGACCAGAAGCTCGGCGAACCATGCTTCATCAACCGGGAGCCGCATAGCCTGATACTCGTCCAGATAACAAGCGGGTATGCAGTAAGGTGCCCATGGCCCATGGCGCTCAGGATGCCGGCGCAATCGACCCGACCTTGCCCTTGTCCCGCAGCCACTGCTCCTGAAAAATTCGCTTCGTCGCCGTACCGGTGCGAATGATGAGTTGCCTGTTGAGGTAGGCATTCAGGGCAATGTTGAACCCCGGGACCATGGCACCAATTTCTTGCCCCAACACCACCCGCTGCAGGGCCTTGTTGGCAGACTCTTCCATGGCGGCATGAATGAAAGAGGTTTCGATACGCTGGCGATACCCTGCCATGGCATGGGCTCGCTGCTCGGGGGTACTGGCCAGGGCGATCGATAACACGCCCATCATGACGCCCGGTTCCTGCTCCGGCGTGAAGGTATTTCCATAACAACCTGACACGCGGTGAATCAGTCGCAGCGCCCCGAACAATAGGGTCGGGATGCCCAGGGCCACCGAAATGGGCCCACCGGCACTGGTCGCGGCCCCCATTCCGGCAGCCATGTGCCCCGCCTCCGTTATGCAACGGTCCGCGAGTTCATCAACAAACTCGAGAGACTGGGCGGAAAGCTGATCGATACTACTGATCCCCAGCGCTTCTAACCGCTTGTCTTTTAGAATCGAGTCATCCTGATTGATGTGAGCCGCCGCCTGATTGATCAACACCAGGACTTTCTCGATAGGCGCATCCGGCAATACTGCATCAGTTAGCTTGCTTGCAGATGATGCCACGCGACTGATGACACTGGACATGACCCCTGGCTTTTCTCCCTTCCAGGCCGCAATCGCCTGCACTTGGCGACGCTCATAGTCAGAGAGCGGGACGGGTGATGCAGTTTTTGGGAAGACCATCATTTTCTGATTTGCTCTGGATACTGATCATTGTGGAACACACCGGAGATCGCAAGGACACAACCGACCCGCG
The DNA here is from genome assembly GCA_002423305.1 of Methylococcus sp. UBA6136. Classification (GTDB taxonomy): domain Bacteria; phylum Pseudomonadota; class Gammaproteobacteria; order Methylococcales; family Methylococcaceae; genus UBA6136. The sequence continues at coordinate 10,264 of DIVI01000175.1, read as the reverse complement.
GGACACAGCGCCGCAGCGGGTGAGGTAGACTCTGCGATCCCTTGCAACCCTGACTCCTTGGTTTCGGTCCGCAACATTTCGCAGCCTTTCGTTCGTTGACCCATGATAGAGAACTACTACGATGTGTCCGAAATCGCCGATCTCATCAAGGTAGCTGTCGCTCCCGTGTTTCTTTTGACTGGCATCGGCAGTTTTGCCAACGTGCTAAGCGCCCGTGTAGCCCGCATTGTCGATCGAGCGCGGGTCCTTGAGGAAATTATGATGGCCGGTGGGTTGCCAACCGAGGCCCAGGCAAGGCTGGAATTGAAGGTACAGATTCGTCGATTGAAGCTGGCCAGCTGGGCGGTGGGGTTGTGCGTGGCCAGTGCTCTGCTGATCTGTACGCTGGTGGCCTTGCTGTTTATGGGAGGGCTGCTTCATTTTGATCCATCTGAAGCCCTTGGCATCTTGTTTGTAGCGGCGATGTGCTGCCTGATCGTCGCCTTGATCCTGTTTTTCATCGAAGTGCAGATCGCCGTGCGACATACCTGGGTTGGAAGCTCAATGAAGCGTCATTGACCTTGGCTTACCTAGGGGCGGGCCGAAATTGGCCCGTGTCGCCAGAGACCTTTTCATCGAAGACGAGAGACAACGATAAGGACTCAAACTGCTGCCACCCGCCGTTTCAACAGCGGGCGTACGTCAGCAATTCCCACAATAAAGAGGTAAACCCCCATGAGACCCGCGCCGGTTTTCCAGGCACTCCAGCCGCAGAACTGGACCAGCTCGCGGTCGACAAAATAGAGACCGACCCCGAAGAGCATATAAAAGGCAATGCGGAACACGGGATACGGCACCGGATAGTAGTGCCTCCCCAGCAACCAAGAGGCTACCGCCATCCCACCATAGCACGCGAGATGTGCCCAGGCGGCACCCCGATACCCGATCAGCGGAATCCACCAGAAGTTGAGGCCAATGGTGATGGCGGCGGCGATCAAGGATACCCAGGCGCCCATACCGGTGCGGTCGGTGAGCTTGTACCAGACCGACAGGTTGACGTAGACACCGAGAAACAGGTTGGCCATCAGGAGTATCGGCACGACATCCAGCCCTTCGCGATAGTCCGTCCCCACAAAGTATTTGAAGACATCCAGGAACAAGGTCACCAGCAGGAAGATGAAGACACAGAAGATAACGAAATACTTCAGCACAAGGGCATAGGAGCGTTTGGCATCGGCGCGGCCGGCGTAGGCAAAGAAGAAGGGCTCACCGGCATAGCGAAACGCCTGCACAAAGAGTGTCATCAGGATCGACAATTTGTAACAGGCGCCATAGACGCCAAGGATGCGCAGGTTTTCCTTGAGGTCGTAAGGCAGCAGGAATTTGAGGATGGCCCGGTCCAGCATCTCGTTGATGACGCCGGCAAAGCCGATGATCACCATGGGCAGGGAATAGGCCAGCATCGGCCGGAGCACCTTGAACCCCTCACGGAAGCGAACACCGCGAAATTGCGGAATGAGCAGCAGCATCTTGAAGCCGCTGGCGAGCAGGTTCGCCAGAAAGATATAGCCGACGCCGATGGCGGGGTCGTAGAACCGGGCCATGACCGAGTCAGGCCACAGGGCTGCGATTTTTGGCAAGCCGAGCAGAAAAAGGAGGTTAAGACCGATGGCGAGCAATATCTCCGCCACCTTGATGCCGGCAAAACGCCAAGCCCGATCTTCGGCCCGCAGCCGCGCAAAAGGGAGTGCCGAGAGGGCATCCAAGGCCAGAATCAGCCCGAACCAGACCAGATATTCCGGGTGATCCGGATAGCGCAACGCATCGGCCAGCGGTTGCCGGTACGCGACAACCAGGCCGATGAAAACCAGATTCGCCAGCAGCACAATCATCAGAGCCGCTGGATACGCAGCGCCGGCCGGCACGCCTTCCTTCTTGCGAAAACGGAAGTAGCCGGTCTCCAGACCGAAGACCAGCAGCACCGCGAAGAAACCCGCATAGGCATAGAACTCCGAAACTACCCCATAGGCGTCGGCCGGAAAGATGTAGGTATAGAGCGGAACCAGCAAATAATTAAGGAACCGCCCGACGATGCTGCTAAGCCCGTAGACGGCGGTTTGCGAGGCGAGTTTGCGAAGCGGATTCAAGACAATCGTCGGTGGAATGATTACATGGAGCGCCATTGTAAGGGCGCCCATCGGCTTGACCCAAATGTGGACCGGTTTTGCCAAGTGTTGCCGGGTATGGATACCATGACGGGGACCGAGCCCTTTATACAGCCCCCAAGAAACTCACCGAAGCCGTCCGCAGCCTCCTTACGAATAACACCCAACCACGCTGCTCTATGATCGAATTCAAGCACGTCACGAAACGTTACCCGGAGAGCGGCGAAGCGCTATCGGACGTGAGCTTTAAAATCGAGCGCGGGGAACTGACGTTCCTCACTGGCCATTCGGGTGCGGGCAAAAGTACCTTGCTGCGGCTGATCCCCGCCATGGAAAGACCCAGTCGGGGTGAAATCACCCTGGACGGGGTGACAGTTCAGGACCTGCCTACAGGAAAAATCCCTTTTCTGCGGCGCAAGCTGGGGCTGATTTTCCAGGACTATCGGCTACTGAACGATCGCAGCGTGTTCGACAACGTGGCGTTGCCGCTGCTGATTACCGGCCACAACCCGCACGAAGTCGGGCGCCGGGTCAGGGCTGCGCTCGACAAGGTCGGCCTTCTCAAGAAAGAAAAACGCCTGCCACTAGCGCTGTCCGGGGGCGAACAGCAGCGCGTCGGCATTGCCCGAGCCATCGTGCATAAGCCTCCTGTCATCCTGGCCGATGAACCCACCGGCAACCTGGATTCTGAGCTGGCTGAGGAGATCATGCGGATGTTCCGTGATTTCAATGATGTCGGCGTGACGGTACTAATTGCCAGCCATGACCTGCCACTCGTGCGCCGATTCAGCCGTCGCACCCTGAGGCTGGAGCATGGCAAATTGATCGAGGGAGGCTGACATGGCACTCATGCGCAAACCCGGATCAAGACGAGGAATCTTCCGCCAGCCGCTGCAACCCGAAACCGCTTTCAGTGACCGAATCAGCGCCTATCTGGCTCTGCAAATGGATTCACTCAAGGCCAGCTTTGCCCGTATCTGGGAAACCCCCATCGCCAGCAGCCTGACCATCCTCGTCGTGGCAATCGCGCTGGCCCTGCCCGCCAGCTTCAATGCCTTGATCCAGAATGCGCGTCAACCGGTGGAGGCGCTGGAGACTACCAGCCAGATCTCCCTATTTCTCAAGCCAGAGCTGAGCAATGAAGTGGCGCTGAAGCTGGCCAACAAACTCAAGCAGAATCCGACGCTGATTGACGCGTCCCTGATCACCAAGGAGGACGGGCTGCGCGAACTGGCCGCTTACAGCGGTTTTGGCGATGCGCTGGCTGCGCTGAAAAGTAACCCCTTGCCCGCAGTCATCCTGCTCAAACCCAAGGCGACCGACGCCGATTCGGTTTCTCGGCTACTCATTGACCTAAAAACACTGAGCGAGGCCGATAAGGTGCAATTCGACAGTGAGTGGCTGCAAAAACTGCAAGCCTTGCTGGCCATTGCCGAACGCAGCGTGACGGCCTTTAGTCTGCTGCTGGGTTTCGGCGTGCTGTTTACCGTGGGCAACACCATTCGCCTGGAGTTACAGAATCGCCGCAACGAAATCGCCGTGGTCCAGCTGCTGGGTGCGACTCACCGCTTTATACGCCGCCCCTTTATTCATTCCGGCTTCTGGTATGCCTTTCTGGGTGCAATCCTGGCGTGGGGCATGGCCAACCTACTGATCCTGGGGGTGCGAACCCCCGCCAATCAATTGGCGGAACTCTACAACAGCCCCTATCGGCTCTCCTTTTTGCGACTCACCGACACGGGCATACTCTTTAGCAGCGCCATTCTGCTGGGCATTGCCGGTGCGTGGATCGTCGTCGCCCACTTTCTGCGCGAAATCGATTCCGAGTAAGGAACCGTCATTAGCACTCACTGTCCTAGAGTGCTAATATTATTTAGCCATTCCAAACCAAGGGGGACTTACATGACCAATGCACTGACCCTGCCGCTGAATGTTTCACTAGGCTCCATCGATGACTACATGGCTGGCATCAGCCGTTTGCCGCGTCTCGAAGCCGAAGAGGAACGCGCCCTCGCCGTGCGCTTTCGTGAGGACGGCGATCTCGACGCCGCTCGCAAGCTCGTCATGGCCAACTTACGCTTCGTTGCTCACGTGGCCCGGGGTTACATGGGGTATGGATTGCCGTTGTCTGACCTGATTCAGGAAGGCAACATTGGCCTGATGAAGGCCGTGAAACGTTTTGACCCGGAAGTCGGGGTGCGCCTGGTGTCCTTTGCCGTGCACTGGATCAAGGCGGAAATCCACGAGTACATCATCCAGAACTGGCGCATCGTCAAGGTGGCGACCACCAAAGCTCAGCGCAAGCTCTTCTTTAATCTACGGAAGTATAAAAACCGGCTCGGCTGGCTCAACTCGGAGGAAGCCCATACCATCGCGGAAGAGCTGGATGTGGATGTCGCCACGGTCTACGAAATGGAAGGCCGCCTGAGCAGCCACGATATGGCCTTTGACGCCTCGGATGATTCGGAAGATGGGGAAAAGGATCTTGCAGCCCCGGTTCATTACCTGAAGAAGTCAAACGCCGACCCGGCGGAACTGCTGGAGGAGAGCGACTGGGAAGAGAACGAACAAAGCCGTCTGATCAGCGCCATCGAGACACTGGATGACCGCAGCCGCGATATCGTCAAAAGCCGCTGGCTCAGCGAGGAAAAGCTGACCCTGCATGACTTGGCTGCGCGCTATAACGTGTCCGCCGAGCGTATCCGGCAACTGGAAAGCTCCGCCATGAAGCGGATCAAGCTCTCAATGGCCGCCTAGGCCACCAACCACCTGGCGAAAAAGGCGGCGGTTGTGCCGCCTTTTTAATGCCCGGCCACAATGATTGAAACGGCCGGGCATTTCACCGATTGAGGGCAATTCGTATAAGATTCTCCGCAATGTTGAATCACGGAATGGGAATCCACCACATGAGCAAAGCCTTCGAAGTCAAACTCACTAGCGACCCAAATGAAGTCATTGCGAAAGCCAAGGTGGCTGCCCGCGACAATGGCGTCAATTTCGAGGGCGACAGCCAAACCGGACATTTCTCCGGGCACGGCATTGAGGGGAGCTACCTTATCCTTGAGAACAACCTCGCCATTCAAATTTCCAAGAAGCCCTTCATCATGCCCTGGAGCATGATCGAAACGACCCTCCGCAAATATTTCGCCTAAGCCTTCTCTGCCGATACCGGGCTATTGGCGGACAGGAGCACCGGCTCACTCGTGTCCGATTTCGACCAACCCCTGAAGCCAGCGCTGCTGCTAAAGCGTTGTAATCTGGCGGATTTCGATTTCTCCACCACGGAGACGCTGCCCAATATTGGCCTCGCGATCGGCCAGGAGCGCGCGATGGAAGCGCTGCAATTTGGCTTGAGCACGACCCAGGAGGGATTCAATCTGTTTGCCCTTGGTCCATCCGGACTGGGCAAAACTGCTGCCGTGGAGGCTGTTTTAGCCGAAGCATCCCCGGCTCGACCTACACCGGATGATTGGTGTTATGTCCACAATTTCAGGGACCCGAGCAAACCGAAAGCGCTCCGCCTCCCAGCCGGGGAAGGTAAACGCTTTGCCGATGACATGCACCAGCTCATTGAAGCCCTGTCTTCCGCCATACCTGCAGCGTTTGAAGTCGAGAGCTATCGCGAGCAGACCGAAGCCATCGAAGAGGACGTGAATCAGCGGCAGGCTTTGGCTATTGATGCCTTGCGTGCAGAGGCGCAAGCACAGCAGATTGCTCTGATTGAAATGCCCGCCCATTTCTCTTTTGCGCCCATCAACGAGAAGGCCGAGGCGCTCAGCCCCGAGGATTTCCAGAACCTGCCGATGGAGCGGCAGCAAGCCCTGAATGAAGCTATCGCCGTTTTTCACGCACGCTTGCAGAAGATCGTTCGCCAGTTTCCTGCCTGGCAGCGTGAAGCCAAGGAAAAGCTGGCTGCGCTGAACCGTGAAACAGCGGCATCCGCTATTCGTCGGCTGATTGATGACCTGAAAACCCGTTATGCCGTTCACACGCCGCTGATCCAGCACCTGGAAGCGCTTGGAAACACTCTCATCGACCACTCGCATGAATTCATCACGGGTCATGAAGACAGCAAACCCCCGCCCTTGGGACCAGCACGACCATTCGACCACCGCCTGCGCTATGGCGTGAATCTCCTGGTGAACAACGACATGACCCATGGCGCGCCCGTCGTCTTCGAACGGCTGCCTCATCACGCCAACCTGATTGGTCGTGTGGAGCATCAGGCCCAGATGGGAACCCTGATCACCGACTTCACGATGATCCACCCGGGAGCGTTGCATCGCGCCAACGGCGGCTATCTCATACTGGATGCACACACATTGCTGGCCCAGCCCCACGCTTGGGAGACGCTGAAACGAGCCTTGCAGTCGCGGGAAATCCGCATCGAACCACTGGAACGCACACTCAGCCTGGTGGGAACGGCCTCCCTGGAACCCGAGCCCATTCCGCTGGATGTCAAAATCATCCTGACCGGCGACCGTATCCTCTACTACCTGTTGAATCTTTACGACCCGGAGTTTCAGGATCTCTTCAAGATTCAGGCGGATTTCGAGGACAGTCTGGATCGCAACACAGAAAGCAGCCGCTTGCTGGCCCAACTGATCGGCAGCGTGGCCAGAAACAACCACCTGCGCCCGCTGGATCGTGATGCCGTCATCCGAGTTGTGGAACACTCATCCCGACTGGCTGAGGATAGTGAGAAATTGGGCACTCACCTCAGACCCCTTGGTGATCTTCTGAAAGAGGCCGATCACTGGGCGGCCCAGCAGGGGCACACACTCATCACCCGGGATGCCATCCAGACCGCCATTGACCAGCATATCCGTCGATCCAGCCGCATCCGTGATCGAATTTACGAGGACATCCGCCGCGGCAGCCTGCTCATTGACACCTCGGGTAGCGCCATTGGCCAGGTAAACGGCCTGTCGGTCATCACCCTGGGCGACTTCAGCTTCGGCCAACCCTTGCGCATTACCGCGACCACCCGACTGGGTTCGGGCAAGATTGTCGATATCGAGCGTGATGTCGAACTGGGCGGCCCCCTGCACAGCAAGGGCGTGATGATTCTTTCGGCGTTTTTGTCGGGACGCTACGCGCGCATCCAACCGCTCTCACTGTCCGCCAGTTTGGTGTTCGAGCAGTCCTATGCCGAAGTGGAAGGTGACAGTGCGTCGCTAGCCGAACTTTGCGCGCTGCTGTCCTCCCTGTCCGATCTGCCTGCCCTCCAGTCTCTTGCCATCACCGGCTCGGTCAACCAGCTGGGCCGGATTCAGCCGATTGGCGGAGTCAACGAGAAGGTCGAAGGATTCTTCGATATCTGCAAGGCGACCGGATTCACCGGGCATCAGGGCGTGATCATTCCCAAGGCCAATATCCCGCAGCTGATGCTCCGTGAGGACGTGGTGGCCGCAGCCGCAGCCGGCCAATTTCATGTCTATGCGGTCACAACCGTCGACGAGGCCATGGCGTTGTTATTAAACACCGCTGCCGGTGAACGCGATGACGCGGGAGAATTCCCCGCCGGCTCCGTCAACTATCGGATTGAATGGAAACTCCGGGAGTGGGCCATTATCGCGACCCAGATGAACCAGACACAGGACGAGACTGATTAAGCCTAGCGAGAAGCGGCGCGGCATCGCACGCCGCCAGCCCGGGTTCTGATCAGATCGTGATGGAGGACCCATATTCGGCAATCTCTACCCGCATCTTTGATTGATGGAGACACTGCTTCAACGCCTCCATAGCCTCGACCTCGCCATGGACCAGATACACTCGGGGATCTGACGGCCTCATGCCCAGCGCCCAACTCACCAGCTCGGTCTGTCCCGCATGGGCAGAAAAACCGCCCAGCGTATGAATGGTCGCCCGCACCGCAATTTCGCTACCCAGGATGGATACCCGACGCACGCCGTCCACAAGGCGTCGACCCAACGTACCGCGGGGCTGGAAGCCGGAAATGATCACGTGTGTATCGCGCCGCCAGAGGTTGTACTTGAAATGATGGCGAATACGGCCCCCGGTACACATGCCGCTGCCGGCGATGATGATGGCGCCTTGTACTTTATTGAGCGCCATGGACTCCTCGCTCGTGCGTGAATAGGACAGGATAGGCAACCATGCCTGCCAGCCGCCGTGCTCCAGTGCGCGGTTAAATTCCGGGTCGTCCCGATTGAACAGGCCGGTATATCGCGCGTAAATCTCGCTGGCCTCGATCGCCATCGGGCTATCCACAAATACCCGTTGTTGCGGGAGTTGCCCATCCCGATAAAAACGGCCCAACCAGTAGAGGATGTCTTGCGTCCGGCCAACCGCAAAGGATGGAATCAACACGTTGCCCCCGCCTTTTGAAGCCTGCTGCAGCGCCAGCCTCAGTTCATCCAGCGTCTCGGGCAGTGAGCGATGATCGCGATCGCCATAGGTGGATTCAAGCAACAACACATCGGCCCGATCCATTTTTTCCGGGTCTCGCAATAACGGCGAACAGCGATTACCGAGATCCCCCGAGAAGACCAGCGTCCGGTTCTTACCACCCGATTCCAGGACCAACTCGACGATCGCTGCACCGATGATATGGCCGGCATCGTGGAAATGCAGCCCGACGCCGGGTAGCACCTCCATGGCTTCACCATAGGGAATGGAGATGCGCTGACTGAGGACCTGCCCTACATCGTCCAGGGTATACAACGGCTCGATCAGCCGCTTGCCGGCGCGCTGCCGCCGTTTGTTTTCCCACTGGGCATCCATCATTTCCAGATGCGCGGCATCCTTCAGCAGCAGGTCCAGCAAATCATTCGTGGGCGGCGTGACATAGATCGGTCCTCGATAACCGGCCTTGACCAGCTTGGGCAACAAGCCAGAGTGATCGATATGCGCGTGAGAGACGACTACCGCATCCAGCGAGGCCGGATCAAAGGGGAAATCAAGCTGGTTCTGCGCCTCTACATCCGGTGGTCCCTGAAACATCCCGCAATCAAGCAGCAGTCGCCCCCCGGCAGTTTCCAACAGATGACACGAACCGGTGACTTGGCGCGTCGCTCCGTAGGAGGTGAGTTTTGCTTTTGTTGTGGAGGACCTAATCATGACGGGGCTCTTCTAAATTCAGAGACAAAAGCGAGGCAAATTCTTGCCCCACCCTCACACGTTAACCGCTTTGCAGCGGACCCGTCCAATAAAAAAGAGAGCCTCAGCCAGAGCACCCAAGGCTCTGTCGGTATTCAAAAAAAACCTGCCAATGCGAAGTGTTACCTACCCACCAAGATTGGGGGGATAGGAAACAAACGCACCGGCATGGTTTTTTGTGGATGGTTACTGCTAACGGATGATAAAGGTGATTGGTACCGCGCTGCTCGCCGGGTTCTGTCCATCCGCTGCCTTGGTGGCCAGCACTGAACAGGTGCCTTTACCTGGGCCCGTTTTCAGGTAGTAGTTGACGATTTTCTTGCTGACGCGTTGCTCCTTGATCTGGCATTGGGCACCATTCTCATTCTGTGTGGTGTAGCTGACCAATCCAGTCCCTTGACCGCCTTGTGTTTTCAGCTGAAATTTTACCTTGGTTTTGTAGATGAGCTTCTTATAGCTCAAAGCAAGCGGCGAATTTGGCGACTTGCCATTCCACGATTGACACTGAGCATCCTGCCCTGCTCCACTCCCTTCGCAAACCCAGACAAACTCGCCGGCTGCATTATTAGTGACCGAACCAGCATTACCGACCAGACAGAGCTGCGGATTTCCTGACGGCGCAACCTTAAGCTTCTGCCCATTCGCAATACCACAGGCTCCCTCTATGTAGGGAACTCCCTGCCCTTTCATTTTTATCGATATATTTTCCGCAGCATTATTAAATGGAATTGGCTTAAGCTCCATGTTTACCCAAGGGTAGCTAAGCGCATCAAAGCTGTAGTAATAACCATCCAACACTGAAGCACGTTGTACGCTATCCATTGCTGGTACCATTCTTACATCCAGTCGCTCCCCCATCGGCAGCAATGGTCGGAAGTTACCATCTCCGGGACTTACCACTATCCAAGCCGGTGTCCCCGCCGTTAATTTACCGTTAGAAATAAATCCCTGAGGATTTTTGAAAACCACCGTAGTGTATTCAGAGGTCGAACTAAAAG
>DIVI01000235.1 GCA_002423305.1 Methylococcus sp. UBA6136 | reverse complement strand
CCATTTCGGGTTTTGCTGCTGATGGTTTCCTCGTTTTTCCGCAACCGACTCCATCCCCGGATCAAATTGCACTGAGGCGATGATGGTAAGATTCGGGCCATTTTTCGGCTGTATTTCACGTTGACGGAGGACGTTCAGGGGCATGGCAGGACACAGCAAGTGGGCCAATATCCAGCATCGCAAAGGAGCTCAGGATGCGCGGCGCGGCAAGCTCTTTACCAAGCTGATTCGCGAGATCACGGTGTCGTCCCGCACAGGGGGCGGCGATCCCATCAACAATCCCCGATTGCGTGCTGCCATGGACAAGGCGCTTACTGCCAATATGTCCAAGGACACCATAGAGCGCGCCATCAAGAAGGGCGTCGGTGCCGGGGAGGGCGACCATTACGAGGAAATCCGCTACGAGGGGTATGGCTCGGGTGGTATTGCCGTGATGGTCGATTGTCTGACCGATAACCGGGTCCGCACCGTGGCCGAGGTTCGCCATGCCTTCAGCAAGGCCGGCGGCAATCTGGGCACCGATGGTTCGGTAGCCTATCTGTTCACCAAGACGGGCATTCTCAGTTATCCCGCCGGAGTCGACGAAGACAGGTTGATGGAAGTGTCCCTGGAAGCCGGTGCCGATGATGTCATCAGCCATGATGATCGTTCCGTCGATGTGCTGGTCGATCCGGCTCAATACGAGACCGTACGCGATGCCTTGGTGGCGGCCGGCCTGTCTCCCGACAGTGCGGAAGTCACCATGCGGGCTAGCACGACCGTGGCGCTGGACGAGGATGATGCAGGCAAGATGTTGCGTCTGCTGGAAAGGCTTGAGGATCTGGATGATGTCCAGAACGTCTATTCCAATGCGGATATTAGCGAGGACATCCTCGCCAAATTGGGATGACCTAGCGCGTGGTCAGCATTCTCGGCATTGACCCCGGCTCCCGGTGCACCGGGTACGGGATCATCCACGATGGCATCAAGGGTCCCGTGCTGGTGGCCTACGGTACGATTCGCACCGACAGCGACGATTTTCCCACCCGGCTGAAGCAGATCTACGACGGCATCTATCAGGTCGCCCGGGAGCACCGCCCCAACGAGATGGCCATTGAGCAGGTTTTCATGTCGAAAAATGCGGATTCCGCGCTGAAGCTGGGGCAGGCACGCGGCGCAGCCATTTGTGCGGCCATGAACGCGGGTCTGCCAGTCCATGAATACGCTGCGCGACAGGTGAAACAGGCCCTGGTAGGCAAGGGCAGTGCGGAGAAATCCCAGGTGCAACATATGGTGCGCTTCCTGCTGGGTGTTGATCAGGTTTTACCGGGCGACGCCAGTGATGCCCTCGGTATTGCCATGTGTCATATCCACCATCGACAGACACATCTGCGTATGGCTCAGGCCGGGCTGGTGAGACGATGATCGGATTTCTGCGGGGCATTCTCGTCCTCAAGAAGCCGCCGTCACTGCTGGTGGATGTGCGGGGCGTCGGTTACGAGGTGGATGCGCCAATGTCCACGTTTTACGGTCTGCCCGAAGTGGGCGGAGAAGTGCTGCTGTATACCCACCTGGCGATCCGCGAGGACGCCCATAGCCTGTTCGGATTTATCTCGGAAAGCGAGCGCAGCCTGTTTCGCACGCTCATCAAGGTCAACGGGGTGGGCGCCAAATTGGCGCTGGGCATACTATCCGGCTTGAGCGCGGAGGAATTTCACCGCGCCGTCGAATACCAGGACACGGCCCGACTGGTGCGGCTGCCGGGCGTCGGTAAAAAAACGGCTGAACGTCTCATCATCGAATTGCGGGATCGCTTGCCGGAACTCGGTACAGTCACATTGCCCGGCGCCGGAACCTTGCCGATGCCTGAAGCGAGTCCGGTGGACGATGCAACCTCCGCCCTGGTGGCGCTGGGCTTCAAGCCACAGGATGCCGGCCAGCTGGTCAAGAAAATTTCCGTGGAAGGCAAAACCAGCGAAGAAATCATCCGCCTGGCGCTACAGTCGGTGGCGAAGTAGCCGGCTTTTGCTGATTCCGGCTTGAGGTGACGTACGTAATGGCGTACGCTTAAGCTTGGTGATGGCTGTTCCGGAAAAGAATGTTATGCAAACACTGACGGTAAGCGAGGCGCGATCCAACCTTTATCGATTGATCGATCAAGCCGCCGAATCACATCAACCCGTTGCCATTGCGGGAAAGCGCGCCAATGCGGTGTTGATCTCCGCCGAGGACTGGGAGTCCATACAAGAAACCTTGCACCTACTGTCCGTTCCCGGGATGCGGGAATCGATCAAGGCGGGCATGGAGGAACCCCTCGAAGGGAGCGCCAGAGAACTCGACTGGTGAGTTGGCAACTGATTTATACAAAGCAGGCACAGAAAGATGCCAAAAAAATCGCGGCTTCCGGACTCAAGGAGAAGGCAATCACCCTTCTGACTTTGCTGGAAATGAATCCTTTTCAGAATCCACCCCCTTTTGAGCGTCTGGTAGGAGATCTGTCGGGAGCGTTCTCTCGGCGTATCAACATCCAGCATCGGCTGGTATATCAGGTGCTGGAAGAGCAGAACGTTGTGAAAGTCCTGAGACTTTGGACCCATTATGAGTAAGGACATACGCCATGGCGCGGATTTCGCTCGCTCAATAACCGTGACTTCCATTCAAGGCTGAGACCTGGCTCCACGGGCCTAACCTCCATTTTTTCCTAATGACCCAACCCCGTCTCATTACTCCCGGCGCCGATCGCGAAGACGATGCCGTCGATCGGGCCATTCGGCCCAAGCGGCTGGCGGACTATGTTGGCCAGAAGGTCATGCGCGAGCAGATGGATATCTTTATCCAGGCGGCGCGGGGCCGGCAGGAGGCGCTGGATCATGTGCTGATCTTTGGACCACCGGGGCTGGGCAAGACCACGCTGGCCAATATCATCGCCAACGAGATGGAGGTGAACATCCGCCATACCTCCGGGCCGGTTCTGGAAAAAGCAGGCGATGTCGCGGCCTTGCTGACCAATCTGCAGGTACACGATGTGTTGTTTATCGACGAAATCCACCGGCTGAGCGCGGTCGTGGAGGAGGTGCTCTATCCGGCGATGGAGGATTACCAGATCGACATCATGATCGGCGAAGGGCCGGCCGCCCGGTCGATCAAGCTGGACATTCCGCCTTTCACGCTGGTCGGGGCGACGACACGAGCGGGTCTGCTGACCTCGCCGCTGCGCGACCGTTTCGGCATCGTCCATCGCCTGGAGTTCTACACGACCGAGGAACTGGCGCTGATCGTTGCCCGCTCGGCGCGGATTCTGGGCGTCGACATGAACCCGGAAGGTGCGGTGGAAATTGCCCGTCGCTCCCGGGGCACGCCGCGCATCGCCAATCGACTGTTGCGCCGGGTACGTGATTTTGCCGAGGTGCTGGGCGATGGCCGCATTACCGCGGATATTGCGGATCGGGCGCTGGAAATGCTGAATGTCGACCGCAATGGTTTCGATCAGCTGGACCGGAAGCTGCTCAACGCCATGATCGAGCGCTTCGATGGCGGGCCGGTCGGGCTGGATAACCTGGCGGCGGCCATCAGCGAAGAGCGGGGTACCATCGAGGATGTGCTGGAGCCGTATCTGATCCAGCAAGGTTTCATCATGCGCACCCCCCGGGGGCGGGTGGCCACACGCATGGCCTATCTGCACCTCGGGTTGAAACCGCCGCAAACAACGCCCACCACTGAAGAGTTGTTCTAGGTATGTCGTTTGCCCCGATCTTCAGTTGGCCGGTCCGGATCTATTACGAGGATACGGATGCCGGTGGTGTGGTTTATCACACCAACTACATCAAGTTCATGGAGCGGGCTCGGACCGAGTTTCTTCGCAGCCAGGGCATCGAGCTGGATGTGATGGAACAGGAGCACCGCATCCTCTTTGCCATTCGTGCGCTATCGGTCGAATACCGCAGGCCGGCCCGGTTGAATGATTTGCTGCGGGTGACCGTGGATTTCGATGCCGTGCGTTCTGCCAGCCTCATGTTTAGGCAAACCGTGTTTCGCGACGACGAATTACTCTGCGACGGCAGCGTCCGGGTGGCCTCGATCTGCGCCGACTCATTTCGGCCCAAGGCCATTCCGGATTTCATGCAGGTACAGTTGGCTGAACGGCTCGCTGCGCGGGCCGGCGAGTGACTCTCCGGACAAATTCAGATTTTCATCCGGATGTCATGCCTTGCGCCGGGTGCATGCACTAAACTTCCCCAACCCGATTACTCTGGATTATTCCACCGATGTCGTCCGAACTCTCAATCATCAAGCTGATGCTGGATGCCAGCCCCGTCGTGCAGGCGGTGATGGCGATTCTGATCCTGGCCTCCATCGTTTCCTGGGGGTTCATTTTCGGCAAGTATCGGGAAATCAACCGCGCCGAGGAGACCACCGACGAGTTCGAGGAACGGTTCTGGTCGGGCATCGATCTGGCGGATCTTTACCGGCAACTGGCGCGTGAGGATTACGAAACCGAGGGACTGGAAAATATTTTCATGGCCGGCTTCAAGGAGTTTGCTCGCTTGCGTCAGGAACCCAACATTGGTCCCGATGCCGTCATGGAGGGTGCCCAGCGCGTGATGCGGGTTTCGCTAAACCGGGAGCTTGAATTGCTGGACGAGCGACTGCCGTTTCTCGCCACGGTCGGCTCGACCAGTCCCTATGTCGGGCTGTTCGGGACGGTGTGGGGCATCATGAATGCGTTCCGATCACTGGGTACCGCCAAGCAGGCGACACTCGCCATGGTCGCCCCCGGCATTTCCGAGGCGCTGGTGGCCACGGCCATGGGATTGTTTGCCGCGATTCCGGCGGTCATGGCCTACAACCGCTACTCGACCGAAATTGGCCGGCTTGCCAGCCGCTATGAAGCCTTCGCGGATGAGTTCCTGAGCTTGCTCCACCGCAAGGCCCACGCCAAATGAACCTCGCCGGTGTTTCCCGTCGCACCCAGCGGCGGCGGCCGATGGCCGAAATCAATGTGGTCCCTTACATCGATGTCACTCTGGTGTTGCTGATCATCTTCATGGTCACCGCGCCGATGATGCAGATGGGTGTCGACGTGGAATTGCCGCAGGCGGAGGCGAAAACGGTCGAGACGGATGAACAGCTGCCGCTCATCATTTCCATCAAGGCGGATGGCTCGCTGTTTCTGAATGAAGGCAATCAGGCCGATAGCCCTGTGACGGCGCCTGAATTGCCGCAACGGATTCAGGCCGTGCTGACGAAAAAGCCGGGGCTGGCCGTGCTGATCCGTGGCGATCAGCATGTGGATTATGGGCGAGTGGTCACGATCATGGCCGCCCTCAAGCAGGCTGGCGTTCCCAGTGTCGGTCTCATGACGCGACCCGCCGACGAATGACCGCTCACAAGGCACGGCGCCATCCCGGCGCGTTCCTGCTGTCCATCTTCCTGCATCTGCTGTTGCTGGGGCTCATGGTGATGGGTTTCGAGCAGGCCAGTGCACCCGAGAGCCCGCCCAAGCCAGACATCATTGAGGCCGTGACGGTCGATGCCAGCGCGGTGGATCGTGCCCGCCACAAGGTGGAACAGCAGCGCCTGCATGAGCAGCAGGCGGCCGATGCACACCGGCAGGCATTAGCGGCTGCGCGGCAGCGCGAGCAAGCCGAGCAGGATGCGCGGGTGGCGGCCGAGGAATCCTCACGACAGGCGGCCATGAAAAGCCTGGCGGTACAGGCTCAGCGGGAGTCCGAACTGCGCGAAGCCGAAGCCGCCCGCCAGCAGCAGAGAGCATTGGAGATTGAGCGGGTTGCCCAGGTCCAACGTGAGACCGAGGCGCGCCAGAGAGCCGAAGAAGCGGCCCGTAAAAAGGCTGAGGCAGACATTCAGCGCCAGTTGGAGGAGGATGCCACGCGCAAGACTGAGCTGGCGGCCAGACAGAAGGCGGAGGCCGAGGCTCGGAAGAAAGCCGAAGCCAAACGACTCAAGGATGAGGCTCAGGTGAGGCAGCAGCGTGAAGCGGGCGCGCGGAAAAAAGCCGAAAAAGAGGCCCAAGAGAAGGCGGCTGCCGAAGCCAAACAGGCTAAAAAAATCCAGGAACAAAAAGCGGCGGAAGCGGAGGCCAGGCGGGTGGCTGAGGCCGGGGCCGAGGCCAAACGGCTGGCCGAGGTCGAGGCTAAGAAGGCGCGCAAGAAGGCGGAACGCGAGGCCGCTGCCCAGCGAGAGGCCGAGGACAAGGCCCATCGCGAGGCCGAAGCCCGTGCCCGTAAAGCCGACGAGGAGGCCGCTCGCCAGGAGGCCATGGCGAGAGAGCAGGCGCAGCGCCAAGCACAGCAACAGTCTCAACAGCGGTCTGCGGAGGCTAACGCTGAGAAGGCGGCGCAATCCTGGGTCAATCGATATTTCAAACCCCGAGTCGAAGGGGCGTGGTTGAAGCCCACGGCTGCTTCGCCGGGCATGTCCTGTAAAATCCGGGTCCGTTTGCAGGCAGATGGCCGGGTTTCTTCCGTAGAGGCCGATTGTGCGGGCGATGCCGCTTTCGAGCGATCCGCCGAGGCGGCAGTGCGGAAAGCCGCGCCGTTCCCCATGCCCACGGATGAACTTGTCGCCGGGCAATTGCTGGGTCAAACCGTTTCCTTTCGATTCAATCCCAACTGATGTTTATTCGAGGTCATGCCATGATCACCCCACTTCGTTTCTCGCTATGGCTGGGTTTTTTGACGCTGGGATTGACCGCGCTGGCGCGAGCCGAGTTGACCGTGGACATCAATCAGGGCGTCGAGGGCACGATGCCGATTGCGATTGTCCCGTTTGGCCAGGAGGCGCTGGCCGGGGACAATCTTGCCGGTATCATCGCCGCCGATCTGAAAAACAGTGGCCGTTTCACGCCACTGGACGAAGTGCAGATGCCGGAGCGGCCGGTGCCGCCGGAAGCCGTCAATTTTCCGGTCTGGCAAAGCGCTGGCCAGGAGCATGTCGTTATTGGTCAGGTTGTGCCTGGTGTTGGTGGCGCGGCGTATGAGGCGACCTTCACGCTGTTCGATGCCATCCGCGGGACTTCGCTGCTTTCTGACCGGATTCCTTTCAAGGCTTCCGATGCCCGGCATACTGCCCATCGCATGGCCGACCTGATTTACCAGCAACTGACGGGCGAGCGTGGCATTTCCAATACACGAATTGCCTATGTCACGGCTTCCGGCGCCGGTAAAACCCGCGAATACCGGCTGCAGATTGCCGATGCCGATGGTCAGGGCGCCCGGGAAGTGATGAGCTCGTCCGAACCGATCATGTCGCCGGTGTGGTCGCCGGACGGCAAGCGCATGGCCTATGTTTCCTTCGAGGATAGAAAGGCCGCCATCTATGTGCAGAACCTCTCGACCGGGGAGCGGCGGACGGTTTCCGCCACACCCGGCATCAATGGCGCGCCGGCTTGGTCGCCCGACGGATCGACCCTTGCGCTGACTCTCTCAAAGGATGGCAACCCGGAAATCTATACGCTGGATGTGGCGTCGGGCGCGCTGAATCGCATCACGCGCGACGACGCCATCGATACGGAAGCCAGTTGGTCGCCGGATGGCCGGTCTCTGGTCATGACCTCGGATCGAGGCGGTAAGCCCCAGTTGTATCTGGTGTCAGCGACGGGTGGGGAGCCGCAGCGCTTGACCTATGAGGGCGACTACAATGCTCGCGGCGTGTTTTCGCCGGATGGTCGCAGTCTTGCCATGGTGCACGGTGGTGAGGGCGGTTACCGGATTGCCCTGATGGACATGGGCTCGCGCCATCTCAAGATGCTAACGCGCGGGCGGCTGGACGAATCACCCAGCTTTGCCGCGAATGGTCGTGTCATCCTGTACACCCGCAAGGATGGTGGTCGTGATCAGCTGGCTATGGTGACGGTGGATGGCCAGTCACAGCGCAACATTCCCATTCGGGGGGGCGAGGTCCGTGGCGCGGCCTGGTCGCCTTGAATGGGCCGTTGTCCTAAAATTCAGGAGGGTTGATGATGAAGAAATTAGCGATGGGTGGCCTGTTGTTGGTGCTCGCAATCAGTGGTTGCAGCTCAAAGGGCGGATTGGACGAAACCAATGCAGGCGCCTCGGCGGCGCGGCGCGGGCACGCCAAAGCCGGGGGCGCCGGTCATGCCTACGCCGATGTGGGCCGCAATTCGCAGTTCACCGGGCTGGGCGATCTTGATAGTGGCACCGGTCCTTTGTCCAAGCGGGTCATTTACTTCGCCTACGACAGTGACGATGTGCTGCCCGAATACGAGCCCGTGATGACGGCACATGCGGAATATCTTGCATCGCATCCCCAACAGACGGCCGTGCTGGAAGGGCATGCCGATGAGCGGGGTTCATCCGAATACAATATTGCGCTGAGCGAGCGCCGAGCCAGGTCTGTCGAGCGGAGCTTGCGTCTGCAAGGGGCGGCCGAGGGGCAACTGCAAATCGTCAGTTACGGTGAGGAAAAACCCGCGGTCTCGGGACATGAGGAAAGTTCATGGCAGCAAAACCGCCGAGTCGAAATCGTTTATTCAGGTCATTGAAGGCAACAATGAAAGTCAAAAATAGTATGGCGGCGGCGATGGTCGCCGGGCTGATGGGCCCTGGACTGTGTCTTTCGGAAACGCAGTATGACGGGTCGGGACGGGACGAGGCGGGTTACGCCACGACAACGCTCGATTCTCGGGTATCGCGGCTCGAAAAACGACTGACGGGCCAACCACTGACCGAGATGTCCCGCGATATCGAAAGTTTGCGCGCTGAGATCAAGAAGTTGCGCGGCACGGTCGAGGAATTGCGCAATGGCTTCGACAAGGAAAAAAAGCAGGAGAAGGAGCATTACGCTGTCCTTGAGAATCGAAACGCAGCTCTGGAGGCCAAACTTGCTGCTCTGACGGCTCCGCCGGCTATGCCCGCCGTGCCTTCAACTGCGCCAACTTTCCCTGCGGCCGGGGTTGAGCCTGCTGGCACCACCACAGGCATGGCGCCGACCGATCCGGCCGCCAGTGCCCCCGTGCCGGGGCCTGAAGCCGCCTTCAATGAACCGCCCCCACCTCCGCCTCCGCCCCCACCGCCGGATCCAAAGATTCGCCAACGCGACTATGAGCAGGCTTTCGAGACGCTCAAGGCAGGTAAATATACGGATGCGATCGCCGACTTCCAGACCTTCGTAGCCAAGTATCCCACTGGGGAATTCAGTGACAGTGCCCAGTACTGGCTGGGGGAAGCGCACTACGTGAACCGCGACTATGTGGCCGCAAGGGAATCGTTCCGCAAGATGCTGGCCGATTACCCCCAAAGCAGCAAGGTGCCGGATGCCGAACTCAAGCTGGCCTATATCGAATATGAGAATGAGCAGTTTGCGAAGGCCAAGGGCATGCTGAACGATCTCGTCAAGCGACATCCCGAGAGCAGTGCCGCCAAGATGGCTGAAAAGCGTCTGGAGCGCATGAAGCAGGAACGACACTGATTCGTGGAAAGTCTGCGTGTCACGGAGATCTTCTACTCGCTGCAGGGCGAGTCGAGGACCGTGGGTTGGCCGACCGTCTTCATCCGGCTGACCGGTTGCCCCTTGCGCTGCGTCTGGTGCGATTCGGCCTATGCCTTTAGCGGCGGAACCCGGCGCACCATCGCAGATATTTTGTCTGAGGTCGCCGCCTATGGCCCCCGGTTCGTCTGCGTGACCGGTGGAGAGCCGCTGGCGCAGCCGGCTTGTCTGGAGTTGCTGGATGCCCTGGTAGAAGCGGGCTATTCCGTCTCGCTGGAAACCTCCGGGTCGGTTGATGTCTCCCGTGTGAATCCCAAGGTGGTCAAGGTGCTGGATTTGAAGCCGCCCGGCTCCGGTGAGGAAGCCGCCAACCGTTACGACAATCTGGCGCATCTGCAGCCGGCCGATCAGGTGAAATTCGTCATTCGTGACGAGGTGGATTACGCCTGGGCGAGGGACAAGTTAAAGGAACATCGTCTCCCCGAACGCTGCGAAGTGCTGTTTTCGCCAGTAGCAGGGGAGCAGGACCCGACCGCGCTGGCGGAACGTATTCTGGCCGACCGGCTGGATGTGCGCTTCCAGATGCAACTGCACAAATATCTCTGGGGAGATCGAACGGGCGTATGAATCAACCGGCTGTCGTATTGTTGTCGGGCGGACTGGACTCCGCCACTGTATTGGCGATGGCCCGTGCCGAGGGCTACGCCTGCCATGCGTTGAGTTTCGATTATGGACAGCGCCATGGCGCGGAGCTGCGTGCCGCCGAGCGGGTGGCGGAGGCTGCCGGCGTCGTTGACCGGAAGCGGATTCATCTCGGGCTGGATGCGATCGGCGGCTCGGCCTTGACCGATGATTCGATTGCCGTGCCCAATCAATTGCAGGAAGGGGTCATCCCGGTGACCTATGTGCCGGCCCGTAACACCGTGTTTCTGGCCTTTGCCCTGGGTTATGCCGAGGTGCTGAACGCTACGGATATATTTATCGGGGTGAATGCGGTGGATTATTCCGGCTATCCCGATTGCCGCCCAGCGTTTGTCGAGGCTTTTCAGACGCTCGCCAATCTCGCCACAAAAGCCGGTGTGGAAGGCGCGAAATTCAGGATTCACACGCCACTCATTACGCTGTCAAAGGCCGAGATCATCCGCAAAGGCATGGCCTTAGGAGTGGATTACGGGTTGACTGTGTCCTGCTATTCCGCCGATGAATCCGGCCGCGCCTGCGGCGTCTGTGATGCTTGCCGCCTTCGGGCGGCCGGGTTTGCGGCGGCCGGGGCGCCCGATCCAACCCGCTATTTCTGAAGCCTGACTCGGCTCAGGCTCATCATGGAACGCGGTTGGCAGGTTTTACCAGCTGCATGAAAGCCAGAACCAGTATCGGCGCCAGAATGTAACTGCCTGTCACCGCTTGCAGCAGCGTGCGTTCGCCATCCAGCCCGGGCTGGCCGCTTAGCGCCACCCACCAGGTCACCCCCAGTTGAAAGCCGACAATCCCTGCCCAGAATAGTGGTGCGAACAGCCCTTGTCCCGGCCAGGTTGCATGCACCGGTTCCACGCCCGCGTGCCGGATCAGGGCTTGGTCAATCGCGCGATTAACCAGCAACGTGGCTAGCGCCACGGCAAACCAGCCACAGTAGTTGGCAAACGTCACGTCGAAATGCACGCCGGGATTGGGGTAGTGATAAATCTTGCCCAGGAACCAGAACTCGCCCAGATTAGCGATCGGGTCGACGATCCAGTCCACCACCATCATCAGAAACGACCCCAGCAGCAACGTCGCCCAGGCGTGCCGAATTTCGCTGGAGGTCACCCGTTGCACATCCCAACCCCGCACTGACAGCGGCGACATGAAGAACTGCGCGAAGGAAAAACTGACGTAACTTAGAAACGAGAAAGACAGCGTGTCGAAAAACGGTACGCCCAGCACCACCAGATCATGACGCAGAGCTTCGTAGTGATAGGTGTAATCACCAAAAGGAATGCCGTGGTTGATGCTGCCCCATTCCGCTGACAGCGCGATCAGATAGCTGCTGGCTACCCACAGCTTGGTGCGTAGCCAGCCCTGTTCTCGCCATGACAGGGCCAGAAAGAACACCATGAACAGCGTGACATATGGGCGATGGGTCAAGGACCAGAGAAGGGATTCAATCAAGGTGATGATGCCTGTGTCGGTTTTGAAAAAGAGGAATAAGGGCTGGTTTATGCTGTCCCGGCACGAGGATTTTGGCCATCGATTGCGCGATCGTCCAGTCTTGGGGTGGGCTCAGTGAACGGCTTCATTTTCACAATGGACAAGCGGGAGCAGTCTGATGGATCTGAAATCGCTTTTACAGTACACGTGATGGGGAGTATCGTTCCCATTGAAATGACTGGCTGAAAGAGCCGGGATTCCAAAAAAGTGCCCCTGCGGCCTTAGAAACAACCAAAAAATGAGGAGATAACGATGACCAACGGCAATGGCGAAGGTTTGTTCGGCTCGATCCTGAAAACGGTCAAGCATGTGGTGGATACGCTGTCCGGCAAGACGGCACCGGTGGTGCAGGAAGCTTCCGAGGCGGTCAACGAAGTGGCCAATGATGCGAGGGAAGCGGCGGACAAGATCGCCAGAACCTCCAGCGAGCTGGTGGGTGAGGCTCGCGAGAAAATGAGCGGGGTCGTCGACAAGCTTGCCGACGTGGCCGAAGAGCTGGTTGAAGAGGTGAAGGAGTCCGCGCCTGGTCTGGTCGATAAAGCGCGTGAGACGCTCAGCGAAGTGGCCGAGGACGTTCGCGAGTCCGTCGAAGAAATCACGGCCGAGGTTCGCGAGAAGTCGGACGATGTCAGCAAAACCGTCGCGGGTGTGGCGGACAAGGCCGCCGCCACGGCGACCAGTGCCTTGGCTGAGGCGAAGGAGGAGCTGGGCGAGCTTAAGGCAAGTGCCGAGAAGCTTGCAGCCAGGGCGAACGAATGGGTCGGTGAGGCGAAGGAAAGCCTGGATGACCTGCAAGAAACTGCAGAAACTCTGGCGGCGCGCGCCAAGAGCGAGGCGGAAAAAGTTGCCTCAGCGGCAGGCTCATTGGTCGAGGATGCTGGTGAGACGCTAGAGAAGGCCGGCGAACATATTCAGGCGTCGGCCGACAAGCTGAAGGAAGACTCCAGCAACAAAGCTTGAAGTTCTCACTCCCGGCCGGCGGGGCCGGTCGGAGGCTGATCATGCAAAAGGCGCAGCGGCTAAACCGCTGCGCCTTTTGCATGTCGGTCAATGGCTGTTTGGCCAGATTCGGACGAAGCCCTCCCGGTTCGGCAGGTGCACCTCGGGGAGCGTCTTCGCATTCATCTCGGCGGTTTCGCCGATCAGTGCGTTGATATTCAGCAGATAGGCGGTGACGGCGTAGACCTGATCGTCACTGAGACTCCGCGGCGCGTTCAGCGGCATGGACCTTCGGACGAAATCAAAGATTGTGGTGGCATATGGCCAGTAATTGCCGACGGTCTGATCGGGATGGGGCCCGTCCAGCGCCGAGCCACCTGCCAGTTCGCCGGCGCTGCCGCCGGTACCTTTGGGTCCGTGGCACGCCGCACATTGAGCGTCATAGATGGCTTTGCCTTCCAATGCCGTGCCCTTGCCGGATGGCAAGCCGCTGCCGTCTGGGAAGACGTTGATGTCCATGGCGGCGATGTCTGCCGGGCTCAGTGGTTTACCCAGCTTGGGGCCTTCCGGCGCGGCGGCGACTGCCGCAGTCAGGGCTATCCAACCGAGCACGGCCGTCACGGCCAGGGGCCGGCGCAGTGCGGTGTCACGCATAGACATGGCTCAGGCTCCCGTCCGGCGCGACCGCCCAGGACACGATGGCGTTGTAGTGGAAATAACCGTTGCGGCCGCGTTCGGCGACCAGCGCGGCGCGTTCCGGTTGCTGATAGCCGGTTTCGTCGATGGCCCGGCTTTTCAGTACCAAGGGCGAGCCATCCCACCGCCAGGGCAGGCGGAAACGGGTGAAGCTCTTGGACATGACCGGCTCCTGCAGCGCCGCCTCGGCCCAGCTCTTGCCGCCATCGGCCGACACTTCGACCTTGCGGACCTTGCCGCGTCCGCTCCAGGCTAGCCCGGAAATCTGATACAGACCGGGACCGCGCAGCTTGTAGCCCGGTGACGGCTGGGTGATCAGCGACTTGGCGTCCATCAGGAAGGTGAACTGCCGCGCCTTGCCCGAGGGCTGCAGCTCGGTGTACTTCGATGTCTCGTTGCGGGCCATGACGGGCTCCCTCGCCGCCTGCAGCCGCTGCAGCCATTTGACGTTCAGCACCGCCTCCCAGCCTGGCAGGATCAGCCGCAGCGGATAGCCATTCTCGGGCCGGATGCGCTCGCCATTCTGGTATAGCGCAACCAAGGTGTCGTCCAGCGCCTTCTCGATCGGTATGCTGATATTCATCCCGGCGGCGTCGGCCCCTTCGGCGATCACCCAGCGGGCATCGGGTTGCAGACCGGCCTCGTCCAGCAGCGTAGACAGCGGAATGCCGGTCCATTCGGAGCAGGAGGCCAGCCCATGGAAATACCCGACCGGCGTCTGAATCGGTTCCTCGTGCCAGCCGGCATTGCTGTTGCCGCCGCACTCGACGAAGCATATGCGCGAGACCAGCGGGTAGCGCAGCAAATCCTCGACCGAGAAGCTCACGGGATTGCGGAACAGGCCATGCAAACTCAACCGGTGGCGGTCGGGATTGATCTGCGGCACGCCGTTGTGATGGCGTTCGAAGTGAAGCCCGTTCGGCGTGATCATTCCCTCCAGCTTGTGCAGCGGTGTCCAGGAAATGCCATTGCCGGGCGCGCCGCTGTTGGCCGAAACCCAGCGGATGGCCTCCTTCTCGTGGGGCGAGGGCTGGCCGTAGTTGCTAAAAGGAGCTCCTGGTGTCTTCTGCCAAGCCGGCAACTCGGCGCCTGTTGCGTCCATCCCGGCCAGTAGCAGGCCGGTTCCCGTCCCGAACGCTAGGCTCTGGCGCAGGAATAACCGCCTGTCCAAGAGTCCCCCCCCGGCGACTGACTGTAAATGGTCATCAGTGAGCGGGTGATCTTCAGTCATGGTTCTGTACCCTTTTTTGGCACCGATCATAGCTTATCGGGCATGGAGTGTTTGGCGGGTGAGGGACTCTCAATGGCCAGGAGTTTCATTTGCTCCCTCAGCCATGAATGTCCTAGGTCATCGGTTTGTGATTTGTGCCAAACGAGGTAAAGCCGAAACATGGGTTGTTCGACGGGGAGCGGGTAAAAGTCAATACCTAACCACTCACGACACACCAAGGCCATCTGGCGATTGGTGATTGCCAGCAGGTCGGTCTGTCTCACAGTGTTGGCGACTACCAGGGTATTGGCGACCTCCATGACGGTGCGTTCCCGAATTTCCGTCATGAAGGTGTTCAGGGCGACATCATGTGCGTTTTGGAGTAGTCGGTAGGCGGCCACGTATTTTTCCCGCAAGCAGGCTTCCTGCGTCGGTTTGTCTTTAATGCGGGGATGATCTGATCTGACCATGATGACCAAACTATCTTCAATCAGGACCACCTGCTCAAGTTGCGGGTCGTCGAAATGGCCGGGGTGAAGCGCAAGATCAAGCTGGTGCGTTCGCAACAGATTCGGGATCTGTACTGCGGGGTCAATCGTGCGAAAAATCAGCTGAGCGTTGGGTGCTTGGGATTGGAAGCAAGCGTAAAGACGGGGTGCAAAAGTGACTCCGCCACTGAAGGAAACGGAGAGGGAAAAAGTTCGAAAAGAGGTGAGATGGTCAAAAGCTGACTGGTCGGAAAGCTCATGCCTAATATTTGTCAGGGCAGCATGCACCTGAATGTAGAGCTCATCAGCCCGAGGTGTTGGTGTCAAGCCCTTGGTGCGGCCCTCGAACAAGCGATCATTAACCAGATAACGAAGGCGGGCCAGGGCATTGCTCACCGCGGGTTGGGTCATGCACAGGCGCTCGGAGGCGCGTACCTGGCTCTGCTCCTCGTAGACAGCTTCGAATATGGTGAGGAGATTCAGGTCTACACTGCGCAGGTTAATCATGGACCACCCTCCATTGGGTCAGTATTTTGAGGGCTTTTTGTCATCGAGGCAGTCTTGTCGCTTTGATGCCCAGGTACAAGTTGGAGGGGAGGCCCCCGGCAAAGCCGGGGGGCTTCATCATTTGCAAACATGGATCGCTGCCCTGTGGTCGGCTAGGCTGAATCCTCTGGCTTGGCCCTATGCGCTGTCAAGCCTTGCCTTGCAGAAGAAATGTTGCGGTAGCAGACCTTGGGGGCAGTTCAAAACCGTCCGCTACTCGAGTGGGTTATGCCGCCCATGGTATAGGTCATGCGGAAATTGTCACCGCTTGTGGGGTGACTTTTGCCCCTTCCGTTGGCCTGAGCGGCAAAGATGCGGGATTGCGCGGGTTCCAGAGTTTGCCCTGGCATAAGCTCGAACTCATAGAACAGCGTCTGATTGGAGCCTCGAGTAGACTGCCGAATCTTTCCGCCGACGGTATTGTACAAGCCGTTTAGAGTCCATCCTTGGGTCTTTTGCAACGTGATGCTCAACTTCAGGGAAGTGATGGGCTGAGCGTGGCTGAGGCGGATTTGGGACTCGTGATACCAAGGGCTGCTATTTGCAACTATCGGAGTAACACTTGCAAGCGTGGCGGCATCTGGCGAAGAAGTGACTTTCAGGAAAGCGCTCTTGATGCCGCTGCCAGGCAAGATGTAAATCCGGTTCAAATACTCCTGCTGGCTCAGACTGATGTTTCCCTGTGCGTCCAGGGCACCAATCCGAACCGGCCCGCCCTGGCCGTTGATGGCTTTAGCCAGCTGCAAGGTCCATGCGTTTGCATCCTGTAATGTGACAGGCTGCATGGGCCAGTAGGTATCGATGCCTAATTCTGTGACGGTGCGCAGTGCAATCGCGTCACCAATTCGCAGGGGTTGTGCCAGGGCGGCCAACTGTCCCAAATCCAACCAGGCAGATGAAATTGCCGGCTTGTGAATGAGCGTAAGCGTTTCGCTATTGGTGCTGACACCATCGGAAACAGTCAAGGTCACCTTGAGTCTCCCCTCGGTGGTCGGGTTGAGATAATGGAGGGTCGCGATTTTTTGGCTTGCATTCTCCAGTTGATATAACGCCGGCTCCGCCGCATTGATAGACCATTGATAATGCAGCGCGTCTCCCTGCGACGGGCTTCCATCGAGAAGCAAGCTGGCTTCGCCGTTAATTTCGGTCACCTGGGGTGTGGTGATCAGATTGGCATCCAGCGGTTGTGGAGGAGTGTTGAAGTCGAACTGAGCATCCACACAACCATGAAAGCGCTCATAGGTGTAAAAGTTACGCCCCCACTCAGCATAAATCACATGTCTGCCGGTGCGGTTTGGAAGGGTGCACTGAGTGCTGAAACTCGATTTTTCCGGACTGGCTATTACCGCCGGATTGGCTGTCGGATTGGCGTCGTTATAAGTCAGTGAGCAGAATGGCTGGTCATCAAAATCCGCAAAGTTGAGAGGCTTGCCAATCTGATACTTGAAGTCGGGCTTGGTGATCCAATAACGAAATTCCTGCGTGTCGGAGAAGTGGGGGCCCCATGAAATGTTCCAAGTAAACGTCTTGGCCCCCGGTGACATCCGATTGGTCGGCCAGTCGATGGGTTGATCCCAAACGGTAGGGCCACCCTTCCACGTTTCGGAGTCATATCCGCAGACATTGGCTCGAGCACCCAGTGCGCCATACCCCCGTGTGTGCGTCAATACACTCATGAAATTGTAGCCAGCATTCGGATCCATGCCGGGTGCATGGTAAGCGTCGCCGCAGACTGGAAACTGCGCTGTGCCGTTGATGACTTGGTCCGGTTTGGTCAGGGCCCCGCAAAACCAGTTGCGGGCGGGTGGATCCTGTATCAGGCCATGAGCCGAGAGATCCGAGTGGGGTGCAGTGAGCAAATACAGTGCGCCCAGGCAAAGCGAGCGATGTAAGACACGGCTTTGGGTTTGGAAAGGGTGATGTTCGATTTCTGTCAGACGCTGATGAAGGTGTTTGTCGAATGTCATGTTGCCTCCGGTTGATCTTGCCTCTATGTGCGTCTGGCAGACTAGGGGCTGAGCTTCCCCTCGATTTTCGAC
>DIVI01000125.1 GCA_002423305.1 Methylococcus sp. UBA6136 | reverse complement strand
CGGCGCTGCGCGTCCATCAGGAAAATCGCCTGATTGAGGCCATCTAGCAGCGCCTGATTGAGTCCCTGATTCTGCTTGAGGGTCCCCAGTTTCCAGCCGATGGTGATGGCGCGGTGCAGGTGATCGACCAGACCTGTGAGCTTCGCATGATCCGGTTCGTCAAAGTCCTTCGACTTCAGGCTACGGTAAAGCGAGAGGACGAGTCGGGGTGAGCCGGACTCCTGGCCCCAGAGCCCGCTGCTGATGACATCCCTGATGTCCTCCGGAACCAGCCCCTCATTGTAGAAATGGCTTTTTTGGAGCGTTCGGCGATCCACCATCATGCGGCCGGAGACGGTATTACCCGGCAGGACCAGATTCTTTTCCATGGCGCCCTGGACCCAGACATCATGCTGGCCCCAGTAGGTTTGATAAGTCTCCAGCCATTCACTGGACATGTTTTCGGTAAACAGCGGCGGCTGTCCCTCGGCATGGGAGTCCAGCGAAAACAGGCTGAATGCGCTGACTTTCAGATAATGGCGGACTTGAGTGAGGGTACCGGCCCATTGCTCGGGCGCCAGCGAGGAAGCGTAAATGGATTTGACCAGCGCATCATGGGTGAGCGCCGGGCGGCGGCCGGACGTGGCCGATTTTCGAGTGCCTGCGCCTGTTGTGACCCTGTCCATACTCCTTAGACTGCTCCGGCTGTGCTGTTGGTTTCGCGACGACGCATGGTATCAGCGCCAGGACGCCTGAGGGCAATCTGACTGAATCTGTGGTGATTAGGAACTGATCAATCCCCTGACAAAGGGGACGGTTAGCCGGCGTTGAGCGGCCAGCGAGGCGCGGTCCAGTCGGTCCAGCAATGCGGTCAGTGCGGGAAGATCGCGCTGGGTGTGATTCATCAGAAACCGCGCCACCGCATCGGGCATTTCCAGTCCCAGCGAGCGGGACTTCATCTGCAGGATCTGGCGAGTATCCTCTTCGGCGGGCCGTTGTAACCTGAGGGTCAGCCCCCAGCTCAGTCGGCTGGCGAGATCGGGCAGGGCGAAACCCAGTTGGGCCGGGGGCAGGGACGCGCTGATGACCAGGGGGTGTCCCGCATCACGCAATCGATTGAAGAGGTTGAACAGAGACAGTTCCCAGCCGGGCGTGCCGGCAATCACATCCACATCGTCGATGCAGACGATGGGGTAGGCTTCGGCGCCTTCCATTGCCGCCGGACCGTGTTCACGCAGCAGATGCATGGGGAAGTAAGCAGCAGCATGGCCGTGCTCGGCCGCCCCCGAACAGCAGGCATTCAGCAGGTGTGTCTTGCCGTGACCACGCTCCCCCCAGATCAGGATCAGCGGTTCCCCCTGGCCTTGGCCGACTTGCCGGAGCTGCTCGACCACCTCCCGGTTGGCCCCCGGCCAGAACTGCGCAAAGCTCAGTTCTGGATTCAGTCCCATAGGCAGTGGCAGTTGCTGGGGCATGGCTTGCAACAGTCCAATGCTGATGGATCAGTCTACCGGATTGGTTTTGACCGCCAGGGCGACTTTCGCAATACGGGCGCCGAGCACGCGGCAAAGTTGCCGCTCCTCTTCGCTCACAGCCTCCTTGCCGCCGCCGGTATAACGGCTTGGCCCATAAGGTGTCCCGCCGGTGATGGTCTGGCTCAGGGCGCGCTCGCGGCTGGGAATGCCGACCAGCAGCATGCCGTGATGCAGCAATGGGACCATCATGGTCAGCAGGGTCGCCTCCTGCCCGCCATGCATGGACGAGGTGGAGGTGAAGACCCCGGCAGGCTTGCCGGACAGGGCACCTGAAAACCAGAGGCTGCTGGTGCTGTCGATGAAGTGCTTCAGGGGGGCCGCCATGTTGCCGAAATGGGTGGGGCTTCCGAGCGCCAGTCCATCGCAGTTCTGCAGGTCTTCGAGCGTCGCATAGGGTGGACCATTGTCCGGAATACTGTCTGCAACGGCTTCGCAGGTGGTGGATACCGGCGCAACGGTTCTCACCTTGGCAACCACGCCGGGGACCTCTTCCACTCCGCGTGCGATGAGATGGGCCATTTCCGCGGTGTTGCCGAAGCGGCTGTAATAAAGGACAAGAATTTCAGTCATGTTCTGGTTGGATTTTGATTCGGAGCTCGGTCGAGCCGAGTCCTCGGATGGGGTCGGGCGGTTTGGCTATCAGAGGATGCTGAGCACGTTCTCCGGCGGTCGGCCAATGGCGGCCTTGCCGTTGGCCAGCACGATGGGGCGCTCGATCAGGATGGGATGGGCCACCATGGCGGCTATCAGCCCGGCCCGGTCGAGGCTCGGATCATCCAGCCCGGCCTCGCGATAAATGGCTTCGCTCTTTCTCATCAGCGCCCGCGGCTCAAGATCCAGCTGATGGAGGATGTCGTCCAGCTGGGCGGCATCAGGCGGGGATTTCAGATATTCGACGATGTCGGGTTCCACGCCCCGGTTGCGGAGTAGCTCCAGGGTTTGTCTCGATTTGCTGCAGCGGGGGTTGTGGTAGAGGGTGACAGACATGGGCTTATCCATTGCGTTGGGTGATTTCGCGTTCCTTTTCCCGAGCGGTCAGTTTGACCAGATCGGTGAACTCTCCGGCGAGCAGCTCCATCAGATCATCGACACTGATAATGCCCATCAAGACACCGTGTTCATTGAGGACAGGCATACGGCGAATGCCCTGGCTGCGCATGCGCTTGATCGTGATCCAGATGCCGTCGTTCTCCTGGGCGGTCACCAGTTCATGACTCATGATGTCGCCCACAGTCACGGATTGGGGGTCCAGATTCTTGGCCAGCACTTCGACCACCAGATCCCGATCAGTCAGGACGCCAATCGGCGTGACGCCCGCCGGCGCATCCTTGACGATGACGACACTGCCGACGTGATGTTCGCGCATCAGTTGAGCGACGCGGTGGAGCGATTCATGCGGCCGAGCAATGACGGTATCACGGTTGCAGATCAGTCCAATGGTCATGAGGGAACTCCGGCCGGTGATGGGTGCTGGGCACAGGGGGTTAACGATAACCGAAAGCGGTGCGCTTCAGGCATCCATGGCGTCCATGTCTATCAGCTCTCTCAGCACGGTTGTGGCATAGGCGCCGGTCGGCAGGGTAAAACTGAGCTTCAGGGTGGCGGGATCGGGAAACGCCCATGTCAGATCCATCGGGCAAAGCCTGAGGGGGCGGCGGGCGGTATCCATTCCCGAGGCCGCCAGACCTTCCGTCAGATCGGCCAGGTGGGCCGCGACCTCGTTTTCTATCTGCAAGGCTTCATCCGTGGCGGTCGAGGGGTCACGCCCCCAAAGCACGCCGCTGGGGTGGATGGCATGGTCCCGGACCCGTTGCAGGATCTCGGCATCCAGCCCGTCTGGCTTGAAGAAGCTTTTGGAATCGGAAAACATGAATACATCGCCCGGAATTGCCTGGTCCCATTTGCCTGCGCTGACCCGTTTGTCGAGGATGTGATTGAAGATTTCCGAGCGGGCCGCAGAGAGATACAGGCCTCTTTTGTGGGGATCGATGCGGCGCCCGGGTTCGGCAAACAACGCTCTCGCCTGCTCGATGTTCTGGCCATCGTGGCCAAATCGCTGCGGGCCAAAATAATTGGGAGTGCCGTACCTAGCTATGTCGGCCAGCCTTTTTTCCAGGGCTTCGTTGGTGGCGGTGAGGTCGCGCACGGTCAGCTCGAAACGGTTGCCACTCGTGGCGCCTTTTCTCAATTTACGGGCGTTGCGAATGACATCCAGAACCTTGATTGTGTCGGAGTCCAGCCCTGACCAGTCGGGTCCGCTCTGGCCGGGCAACTGAATGCTGAACCATTGCAGGGTCCGGCCATGGCGATCCTTCAGGCCGGCATAGCTGACGTTGCGGCTCGATACACCAGCAAACCGGGCAAGCTGGCGGGCGACATAATCCGTGTTTTCCCCGCGCTTTTCGATACGTAGAAAGACATGTTCCCCTTCCCCGGACGGTTCAAAGCCGAGGATTTCCTCAACCACAAAATCTTCGGGGGTAAGCTTGATGGTCCCGTGGCACACGGGCCCACCCAGGGCATGCGGCAAGCGGGCCGTGGGATCGCTCATGGCGAATTCAGGCCTTGTCAAGAATCGCTACGGCATAGGAAGAAATGCCCTCGCTCCGGCCTTCGAAACCCATGCCCTCCGTGGTCGTGGCCTTGACGTTCACGGCGTCAATCTCGATCTGGAGGTCGGTGGCAATCGTGGCCCGCATCCGGTCGATATAGGGGGCCAGCTTGGGTTTCTGGGCCACGATAGTGACATCGACATTGCCGACGGAATAGCCCTGGGCCGTCAGTTTGGCGCAGACATTGCGCAGCAGAATGCGACTGTCGATGCCCTTGAAATTCTGGTCGGTATCGGGGAAATGTCGGCCGATATCGCCCATGGCGGCTGCACCCAGCAGGGCATCGCACAGCGCGTGCAGGGCGACATCGCCATCCGAGTGGGCGGCGAGACTTTTTTCATACTCGATGGGAACACCTCCCAGCACCAGCTGACCGCCTTCGCTAAAACGATGCGCATCGTAACCTTGTCCTATTCGTAACATTGTCGCTCCAGGTAAAAGGCCGCCAGAGGTAAATCTTCAGGCCGTGTGATTTTGAGATTGTCGGGTCGTCCCTCAACGATCCGAGGTCGGTAGCCAGCCAGTTCCAAGGCGCTGGACTCATCCGTGACCAAGCGGTTCTGTGCGGCGGCGTCGGAAAGGGCCTGTCTGAGCAGACCATAGCGGAACATCTGCGGGGTTAGGGCGCGCCAGACCTGCCGTCGATCGGGTGTGCCGGTGATGTGACGGTTTTCCACCGTTTTTAGGGTGTCGCTGACCGGCAACGCCAGAATGCCGCCGACCGGGTCGTCCCTCAGGGTGTCCATCAGTTTCAGAACGTCGCCACGGGTGATGCAGAGCCGGGCGGCATCATGCACCAGTACCCAGTCATCGGATTTTGCCCGATCCTCAAGATGGACCAGCGCGGAATAGACGGAATCCGCCCGCTCGCGGCCCCCAGGCACGGCCCGGACACGCGAATGATCGTTGAAGGGCAGGTCCATCCAGTAGCCATCCTCCTCACCCAATGCGACATGGATGTTGGCGATGGCTTCTACCGACAGCAGTCGTTCCAGGGTGTGCTGGAGGACCGGCTTGCCACTGACTTCCAGATATTGCTTGGGTACTTCGGCGCCCATGCGTTTGCCAACGCCGGCCGCAGGGACAATCGCCCAGAAGGCGGTATTCATGCGACATGCCTCATCGCGAAGTACTCATTGGGAATTTGGGCCGATGGAGTCTGAAGATCAGTCGACGGACCTTCATCCATCAGCGGGGTTTGTTGCGAGTTTCTGACGAAGCTGGCGACTTGCCAG
>DIVI01000176.1 GCA_002423305.1 Methylococcus sp. UBA6136 | reverse complement strand
CAAAGACCGGGTGATGAAACAGTTTTCCCAGAAAGACGCCTGTTAAAAGCGCCAAGAGGATCAACGAAAATTCGGAACGCCAGGGATTTAACATCAAATATTGTCAAATCAGTCCATTGCGCGACAAGCTGCAAGTGAGCGTTTTGCCGAAGAGGTCATCGCAACCACTCGCAGCCTTAGCGGCTGATGTCCCTTGTTGTGGTGTTCCAGACTTGAGCAAAGGAAAAGGCTGAGAGTCCCAGGAAACAGAGCAGAACCCATGCCGGCATGCTAAGCCCCAGGATTGACCAATCTGCCTTGGCACAATCACCGGTTCCGGTGACCATGGCCTTGAGCGTGTCGGACAAGGGGAAGTACTGGAACATATAGGATAGGCCCGGACCGCAAGCAGGCACCTCATCCGCCGGTAGGTGTTGAATCCAGACATGACGAGCGGAGACGCTGGCACCCACCAGTGCGACCAGGCCACCGACGATGGCGTAATTCCGGATTCCGCGAGGGCCAGGAGCGTGCAGGTACGCCACCAGCAAGACCAACCCGACCGCGACGACCATCAAGCGCTGCGAGATACACAAGGGGCAGGGGTCCAGATGACCAATGAACTGAAAATAGAAGGCCGACAAGATCAGGCCGACACAGAAAATAAAACCTAGTAAAAAACAATGTTTGGCGGACAGCTTCAGCATGGATCTGTCATCTCGATTAAAGCGTTGAAACAGGGGCACTCTGAGGACTATCAAGCCGCATGCCCACTTTCATGATGACCTGAAATTGAGTGATCTTGCCATCTCGAATTTGGCCACGCGTTTCAATGACCTGGAACCAGTCTACTGACAGGTGTGTCAAGTGGGCTTTTTCGATGCCATTGCGGATGGCGTCATCGCTGCTGATCGGCGAGGTGCCGACAATCTCAAGTAGCTGGTAGGTTGAGTGAGGCATTGTGGTATGGAATGGTTGGCTGTCGAGTTGAGAAGGAATGGGCCACGAATTTGTGTGCTCATCATAACGCAAGGCGGTTGTCCACTAACCGGCCGTGTTCTTTTC
Organism: Methylococcus sp. UBA6136; assembly: GCA_002423305.1. Lineage (GTDB taxonomy): Bacteria > Pseudomonadota > Gammaproteobacteria > Methylococcales > Methylococcaceae > UBA6136. Next base: position 8,131 of record DIVI01000176.1, on the reverse strand, counting down.
TACCCATCGGTAACCCTGCGCCAGGGTCTCCCGTTTCCAGAATGGGGCCCGATGCTTGAGGGCTTCAATAATATGGCGTGTCGCCTCCATGGAGGCTGAGCGGTGCGCAGACCAAATGGCAATCAGCACAATGTTCTCACCCGGCTCAATGGCGCCGAAGCGATGAATCACCAACGCTTCCAGAAAGGGCCATCGCTCGGCAGCTTCATCGAGTATCCGGGCCAGTTCGCGCTCTGTCATGCCCGGGTAGTGTTCTAGCCAGAGTTTTTCAACGGTATCGCCTTCGTTGAAGTCGCGCATTGTTCCCACAAAAAGACTGGTCGCTCCGTATTGGCCTGTGTGCGGCGCCAGAAGTTCTGACTGAAACCGAGAAACCTCAGCGTAAGGATCAAAAGGGGATTCCCTGAGTTCTATCCGCATCTCATCCTCCCGTGACGGGCGGAAAGAAAGCAACTTCATCCCCATCATTCACGGTGCTATTGGCATCGACATATTCCATATTCACGGCGCAGAGCAGATGGTCTGGCATTGGCCGCCCCTCGTTTACGGCTTTCCAGAGATCGGTCACCGTGCTGATGTCCTCTGAGGAAACATCTTCTTCGGTGCGACCCATTTTTTCACGGAGGCTGGCAAAGTAGCGAACTCGGATGGACATGGCGGCGCTTCCTGTTCCCAAAAATAGCGATGCTACAGGCTCAAGGCCCGAGTGAAAAACCTGTCCGGCTTTGCCACGCCCGCCATGAAGCGGCGGTATTGTTGCGGCCCGGTCAACCAGATGTGGCCGGAAAAATTTTTCGACACCTCGGGAAAGGCCCTGTCGACCAGATCCATGTCGATCAAGTCGCTGATTGTGGCCTCGCCAGCCGGCGGATTAACCGACTTGATCAATAGAAGATGCTCGGCCCCGAGGTTTTCTGCAAGCCAGGCAGCCAGACTGTCTGAGGTGACGTCCCATGAGGCCCTGATACGCTGATCCGCCAGGGATTCGGCATCGGGAAGCCAGAGAGTCGACTGGCCGTTTCCGATTGCATCTTTCAGCAGCCCCGGTTGCGTCCTTGTCTGGAGTGCGGGACAAAGCCCCTGCAGCATTAACCCGTATTGATGCATGGCCGATATGGCCAGCCTGTGCGCCAGCTGATCATCAAATCCCCAGCGTTGTTGGGCCTCTCTGACCGCATCGGCAAAAAGTCCCCCGCCAGGCACCACGATGACGCCCCGCTTGTCCAGCACCTCCAGCCAGGCCAGCAGGGCTTCCGCTGCCCAAAAGCTGCCTCCCAGCTTAACGACCCAGAGCGGAGACGTTGGCATCACGCTGGCGAAATTCCTCGATCAGGTGCAACAGAGCCGCAGCCTTATGGTGGCATTCCTGGTATTCCAGCGCCACGTCGGAATCGGCCACGATGCCGCCCCCGGCCCAGAAACGAACCGTGTTGTCGGAATGCATCAGTGTGCGGATTGCGATATTGCTGTCCATGTTCCCGTCATAGCCGATGTAGCCGATGGAGCCACAGTAAAGCCCGCGCCGGTTGGGCTCCAGTTCCTCTATGATTTCCATGGCCCGGATCTTCGGTGCGCCCGTGATGGAGCCGCCGGGAAAGCAACCACGCATGAGGTCGAGCGCGCTATGCTCGGGCAAGAGCTTGCCCCGGACTGTACTCACCATGTGATGCACCGTCGCGTAACTTTCTATTTCAAAAAGTTTGGGCACATTGACCGAGCCGGGCACACAATTCTTGCCAATATCGTTGCGCAACAAATCCACAATCATCAGGTTCTCGGCACGGTCCTTCAGGCTGTCCTGCAGTTCCAGCACCTGTCTGGCATCACCGACGACATCCTGTACCCGGGGTCGGGTGCCCTTGATCGGTTTGGTCTCGACTTCGCCCTCGGACACCTTCAGGAATCGTTCGGGCGAAGAACTGAGCACCTGAACCTCAGGATAATTCAGGTAGGCACTGAACGGCGCGGGGTTATAGGTGCGCAAGTACTGATACGCGACCCAAGGATTGCCGGTGGAGTGCGCCGAAAATCGCATCGCCAGATTGACCTGGTAGCAATCGCCCTCCTCGATGTAGTGCTGTATTTTCCGGAAGGCTTTGCCGTAAGCCGGCTGATCGAGATTGGCGCGAACCTCGTCGACAATCTGAAAATCTCCCAGTCGCCATCCCAGCGTCTGGATCTGGCTGAAACTTTTGACCAGATGCGGCCAGCGTTTGTCGAGGATTGGACTGGCTTCCCGACCCACCAGGTAGGTTCGTCTCTCCAGATGATCCACGATCACGGCCCAATCGTAGATGCCGACCACCATGTCCGGGATGCCCTCGGCATCGGCGGCGAGATCGGGTAGTGTTTCCAGGCGTCGGGCCAGATCGTAACCAAAATAGCCGATGGCCCCGCCACAGAATGGCAGTTCGGAGACGCCGCCGCGGGTGGCGCCCAGAGCCTCCTGAATCAGTTTGAATGGATCCTCGGGCGATCGCTGGATCCATTCACCCTCGCGGACTTCGGTCACCAGTCCACGAGTGATCAGCGTCTTGACGGGATCCGCGGCGATGATGTCGTAGCGGCCTTGGCGACTGTGGGGATAGCCGCTATCCAGGAAAACCGACCATCCTCGGTCAGACCAGGGCAGAAACAGGGCAGCACTGTCCTCGAAATAAGGAATCTCCTGGATACGCGGCGTCATGGAGGCAGGACAATTTCCCTATGCGCCAGGCAGGCAACAGCCGCGGCGGGGCCGCAATCAGCAATTTGAAAATCGGTGGGGGGACTGGTGCTTGTAAACAGATCGCCAAAATCCATATAGGGTCGCTGAAGTCGGGTAGCCAGAACCTTGACCAAAAATCTGCCTACGCCCGCCCCAATCAGGGGAGCGGATTCGCCTATCAGATTGCGCGAAAGCTGCAATTCCAGGGCATCCTGCAGGGTCATCAGCTGACGCTCACGCAGATAGAAGGCCAGGCTTTGCCACCTATTGTCCGGCAGTGTTTCGGCATCTCGTCCGAATTGCCGAGCCAGTCGCTGGCGGCTTCCTTCCCGGGTCTTGGGTCCCTGATCAGCAGTGGGCATTTGATCGGCATGCTCTGGCAATTCTCCCGTCAAGCGGTAAATATCTGAAGCGGTAGCAAAGAATTCCGCCATGACGCCAGACCAGATGCCTGCCAGCGGCGCCCGGCGACTCAGCATCATGGCGGGCGTTCTGACGACCCCAGAGTAAACGAGTTCATCGTAGCCCATTCGTTCGCTGTCGGTATAGCCACGGTGGGTTGCCTGATGCCCGCAAATGGTCAGGAGATCCGTGGTCGTACTGCCCACATCCATGAATAGGGCCTCCTTGATGCGGGTAGCAGCCCAAAGCCCGCTAGCTAGCCAGTTGGCCGACGCTACTTTGGGTGCATCCTTCAGATCAAGGTCTTCGGCCGGAATCAGTGGAGTTTTACCCGCAAAGACCTTGACGCGCCCGGTCCCCAACCGACCCGACAGGGTGGCCGTCAGCGCCATGACACCTTCCATGCGGGAGGAAAAATTATCTGCCAGTTCACCGGTCATGGTGAGGGCATGTTGATCCGGCAGATCACCGGGGAGGGCGGAAAATATCCGGGTTAGCGCATGTTCCAGCTGGTCCAGGCCTTGCCAAAGCGGGCAGGGCTCCTGCCGGGAGAAATCGACCAGCCCGTGGCTGTTCAATCTGACGGCCTTCAGGTGGGCGCCGCCAATATCCCAGCCCATGATGGGGGGGGTTATCCGTTGGACTACCATGTCACTTCAATGGGATGGGCTGGCCGTTCGGCCAGTTGGGGCAAGTGTCCGGAATCAAAAAGGTCAATCACAAGCTGGGCCGGGTTGACCCCCAGCGCAGCCCGTAGTCCCGCGTAGGACGAGGTAAGTCGAGGATTGATTTCCAGCACATGAATTCCCTCCTTGTTTCTGATCAAATCCACACCGTTGTAGCCCCATAATTCGGGAATCGCCGCGGCTATTTGCCGGATCAGGCCGAAGAAAATGCCGTTTTCGTCCCTGATTACATTCACGCTACAGCCGTTCAGCCTAAAAGTATTGCCCTGTTGCTGAATATGCTGGCGATTAACGCTTAGGAGGATCGCCTGGCCCTTCGCAAACAGCCCGCAGAGACTCAGGCTCTCCCCATCCAGCAGGGGTTGAATGGCCCAGTCCCCCGAGTGGTCATGGCCGGTAAATTCATCCCAGTGCAGGGCATTCGCAATAATCCGGGTATCCTCGCAGCCTACGCCATCATCGGCTTTGATAACCATCGGAAAGGGGAAAGGTGGATGAGCTGATGGGGATTGCCAACGCTGGGTGGGGACAACAGGAGCGCCCTTGTCGCGAAGCCGGGTCGCTGTCAAAAGTTTGCTGGCCGCCAAGCGGACACCATCGGCCTGGGTATTCAGCAAGGCTTTCCCCTTGTCTTTGGCCAGGGCACAAATGGATTCAAGCACTCCTCCCGTCTCGGGCGCTATCGGCCAGACGGCATCCACTTGTTCGATGGCGCATTGCAGACGGCTCATAATTTCGTTATTCGGTTCGACATCCATCCAATCGACGGTCGGTGCTGCGTGGGTCGAACGGGCCAGCCGGCTGTCCCGTAAAGCCAGGAGGGACAGGCCGGGAATATCGGCGAGATCCTTGAGTAAAGCGAAGAGCATGGCATCGCCCTCCCTGACCAATGAGGAGCTGGGTGCTGTCGTCATGCCGCCCCCGGTAATATGTTCATAAACCAGAAGCTTCACGGTCTTCACAAGTGGAAATCATTCCTGTAATCGATGTCATGGCTGGGCAAGTGGTACACGCCCTACGAGGCCAGCGTCAGGCCTATCAGCCCATAAAAAGCCCGCTTAGCCCAGACCCCAGCCCCGTCTCCGTGGTTCGGGGTTTGCTCAAGCTCGGGAATTTCAAAACGGTTTATGTTGCGGATCTCGACGCCCTGATGGGGATAAGTCCCCAGATGGCTGTGATCGAACATCTGGCGGCTACCTTTCCTCATCTCCATTTCTGGATGGACCGTGGGCTACCGTCCATGGGGCGAAAGACCGATTCTACCTGTGAGCAGGTGGTGTCGGTCATCGGCAGTGAGTCCATGACCGAAAAAACACTGGAGGGGTTGGCTCTAACGGGTCGACCTTACATCCTTTCACTGGATTTTCGGGACGGCCAGCTGGTTGGACCACTGAGCATTCTCAAAACGGTGGATCTCTGGCCTGGACGCGTCATTCTGATGAATCTTTCTCGGGTCGGCAGTTTCGATGGCCCCGATTTTTCGCAAGCAGCGCACTTTATCGAGCAGTATCCCGCACATCATTTCGTGGCCGCCGGTGGTATTCGGCATGCACAGGATCTGGATGATCTGCTGGAAATCGGGGTGGCAGCGGTGCTGGTTGCCAGCGCATTCCATAATGGCGCAATTGGCCGAGATACATTGAATCGCTTCAATCAGGGTTGAATGGCCGGATGCCTGCAGCCCGCGTCGGATCGCTGATCGACAGGCGAAAAAAAACGCTGCCCCGCCTAGACGAGGCAGCGTTTTTCAGTAGCCCTTACTTGTGAGCTGCGAAGGGATGACCTTCAGCGGCCTTTCTTGCAACCACGTCAGCGGCCTTCGGCTCACCAGCGACAGCGCGCTTGATGGAGGTCTTGGTGGCTTCGTAGTTGTAGTCCTGGATCTTGGCGTCGTCTTCAGCCAACCAGTGAATGAAAACGCCGACGCAGATGAACAGGTCATCCGCTTCGTCAGCCGGAATGGTGCCGTCTTCAACGCAATCGGCGACAGCCATAGCGACACCTCGCTGAGCCGGACCAAACATCTGCACGGCCTGCTTGCCGTTCTTGATGGTGACCTTGTTGAACATGACGGTAGCGGGCTTGCACAGCAGGTTCGGTGCAACAACCGCCAGCAGGCTGGTGAAACCATCCTTGTTGTTGGTGACGCAGTTGGCGAACGCGGTTTCTGCGGCGCTGCCACGCGGACCCATGATCAGGTCGATATGGGCGACTTCGTTGCCGTCACCGACCAGCGCTTCACCGACCAGCAGTTTGTTGATTTTTCCCATGACTAAGTCCTCGGTATTATCGTTGTTGAAAAAAGAAAAGAATTTCTGAAGTATCGACATTGTAATGTCTCCCCGTGCAGACAAGGGATACTGTCTGCTTTATTGTTTGAGTCCTAAGATCTCAATGAATCTGAAATCTCGCGTTTCAGTATTGATTCTCCAGTCGAGCGGCCAACAAGGTCGCCACCGTCAAATCGGCTGTTGTCCCTGGATTGATCCCCCGGGATTTGAACTCCAAGTCCGCCTCCTTGAGCACATCCAGGTTTTTTTGGGCCAACTGGTTTGCGAAAAGCATACGCCCAACCTCACTCATCCGGTTTGAGATTTGCCGCGAACACTCCGCTCCATACTTTCGTTCGATGTGGCTATCCGCGTAGCGGGAGATGATCCCGACAAATACCCCCACCGCCGCCCATTCTTCATCGTCATCCCAGCGGGATAACTCGGCATGATACAACGGAACAGCCACGTGGAAAACATCAGCAAAGGAATTAGCATACTGACGGGCGATGCTGTCTCGCTTGGCCGCGAGCTGCATGGCTTCAAGGAGATTTACACCGGGTGGCTTGCTGACATCCTCTTCCGGCGCCTCGCCAAGCCCTGCCGGCTGCGCCAGGCGAATGGCCCGATAGACCCATTCCGCATCGTCCACGTTGGTGTTTTGTAGAGTGGCCTTCACGGCACACTCTAAGGACTTTTTCCGAACTGGACTCAGAAAGGCCTGGATCAGGGGGGCTGCCAACAGCACGATGCCAAGGTTGGTGTTGCACCCCACGGCGTCGCGGGTGGCCTCGATGGCCCGGAATATTTTTTGCCCCAACGAGGCGGCTGGATCGGCGAGGAAAGGCGCACTCATACGGGCACTGCGACGAAAATCCTCTACGGTCATGTCGTGGCCCTCGGAATGGAGGCTGACATTGCCGGGCTTATAGGCCCGCAGTTCAAGCTCGCAGGCCCAGAGATAGGCGTCGAATGCGAAATCCCGGCGTCTGCTGTCAGCGAGCCCGGTCACTGGACGCGCAGGGATTGGGGAACGCTCAGGGTGGCGTGAGAGAGAAAATCCTCCACCAGCCGTTCAGCGATGTCGATCTCAGTCACTCCTTGCAGGCCCTTCCATGCGGGGATGCTGTTGATTTCGAGGACCGAATACCGACCATGCTCGTCACGGATGATGTCGACGCCCGCGTAATTCATGTCGAGAGCCCTGACGGCATCCTCCGCGAGCCGGCAAAGCCTGAGGTCCTCCAGGTGCACCGGTTCGCAATGAGCGCCTTGATGGACGTTGTTCAGCCAGGTCACCCCGCACCTTTTCATGGCCGCTACGGTTTTCCCTGCGATGACGAAGACCCGAAAGTCATGCGCTGAATCACCGGAATGGATGTAGCGCTGCAGGTAGAAAACGCCATCGTCATCGGAAAATCCGGCCAGATCCTTCAGGCTGTCATAGCGGCGTAGCCCGGCTCCCTGTGAGCCGAATAGGGGTTTGGACACCACGCTGTGACCCTGCCGCAGTTCCCGCTCGGCAATCGAGCGTGCCCGCTCGGCATCCGTCAACACCCAGGCGGGTGGCGTCGCGATGCCGGCCCGTTTCAGCAGATAACTGGTCATGCCCTTGTCCACCGTGCGTTCAATGGCATGGCCATCGTTATACACAGGTACCCCCAGTAATTTCAGGGCGTGGAGAATGCCGAGGTAAAGGACGACTTGCTCAAGCGTTCCGCCGGGCACCCCACGGACGAACACGCCGTCCGGGAGTCTCTCTTCGAAACCCGGCAGAAGAACGGGCAATTCATCCTCATGCAGGTTGAGCTGACAGGCGGTCAGGCTCAGAAAGCGGGCTTCAAAGCCTCGGCCTGCAAAGGTCTCGCGCAGGCGCTTGCCGTGCCAGCCCGGGTCGTCGGTAATGACGGCAATCCGGCCCACTATTCGCCAAAAGAACGATCAAGCAAGGCTTCGTCCAGTGAGCCCGCATGGAAACTGTGACCGGATTCAACGGCTGTCACAATCACTTTGGCGGGGCTGAACAGCATGGCGTCTACCTTGAAGAAGTCATAGCCATACTCCTT
>DIVI01000201.1 GCA_002423305.1 Methylococcus sp. UBA6136 | reverse complement strand
CGGGTTGGTTTTTTTTCGCCCTGAACCCCGCGGCTGGCGGGGTTTCCAGGATTTCATGCGTCTCCTACTCGTCGCTGAAAATCTCCAAACTCTGGGCCGAACCCCCTAAATTCTCTCTCTGTTCTCTGTGGATGCGTCTCCTGGTGACGCATCCACATTGATATTTATCAATGGGTTGGATGAGGGCGGTTTGGCATAAGCTTCGGTAGGTTATTGGGACTCGAACCTATCCATCCCCACTAAATTTCGTTTGTGGTGTTGGAATCACTGTGGGGTGTTGCACGATCCTTAGTGTATGGGCACCAGACCATGTGGCTATTCAATCAATGTGGGTTTTTCAGTGAGATCGACCCGAGGCTTAGATTGGGAATTTCAAGCGTACCCAAAGTCCTGCCGATCCTCAGTGCCGATAGAATCCCCCCGACGCATCCAATAGTCGTTTTTGCGCTTCAAAGTGGCGATTGATATACCCCAGAACGAAACGCTCATGATGCATCTGATCGGCCACTTGTCGGATCAATTCTGGAGCGAGTGATACACGTGGCCGGCCCGTAGCCATGGCCAATAATTGGGTCTGTGCCACGCGTTCCAGGAAATAGAGGTCATCGAATGCTTGGGCGATGCTGGGTGCAGCGGTCATCACACCGTGACTGCCGAGAAATAAGACTTCGGCATCACCGATAATCCTTGCCATCCGCTCACCGACCGAATCGGATGATGCCAGACCATCGTAATCGGTGTCGTAAGCGACCCGCCCGTAAAAGCGGCAGGTGCTCTGCAACGACCATTCCAAACGACCGCCTTCGATCATCGTCAACGCCGTCGCATGGGGCTGATGAGTGTGCAGCAGGACTCTGGCGCGTGGGACCAGGCGGTGGACCGGTGCATGGATATGGTGCGCTGATGCCGAAGGCTCACCCTCGCCCCGCACAACCCGGCCTTCGAAATCACAGACAATCAGGTTTGACGCACTGATTTCGGAAAAATGGAGGCCGAACGGATTGACCAAGAAATGCTGCCCATCGGGCAGCAACGCTGAAAAATGGTTGGCAATGCCTTCATGCAAATCGTACTTAACTGCCAGATGAAATGCGGCAGCCAGGTCGTTCCGCAACTGCCATTCTATTTCGTTGATGTGATTCATATTGCCTCGTGTGGCGATTGCGGCCGTTCACGTCATAAATGGGTTATCAAGACTACCAACTTGGTTCTGCCTAACATTGAACTTAGTTGACTTAAGTCACCTGGCGGTTTTTTCCACTCCAGTGCCTGGAGATGCCTCACAGATGTCAGTCGATAATGATATTGAGTGTGTTATCCAGCTGGATCTGTGAGAGCCAAGCCTCGACCTATGCCTTTCATTATCTGTGCGGCCTTCTCTTGCCTGAATTGAACTGATCAACCAGCGACTGACGTCAACCCATGGCCGATCTTCTGACTGCTGAGGGTAGTCTGTCGTCCCGGTCCTGCATCATACCGATCGCTCCCAAGAGACCCAGCATCGCTCCGAATATCACATAAAAGGCAGGGGCCAAGGGCGTCCCGGTCACCTGAATCAGCCAGGTTACGATAAATTGAGCAAACCCGCCGAACACCATGACTGCCGAGTTGTAGCTAAGCGCCAATCCGGTCGAACGAACAGCAATAGGAAACTGATCGGCCAGCGCAGTCGAGATCGCACCGGTTACCATAGAGGCGCTGCAGCAAAGTGTGACCTGCATCACCGTTAGACGCGCTATACCTGGATCCGCCAATAACCAGGCGAACAACGGATAGGGCAACACCACAAATAATAGATTGCCCGCCACCAGCATTGGCCGTCGACCTACCCGATCTGTCAGTGCCCCAAACAATGGGGTGGCTCCAGCCAGGCAGACCAGACCCGCGACTTGCGCGACGAATGCCTCCTTGAGGGGAATGCCCAATTGCGTCTTCGCGTAGGTGGGCATGTAAATCAGAATGACATAGAACAGAATGGTGCAAGGAATGACCAGAGCCAAAGAGATCAGGATGCTTCGTTTATGCTCACGCCAGATGGATAAGACGGTGGGAGGCTTTTCTTTTCTGGATTGAATGTCAGCCGAGAATAGCTGAGGCTCATGCAGGTGACGGCGGATGTACAGACCTACCGGGCCAATCAACAAACCCAGGAGGAAAGGCAATCGCCAACCCCATAGATCAATCTGCTCTGCTGAAAGCATTTGGGTGATGACCAACCCGACCGTTGCTCCAACCAACGCAGCAAGACTCTGCCCCATCATCTGCAAAGAACCATAAAGTCCCCGCTGCCCGGGAGGCGCCATTTCCACCAGAAAGGCAGTGGCGCTTGCAAATTCGCCCCCTGTTGCAAAACCCTGCAGGAGGCGCGCGAGCACGATAATCAAGGGGGCAGCAATCCCGACAGAGGCGAACGTGGGTGCAAAACCGATCATCGCGATTGCCAGTGTCATCAGCGAAATGATCAGTTGCAGAGCGGCCTTACGACCCTTGCGGTCGGCATATAGGCCCAACAGGATGCCGCCCAGTGGGCGCATGAAAAAGCCCACTCCAAAGGTCGCCGCAGCCAGAAGCAATGAGGCGTACTCAGTTTGGGCCGGGAAAAACAGACGCGATATGATGGTCGTCAGATAGCCATAGACGATAAAGTCATACCACTCGAGCGCATTACCGATCACTGCCGCCGCAATCTGGTTTTTCGTTACTTTTTGGTCCTTCATGCGATTTATTCCTCAAGCGGGGGTAAGAGCAGGCACAGACCAATGATGACACCGGCTCTAAAGGATGCACTTTCGAGTGAATGGGTCCACAGCGAGGGTTAATACTATCCCTCCAGCGACACCGTCTCCACGATGGTGTTGAACTCCCGCAGGATATCCGGCTGATGTTTCGACAGGAACTCGGTGATGTGGGGGTTTTCCAGTAGCTTTTGCAGGTAGCCCTTGGCCAGCACCAGATTCAGCACATCTTCACCATAGCTCTGCTCGATGAGTTTGTAACGGTCACTGACCTGATCCATTTCTTTCTGCAAGCGAGCCATGGTCTCTGCCGTGGCCGCCTTGGTTTTTGGTCGAGTGGCCTGGTCGACCAGCCATTCCGGTGGTGTTGCCAGCAATAATGCCTGCATATAGGAGAGCGTCACGCTGTTTGCGGCCACCATCAGTTCGATACACTCCACCTGTCGTAGCGGTTTCACTTTGCGCAGCAGTCGCGTGACTTCAGCCGAGAACTGTCGATCCGCTAATAAAGGGACCGCCTCCGGGCAAATGCCCTCTAGCAGGGTGGCGCGCCGATGAATGGTCGACACATCCAGGTTCAAGGCATCAGCCAATCGCTGGGCCGGGACCCCGCGATCGAGGGCACGCCTAATCATGTGATGCTCCTGCACCGTCGATAGCCGGTTGATTCGGTTATTGTAGGTGTAGGCTTCATCATCCTTGGCGATCAGGCAGGGGGCTGTCTGATGACCTAATTCCCGAAGAAGCATGAGCCGAACATGCCCATCCAGCAGCGTATGACGACCCGAGCGGTCCGCGACGGTGACCGTTAGGGGCTCAATCAGCCCTACCGCCTCCAGGGAGGCCCGAATCTGTTTGAATTTGGTTTGCTTGCGCAACATGTTGGACAGCCGCCGGGACGGCAGAATACGATCAAAGCTGATCACCTGGGGGTCCATGCCAAAGCCAATAGTGACGCTCATCGATGGCCTCCTGGCGGATGCAGACGCTCTGCGAGGTAGCGGGGCAGGGTGTCCAGCCCCTCGGCCCGCAGCAGCGTCATAAAATGATCATTCCCCAGCAACTCCCGGAGGGCCCCGGTAATAAACAACAGACGCTGTTGGGCGAATTCCGCCTTGCGCACCATCTGCTTCTGCCGTGTCACTTCCTGCTGATAACTCTTAACCAAGGCATTAGTCGTCACGGGGGGTTTTTGCGGTCCACTGCCTTTGAACCGCCCTAAACGCCGTCCTGACAACTCGCGTCGTTCGATGAGGCGTCGGGCCTGATTCAATTGATAGCCGCGCAATTGGCCGGTCTCATACGCCTCCTGCAAGGCCGTCTTCACCGCATTAGCATCGGGTCCCGCCTTGGCAATGCTGATGGCCGCCTTGACCGGCAGGCGTCCCTTGACCACCCCATCCAGCAACCGCTCCTCCCCGGAATTCAGTAAGACCAGAATATCGGCGACATAGGTCTGGGCCAGCCCGGTCTTGGCGGCAATGACCTCGCAGGAGTACCCCTGCTGGCGCAAAGCGTCCACCCCCTCGAGCGACTGCAACCCATTGCTTTGGCGTCGGGCAATATTCTCGGTCAGGCTCATGATGAAAGCCTCTTCATCATTGACCTCGACCACCAGGGCCGGAATGTGGGTTTCGCCCAATTGCTTGAAGGCCTTCAGACGCCCCTCGCCGCAAATCAGGAGATAGCGCAGTTGCCCCTGTGGGTTTTGGCGCGGCGTCACCGTTACTGGCTTTTTGAGACCGATGTCCTGGATATTAGCGATGATGGTGTCGAAGATGCGCTGATTGCGCTCCCGGGGATTCAGGACATCGATGTCGTTGACAGCGATGGGGCTCAGTTGCGGAATGGCCTGCTCGCTCATGCCGCCCTCCGTACCCGCCGCCGCTCGGCCATGCCGTAGAGGTAGTCGAGGGTGTCAAAGCGGTAACTCTCCCATTGCAG
>DIVI01000210.1:894-3991 GCA_002423305.1 Methylococcus sp. UBA6136 | reverse complement strand
AGGCTCGCCGCTCAACATGACCGCATCGTGCCGATCGCCGTCAAGATTGCGCCCGATCTGGAGCCAGCCGAGATTGAATCGATTGCCGATGTGCTGGTGCGTCATGGCGCCGATGCGGTGATAGCCACCAACACCACCTCAGCACGCAACGGTGTAGAACATCTTAAGCATGGGGCGGAATCAGGCGGCCTGAGCGGTCACCCGGTCCTGGCTGCCTCAACAGCCGTGGTCGGTCAGCTGGCAAAGCATCTCGATGGCAGGCTGCCGATCATCGCTTGCGGCGGCATCCTGGGCCTAGCCGATGCTCAACGCAAGCTGGATGCCGGAGCATCATTGGTTCAGATCTATTCCGGGCTCATTTACCGGGGACCGGCGCTGGTACAAGAACTGGTTCGCGGGTTGTGATGAGCCGTTCGCTTATTCCAGATCGAAGCTTGTCGGTAAAAGACTTGAGGCACCGTCCATGTCGCCGGTATCCCGGTACGACAGAGGTTCCGTTTCCGGCTTCAACAATGCGCCGGCGATGATGCGTCCGAGCACCAGCACATGGTCTCCAGCCGAAGTTTCCCCGAAAACTTCACACTCACAATGGGCAACAACGCCATCCAGCAGCGGCGCGCCCGTTTTACCCGGAGACCAGGGCACACCCGCCAGCTTGTCGACGGCAGCCGGCGCTCCAAAATGGGCTGCCAACTCCAACTGATCTGTCCCTAACACGTTGATCGAGAACACCCCACTGGCATTGATCATGGCATAGGACGAGTGCTGCGGATTGATGCTGACGGCCAACAGGAGCGGCTGGAATGACGCAGGCATCACCCAGGCAGCCGTAAAGGCATTTTGCTTCTGATCTGCCGTTGCACCCACTACATAAACTCCGGTCGTGATTCGTTTGATCCATTCGGCCACACTTACACTCATGTCACTTACCCTGTTATGGTTGATGAAACTTCTATCATTGCCGGCCTAACTCGGCAGCTACCCTCCGTTTACGCCATGAATTCACTCACTCATTTTGACGAAGCCGGCGCGGCCCACATGGTGGATGTCGGGGAAAAAGCAGTAACCCAGCGAGTGGCTGTGGCCGAGGGCGTCATCGTTATGAAGACGGAGACGCTGGCCATGATCATGGCCGGCACGCATAAAAAAGGCGATGTACTGGGCATCGCACGAATTGCTGGCATCATGGCTAGCAAGAAGACCGCAGACCTGATTCCGCTCTGTCATCCGCTCGCCCTGTCCCATGTCAGTCTGCAACTCGACCCTGAACCTCCTCATGACCAGGTGCGCGTTACGGCGACCGTCAAGACGGCAGGCCAGACCGGCGTCGAGATGGAAGCGCTGACCGCGGTGCAGATCGCGCTGCTGACCATCTACGATATGTGCAAAGCTGTGGACAAGGGCATGGCAATGCAAGACATCCGACTGCTCCAAAAAACCGGTGGGAAATCGGGCGACTGGGAAAGGACGGAACCCTCGAACATCGATCTCTGACAACCTCTCCCCGATTAGGTTTGTCCAGCGACAATGGGGTTCAAAACCCCAAGGGTCTTATCGCGTATCTTCGACCCCCTGAATTCCCAGCCCGCCCATAAGACTCCTCTGGTCGTGGATAAAGACGGCGATTTACTGGCACCGGCATGGCTGATGTTGCTATCGCTTGTTGAAGTGCCGAATAAGATCGGCGGAGGTGACCATGCCAATCAGTTTTCCCATCTCATCCACAACCGGCAAGCTCTGAAAGCCTTCGCGGCTGAACAGCTCGGCGGCCTCGTGGATGCTGGTAGCGGGCGATAGCGTGACCACCCGTGTCGAGAGAATGGATGTGACGGTGTTGGACGACGACTGAACCGGGTAGGCCGTCTTGTTTTCGGTAGGTCTGGACTCTCTGACCGGAAGAACGGAATGAGGTGATTGAGTTTGCGGGCTGGCCTCAAGCCGCATTGGAGTTGCGGGATGTACCTGGCTCGGCGTACGGTTCATGACATCTTCGCGGGTACTTTCGCAGATATCGATAACCTCCTGAATCAGGTTTTCCGGTGCGTCAAGTTGCTTCAGTGTGCTGCGCAAATGATCTAGAACGATATCGAAGTGCCGGTCATTCATACCCATGCCGACCAGCTTGGCATGACTGCGGCGCATGTCACGCCCCGTATATTCGTGCGGGCCACCAAAAGCCATGCTCAGGAACGCCTTCTGTTTGGCTGCCTGCTCACTAATGTTTACGCCAAAGAAAAAGTAGTTGATACGGGCATCGGCGATCACCTTGCGATAAAAAATATCGACCGCCGTGTTGACCGCTGGCTCGCCACCCAGACGCTCATATAGCGTGGGATTGATCGTGGCCTGCGTCGGATCGGCCTTTTTGCGGAATAAATTGGACAAAGTCTCACTCACGGTAGATTCCTCTCAAGCGTTAATAAGCGGTAGTTCGGATTTTTTATGCGGTCTCAGGTATGGCGAGGCAGCCGTATCAGCAAGCCATCCGCCTGAACGATTCAGATTCGGACTCTCTCCAGGTCAATAAAGCGATAATTCAACCCGCCCTGTTCGTCCTGTTGGATATCCCCCCTCGTCACCTCATGCCATTCCGCCCAATCGAGCGTCGGAAAGAACGTGTCACCCGCAAAGGTCTGGTGGACAAGGGTCAGGTAGAGCCGATCCGCCACCGGCAGAAACTCCTGGTAAAGACCGGCACCGCCAATCACCATGAGCTCGGGCACATCACCCGCTGCCCGCACGGCCTCATCACGATGGTGAACCACGATGCAGCCCTCTGACCGATAGGCAGGATCCCGGGTTAGAACGATATTGTCACGTCCCGGCAAGGGCTTTCCGATCGACTCATGCGTCCTGCGCCCCATCAGGATGGGTTTGCCCATGGTGATTTTTCTGAAGCGCTTGAGATCGGCGGAGAGATGCCAGGGCATGCGGTTGTCTACACCGATCACCCGGTTTTCCCCCATCGCGACAATCAGGGAGATCTTCATGCGGCTCAGTTTGCCTCCAGCACGCTGAAATCAGGCAACCCCTCCTCGCCATTCTGCTGTTTGAGTGTCGGGTAGTCGACATAGCCCGCAACCCCGCCCCCGTAAAA
>DIVI01000210.1:561-836 GCA_002423305.1 Methylococcus sp. UBA6136 | reverse complement strand
AGCTTTTCCGCCACATACCCAAACAAGGCCTCCGGATTCTCGTCTCCCATGTCGTTGAATGTGCCCATGGGTGAAATCCTGACTCCGACGCGATCAGACCCGCAAACCCGCGCAACGGACTCCACAACCTCCAGCAACAGTCTGGCCCGATTCTCTATGGAACCCCCATAGGCATCCGTCCGCTGATTCGTACTGGAGTTGAGAAACTGATCCAGCAAATAGCCATTGGCGGCATGGATCTCCATGCCATCCAGCCCTGCCGACAAGGCATTTTT
>DIVI01000210.1:0-522 GCA_002423305.1 Methylococcus sp. UBA6136 | reverse complement strand
GCTGAGGGCGCCACCGGCAGTCCGCCCTTGGGTTGCAGGGCCGGGTGGGAAATTCGTCCGACATGCCAGAGCTGCATGAAGATCAAGCCATCGGCATCATGGACAGACTCCGCGACCAGACGCCAGCCTTCGATTTGCTCCTCCGTATGAATACCCGGCGTCCACGCATAACCCTGACCCTGCTGGGAGATTTGTGTGGCTTCGGTAATGATCAGGCCCGCACTCGCGCGCTGAGCGTAGTAAAAGGCATTCAGCCGGCCAGGAATATTTCCGGGCTGCTTGCTGCGGGAGCGGGTCAACGGCGCCATCACCATTCGATTCTTCAGAGTGTAGGGGCCGATCTCGTAACGGGAGAACAAGGATAGCGTCATGATGATATTCGGATGAGATTTGTGTGGCGCGGGCTTTTTACCAGATCAGGTCGTCGGGCACCTGGTACTCCGCATAGGGGTCATCGCTGGAAGGCTCATTATGCCCGCTTGGCTCATTCAGCAGAACGAGAAACGTGGCATCACGCTGACG
>DIVI01000075.1 GCA_002423305.1 Methylococcus sp. UBA6136 | reverse complement strand
CCAAAGGGAGGTAGAAAGGGCCAGAGCAAGCAGCTTGATTTTAAGTTTCATCGGTAATCTCCCATCGTGATGGCAGGTAGATAAAGGAATACACAAAGACGGCTCTACCCCGAGCGACCACCGGGGTGTGGGTGAAGGTAACCGACCTCATGTCGAGCGCCGGATGTGTTATCAGATAGGGCAACAGCTGTCGATCAGCAGGTATTCTCCCGGCAGTAATCAATCATCGAAGGCGGTTTTGCTGGTTTCCTCGCGGACTGAACTGATGCGGGCGATGATGGCGGTTGCTTACCCGCAGGCGCCGCCGGGGGCTGCGTCGCGGAAACCGCCGGGACTGGCTCGGCTTTCTTCAAATCCTCCGCCGCTTGCAATACAGTGGGAAAAATCAAACCTGGGAAAAGTGCAGTCAGAAAGAGTCTGCGAAGGGTCGTCATGATGTGTCTCCTCAATGGGGCCCAGCCAATCAAATCAAGTCATCCACATAGTAAAGGCCCGACGTGCCTTTAGCCAGACTGACTGGCGTGGCGTGTCCAGCATTGAGGCCGCCAGATTGTCAGTCGACCCTCGGCAATACAGAACAGTAGTGTTGGGCGTGGACTTTCCTTTCGTTTTTCGACGCCACGGAGGTTCATTCAGGCGGCCTGATCTCACAGCCGGAACCGACCACCATGGGCTGAGAAACCTGGACAACCGGCGTCGGTTGTCTTCGTTCTCTGCCATAAAAGAATTAACTCGAATACGCTCCCAGCCTGACCATTTAGTGCGTTACAAACCATCCTGTCGCATCACCCTTTGGGCGGATGAGTTCCATAAATAATCCGACAACGCTGATCTCAGTGCGGCTTTCTTTTCAGCCTGGCACTCTTTACCGACGCTAACCTGCTCCCCCATGAAACAGCCCGCAGTTCGCTGCTCATGCTTCTTAACGGGTTTTGCTAGACTTTCGGAACGAAAATATGACGTCGTGGTTTTTGATCATCCTCTCATCCCCGTGAACCAAGGTGCTTTATGAACATTAAACATCCCTTTCTGGTGTCTACCCTGGCGGTAGCCATCTGCACGGGGCTGACCATCGAACCCAGCAGGGCCGATAAGCAAGCCACCACGAACAGCTTCTGGTGGCCTGAGCAGCTGGACTTGACGCCCTTGCGTCAAAACGCGACGGAATCCAATCCGTTGGGCAAGTCCTTCCACTATGGTGAAGCCTTCAAAACACTCGACCTGAAGGCCGTGAAAGCAGACATTGCGGCTACCCTCCAAACCTCTCAACCCTGGTGGCCAGCTGACTACGGCCATTACGGACCCTTCTTCATCCGGATGGCCTGGCACAGCGCGGGGGTTTACCGCACCCTTGATGGACGGGGCGGCGCTTCCGGTGGACAGCAACGTTTCGAGCCACTCAACAGTTGGCCGGATAACACCAATCTGGACAAGGCGCGGCGTCTGTTATGGCCGGTCAAGAAGAAATACGGCAGCAAGCTGTCCTGGGCCGATCTGATGGTGCTCGCCGGCAATGTTGCCCTGGAGGAGATGGGCTTCAAGACGCTCGGTTTTGCCGGGGGGCGCCCGGACGACTGGGAGGCCGAGCGAGTCAACTGGGGGTCCGAAAAGAAATTTCTTGCCAACAATGAGCGCTACAACGCTCAAGGTGAATTGGACGCGCCTCTTGCCGCTGTTCAGATGGGGTTGATTTACGTGAACCCGGAGGGGCCTGGCGGCAAGCCAGATCCCTTGCTGGCAGCTAGGGACATTCGCGAAGCGTTTGGCCGCATGGCCATGAATGACGAAGAAACGGTCGCCCTGATTGCGGGCGGCCATACCTTCGGCAAGGCGCACGGTGCGCATAAGCCGGAGGAGTGTCTGGGCAAGGAACCGGCTGCGGCCGGAGTAGAGGAACAAGGCATGGGCTGGCTCAACAAATGCGGAAGCGGCCATGGCGCCGATACCGTGACCAGTGGCCTGGAGGGTGCGTGGTCGAGCAACCCGACCCGCTGGACCCATGAATACCTGACCTGGCTTTATAGCTTTGATTGGATCATGACGCAAAGTCCCGCGGGTGCCACCCAATGGATCCCCAAAGATGGCAAAGGGGATAATTTTGTGCCGGATGCCCACGTGCCTGGCCAGCGTCACGCGCCGATCATGTTCACCACGGACATTGCTCTGAAAACGGACCCCGAGTATCAAAAAATTTCCAAACGCTTCCTGGATGACCCCAAGGCATTCGAAGGGGCCTTCGCCAGGGCCTGGTTCAAGCTGACCCACCGCGACATGGGCCCCAGGGCACGCTATCTGGGTAACGAGGTACCCAACGAGGAAATGGTCTGGCAGGACCCCATTCCCAAGGTCGATCACCCGTTGATCGACAACCAGGACATTGCCAAACTGAAATCAACGCTCCTTAGTTCAGGATTGACGGTGCCAGAACTGGTCAAGACGGCCTGGGCCTCTGCGGCGACGTTTCGCGGCACCGATATGCGTGGCGGTGCCAACGGCGCTCGCATTCGCCTGGCGCCAGAAAAGGACTGGGCAGCCAACGACCCCAGCGAACTTGCCAACGTATTGAATCGACTGGAAACGGTTCAGAACGACTTCAACCGCTCGCTGAAAGGGGGCAAGAAGGTATCGCTTGCCGACGTGATTGTGCTGGGCGGTTCAGCTGCCGTGGAGGAAGCCGCCCGGCAAGCCGGCCACACGGTGCAGGTCCCCTTCAGGCCCGGACGCATGGATGCTACGCAGGAACAAACGGATCTACACTCGTTTGCGGTGCTGGAACCCCGAGCCGATGGCTTCCGCAATTATTACGGCAAGGATAATGCGCATTCGCCTGCTGAAATGCTGATCGAACGCGCCAATTACCTGAGCTTGAGCGTACCCGAAATGACCGTCCTGGTGGGCGGCATGCGGGCAATGGATGCCAACACGGGACATGCTCGGCAGGGTGTACTCACCGATCGCCCAGGCACATTGAGCAATGACTTTTTCGTGAACTTGCTCGATATGTCGACTCAGTGGACCCCATCGCCTTCATCCGAGGGTATTTATGAAGGGCGGAACCGGACCACCGCCGAAGTCAAATGGACGGCCACCCCGGTTGATCTGGTCTTCGGCTCCAACGCCGAGTTGCGTGCGGTCACCGAAGTGTATGCAGCGGATGACGGCAAGGACAAATTCCTAAAGGATTTTGTTGCTGCATGGGATAAGGTCATGAATCTGGATCGCTTCGACGGACGCTAACGCTGCCGCGTCAGGATTAGGTCTTGACCGCAGTTGCCTGTAGGGGCTACCTAGCCGTTGCTATCGTTGATGGTTAACGTCCCGGCGCAGCCCCTTTTGTCCTCCCGGTCGCCGATAAGAGACACGCGAACGGGCACACTCAGCCGAAGCCCCTCGACCGGAGATCACCGCGTCGGGGCAGCCTGCCCCGCCTGTGCCATGGGCTGATTTTCGTGATTGCAACCCTTCAGCCTCTGTCACCAACATTCCGCATGAACCTCCGCATCGCCATTGCCCAACTGGATTTTCTCGTCGGTGACATAGCCGGCAACGCTCGACGCGTTCTGGACGCGGCAGCCGAAGCACGCGACCGACTCGGTGCCGCCGCCATTGTCTGTCCGGAACTGACGCTATCGGGTTATCCGCCCGAGGATCTCCTGCTGCGCCGGGACTTCCTGACGACCGTGGAATCCACCCTGGACGATCTGGCCGAAAAACTGGCCGGCATCACGGCCGTCGTGGGTTTTCCGGAAATCAGCGATGCGGGTATTTTCAACAGCGCGGCCGTGATCGCCGACGGTGCGGTCCAGCACATTTACCGTAAACAGCATCTCCCCAATTACGGCGTCTTTGACGAGAAACGCTACTTCCTGCCCGGCTATGCCCCCTGCGTTTTCGAATTGGCGGGGGTCCCGGTCGGATTAACCATTTGCGAGGATGTCTGGAGATCGGGACCGGTGGAGCAGGCCGCCCATGCCGGTGCACAGCTGATTCTGAACCTGAATGCCTCGCCCTATCAGGCCGGCAAGATCCGTGAGCGTGAAGCCGTGGTGCGGGAACGGGTGACGGCAGCGGGCATTCCATTAATCTACGCCAACCTGGTCGGTGGGCAGGACGAGCTGGTGTTTGATGGCGCGTCATTCGTGATGAACCGTCATGGCCAGATCACCACCCATGCCCCGGAATTTCAGACATCCCTGATTGCTGTCGATTTCAACCGTGGCGTCCACCTGGAGCCACTCCCCGGCACCATCAATCCGCCGCTGCCCGACGACGCCAGCGTTTATCAAGCCCTGGTCACCGGCATCCGCGACTACGTCCGCAAGAACCGTTTCAAGGGCGCGGTGCTCGGCTTGTCCGGCGGCATCGATTCCGCTCTGACGCTGGCGCTAGCCGCTGACGCGTTGGGGCCGGAGCAGGTCGAAGCCGTGCTGATGCCCTCGCGGTACACCGCCGACATGAGTAACGAGGATGCCATTCTGGAAGCCGAGGCGCTGGGTTGCCGGTACCACACGATTCCCATCGAGCCGGCCTTTAATACCTTTCTCGATATGCTCGCCCCCAGTTTTGCCGGGCTGCCGCCGGATACCACCGAGGAGAACATCCAGGCCCGCTGCCGGGGCATCCTGCTGATGGCGTTTTCCAACAAGACCGGCAAGATCCTGCTGACCACCGGCAACAAAAGCGAGATGAGTGTCGGCTATGCCACGCTGTACGGTGACATGGCCGGGGGTTTCGCGCCGCTCAAAGACGTGCCGAAGATGCTGGTCTACCGCCTGTGCGAATACCGCAACAGCCTGTCGCCGGTCATCCCGCAGCGAGTCATCGACCGGCCGCCATCGGCGGAACTGCGGCCCGACCAGAAGGACGAGGATTCACTGCCGCCCTATCCGGTGCTGGATGCCATCCTCGAGCGCTATGTGGAGCGCGACGAGTCGATCGCCGACATCATCGCCGCCGGCTACCCGGAACACGATGTCATCCGCGTCGCCCGCATGGTCGACCGCAACGAGTACAAGCGCCGCCAGGCCCCGCCCGGCGTCAAGATCAGCCGCCGCGCCTTCGGCCGTGACCGGCGCTACCCGATGACCAACGGCTTCGGCAACTGAGCCGGGAAACCCAAGCGCCATGCCCACACTGAACTGGATCGGCAAGGAGTCCGTCATTCGCCACCATCGGGAGGTGCCGTTTCGCTTGCTGGAAACCGTGCCGGAACTCTCGCTCCCCTCACACCCCGAGGAAGGAGCCAGGGGTGACGGGAATCTGATCGTGCAAGGCGACAACCTGCATGCCTTAAAGGCGCTGTTGCCGCGCTATGCCGGGCAGGTGAAGTGCATCTACATCGATCCCCCTTACAACACGGGGAATGAGGGTTGGGTCTACAACGACAATGTCAACAGCCCGGAAATCCGCCGCTGGCTGGGCGAGGTGGTCGGCAAGGAAGGCGAGACCCTGGACCGCCACGACCGCTGGCTGTGCATGATGTACCCGCGGCTGGTGCTGTTGCGGCAGTTT
>DIVI01000046.1 GCA_002423305.1 Methylococcus sp. UBA6136 | reverse complement strand
TCAATAATCCCATGCCGTCATGAAGTATTAGGCCATAAAAAGCTATCCTCATGCAGCCAACCAGTAAAGTCCAATGGGCCCAATCGACACGAACCCCTCATCTGCCCAGAATTGAAGGCCGGACAGCTGATCAGTCATGCTTTCATGATCAAAAGCCCCAAGGGACTGCAATTCGGCGATAGACACTGTCTGCACGTGATCGTTGAAGTTGGCAATGACCAGTACGCTCTGTCGGTTGTTAATGGGGTTCGTCCGCAGATAGGCGAGCAGGTTGATATTTTCCACGGCAAGCAGGCGACGGTTGTCGAAATCGGCGAATGTTCGCATTTCCTTACGCCGACTGATCATGCGTTTCAGCTCACCGAAAATGCGATGCTCAACTGTGCCGGTTTCATGTCGCCTTTCGGCCTTGTCCCAATCAAAGTGGTAGCGATGGATCCATCGGTTATCGGTCCGCTTGTTGGGATCTTCCAGATACTCGGACGAATTGGTCATGCCCACCGCATCACCGTAGTAAAGCAGGGGAATGCCGCCGAACGAGAGAATCACACCATGCAGCAGGCTAATCCAGCGTATAGCGGTATCGATGGCAGCCTCATCGCCCTGCTCCAGCGCCGCTTCCAGACCGACCAATGACGCCAGCGATCCCGATATACGGGCATCGCCGGTTTTTGGATTCTCACCAAACGGCAGACCACGGGCCAGCGATCCCGGGAATTTTCCGGTGAAGTATTCGATCAGAAATCGGCGATGCCGGGTGGGGTCGTAACCGCACTGCAGGATATCAGTGTCATCAAAGCCCAAGCCGATGTCGTCGTGGCATCGGACATAGTTTAGCCAGGTCGCTCGCTCCAGCTTTACCGGCAGGCTGGCGATCCCTTGTCTCAATAGTTTTGCGTTGCGCGTGGCGACGGCATCCCAGAGCAAGGCCATCAGGGTGGCGTTGTAGGCGATCTCACATTCCTTGGCATTGATCGCGTCCTCGCCGAAATATTTGGCGATCTCGCCGGGCGCGACAATGGCCTCGGCGATGAACAGCACCCCAGGCGCCGTGACCTGGCAGCAATCCTTCATCAATTGCAGCAGCCAGTGGGCCTCCCGCTCGTTTTGGCAGACGCCGCCGATTTTTTTCCAGAGAAAGGCCACGGCATCCAGGCGAAGGATATCGGCACCCCGATTGGCCCAGAACAGGATGATGTCGACCATCTCAATGAGGACGGCTGGGTTATGGTAGTTGAGATCCCATTGATAGCGGTTGAAGACCGTCATGACCCACTTCCCCATGGTGTCATCCCAGGTGAAATTGCCCGGTGAGGTCTCCGGAAAGATTTCCGGCATGGTTTCCTCGTAAATATCGGGAATCGTCCGGTCATCAAACACGTAGTAGTAGTCCTGGAAGGTTTTCTGGCCCTGACGGGCCTTGAGCACCCATTCATGTTCGTCCGAGGTGTGATTGACCACCACGTCCAGGACCAGCAGCATGCCCCTGGCCCTGAGTGAATCGGCAAGCCCCTCAAGCTCCTCGTTGCTGCCGAAGCGGGGGGCCACTTTCAGGAAATTGCTGACGGCATACCCCCCATCGCTATGGTCGGGAGGACAATCCAGAATCGGCATGATATGCAGCAGATTGATGCCCAATTCTTGTAAATAGGGAAGATTCTGCCGCAACCCTTGCAGGTCATTGGCAAAGCGATCGCAGTAAAGCGCCATGCCCACCCATTTCTCGCCGAGAAACCAGTTGAAGTCCCCTTCCCTGGCCAGATCCGACTCCCGCATCGATGCTGATCGCTCCAGGTATCGAAGACGCATGACCTCTACCAGATGGCAAAGGTGTGCCTTGAAATCCTCTCGTTCCCCATAGAGGCGATGAAACAGGGAATGAATCGAATAAAAGTTGGCGCCAAGGCGCGTGTAGAAATGTCTCAGGCTACAAGAATCCGGTCCGTCATCAACCTTCAGCTGGCTTAGTATCTCGTTCAGCAGGGCATGGGAAGCTTGCTCGTACATGATTTATCTTTTGGCTGGACGCTGACATTCAGGGCGGGTGTTGACCTCCATCAGCCACGCCCCGGGGTGCGGCGGGCGGTTGGCCAAACATGGGGCAGTCAGCCCAACCCCCAGGCGCTGCGAAATCCCTGATAGAAAGCACTATCGTCGATGGTGGCACCCCGGATTCCGACCATGGCGGAGGCAAAATCCTGCGCCCGCTCGAGTGTCTGCCCCCATGACCACTGGTGGAGTTGTCCCAGCAAAAAGACCGCTGTGAATGCATCGCCAGCACCCACCGTATCGACGACCAAACCACCCGGGGCAGGACGCACCTGATAGCATGAGCCTTCGGCGGTCAGCACCTGCGCTCCGGCTTTTCCATGAGTTAGCACCAAGCCGCGTAGTTCATGGATGTCGATAAATTCTCGGGCCTCCGCTTCGATGTGGCGAGCGGGCGATGACAGTAGCCCCCACTCGTCCTGGTTCAGCTTGACCCAGTCCGCACGGCTTGCCCAATAGCTGATGTCCGCCTGCCGCCACCATGGCGAACGCAGATTGACATCGAAAAAAACCGGGATGTCGACCCTGGATATCAAGGCGTCGAGCGCTGCTCGCGAGGGAGGCTGTCGCAATGCCAGGCTACCGTGATACAGCAGGCCCACATCCGCCAGGTCCGGCAATGCTCTGGTCTGGATGAAGTCGTAGGCCTGATCCGGGAGAATGGCATAAGCGGGTTCGCCGTTGAGATATTCCACACGCACGCTGCCCGTAGGGTGTCCGAAGTCCGTTTGCAGACCGGCAATGTCCATGCCCCAGTCCGACATGGCCAAACGAACGCGACGCCCTGTCTCATCATCGCCCACGCAACCGATAAACAGTGGCTGCTCGCCAAGACCACGCAGATGCCAGGCGACGTTGAAAGGCGCTCCCCCCAATACGCTGATGCCATCGGGAAAATGATCAAAGAGCACTTCGCCATAGATGATGGGGCGGGTTGCTACTGATGGTAGTGACATTCGACTAGCCCATGATCCAGGGAAGGGTTTCCGGAATGAAGTGGGCAATCCCCTCAAGAATGCCCGCCGCATAGTTGCCATTCAAATCCGGCAAGTCGCCCCGTGCCAGATACAGCCTAGCGGAGTTGCCCAATGCGTCGGCTCGTTCGACGGCTGCAACACGAACACTCTCCTGGGCATTGGCCACCAGTACAGCCGGCACCTCACTTTCCAGAACTTCAAGGTCGTTGCCGCTGTCCCCCGCGAACACCGTGCGTTCCATTGGTATTTTCAATTGGCTGCGCAGAAACTCGAGCGCATGAAGCTTGCTGGCCGATACGGGGAGAATGTCGAGCAAACCCGTGGAAGTCGTTTCGTCGACACTCCAAACGATATTGCAGTGGGCTTTGCACCGATCCAGCCGGTCCCGCACCTGACGCAACAGGTGCTCGGGATTTTCGGTCGCCTCGGCGTAATAGCTCAGTTTGTAAGGGGTCTGCCGGTCGGGTTCCTGCAGACGCAGTGGTATAAGGTCTTCAAGCTGACCAGCAAGATCTGCCCGCCGGCAACAACGCCAATCGTCCGCCAGCCGCTGGGACCAGAACCGGTCGAGTTGCCACTCATCCCCCTCCATCGCATAGACAGAGGTCCCGACATCCCCTATGACAAAATCGGGCGGCGGCAAGTCATAGTCGGCGATAGCCTGTTCTACCAAGGCTCGATGCCGGCCCGTGATGTAAACCAGTATCACCTCGGGGCGAGCAACGAAGCGGCGAAGACGGGGTCGCGCCACGGGTGATTCGGGCTGGGGCCCATTCGGCAACAAGGTCCTGTCAAGGTCGGTCGCCAGCAGGATTCGCTGTTTATCGCGGTGTGTCATGCCATCGCCTCATCACTGGGCGCTTCACAAGCGCCATAGAAATCATAGTAGTCCATGGCTTCGAGAATTCCCTGGGCGAAACCGGCCTTGGCGAAGTAAACGCGCTCCACATCCGCCAATGTCGTGATGAGTTCATCATGGCGACGGTTTTCCACTACGACCGCCAGCGTATTGCCCCGCATCATGTCTTCGTCGGCGCCCGAACCGCCGGCAACCAGGATTCGCTCCAGTGGTATTCCCAGCCGGTTGGCGCACCAGCGCACGGCAAGTCCCTTGGATGCACGAATCGGTAGGACATCCAGCCGTTTCATATAGGACAGCGTAACGTTGACGGTCTGATCGGCCTGGCGGAGCAACCCGCGAATCTCGTCCAGCGACTCCACTCTTTCGGCGTCCAGGTTATAGCTGATGTTGAATCGTCCCTGCTCGTGCTTGGGCAGATAAGTCAGTCCGGGAATGTCTCGCAAGATTGCCCGAACGGCATCCGGGGTCCACAGATGATCGATATGCCGCGTCCAGGCCTGATCGTATTCAAGTTCGGGCGCATACAGGATCTGCGAACCCATGCCACTGATCAGGATGTCTGGCATGGGGATGCGGTAACGGCGCATGACTCCCACGGCCGAGGACAGCGAGCGGGCCGTGGCAATGCCAAAAATGGCATGTTGGCGGTGTCGGCGAAGCCTTGAGATCAATTTTTCGAGGGATTGGGTGTCACCCAGGAGATTTCTGTCCAGCGTCGTGAAGATCGCTCGATCCTGGTATAGGCCGGTCCTGATCGTCGGCGGACTAACCGGCTGAGACGCCCGGCTTTCCTCGATCAACGGGCTTATCGCCTTGAGATACTCGGAGGCATGTGCCTGCCAGGTGTAATGCTTGCGGGTGGCTTGAAGTCCGGAGGCCGAAAACGTGGCCCAAGTGTCGTGGTCACGCAAAACCTTCAGCAGGGTATGCCCGATGGCCTCGGTATCGAGTGGATCCACCAGGAAACCATTTTGGCAATTTCTGACAATGTCCTGGGGACCTCCATCCTCCGTGGCTACGATGGGAAGCCCGCTGGCCGCCGCCTCAATCAGGGTCAGACCAAAGGGTTCGGTGAGTGCGGGGTTGATGAACACCCCGTGACTGGCGGCAGCCAGCCGATAGAGTACGTGGATGTCCTCGCGCTGATGGTGCTTGGGGTAGGCGACACGACCGTAAAGATCATAACGGTCGATATCCAGCAGCAATTCACTCATGACCTTGCGCGATCCGGTATCCAAATCACGGATATCATCGCGATTGCCAATCACCAATACCAGATTCGCGGCGTTCTGCAGTTCGCTGGATTCACCATAGGCCTGGATCAGGGAGGCAATGTTCTTGCGCTCATCGGCTCGGGACAACGCCAGGATCATGGGCTTGTCGGGATCTTTTAAAAACCGCGCCAGCTCGGCGACATACGGTGAGTCGCGTTCGCTCCCATCTGGTGGCTTGAATCGCTGCAGGTCCGTCCCGGGCGGGATGACACACATTCTTTCGGGCTGATAATGATCGTAGAGCCCATACTGCTCATCGATTTCGTTGGTGCTGGAAACGACCACCCTTGATGCGCTACCTAGGGCAATTTCCTCGGCTTCGACCCGTCGGGCCATCTGATACTGGGTTTCGATGAGCTCGCGACTGACCCCCGAAGCCAGCAATCGCTGGCGCTTGACCCGACCGAGCGAATGGCCTGTATGCACCAGAGGCCGACCGAGAAGGCTGGCCAGCCGGCTACCGACATAGCCGGCATCCGCGTAATGGCTGTGGACAAGATGGGGCAATCTGTCCTGCGACTTCATATAGGACAGGGCGTTGTCGGCGAAGGAATCCAGATGATCCCAAAGCTCCTCCTTGTGGATATAGGCTTCGGGCCCGGCATCAATCCTCACGATGCGCGACTTGGGGCAGAGAATTTCCTCCACTTGCGCATAATCGGCGTCCACCTGTGGATCCACAACCCTGCGAGTCATCAAATCGACGCGCGCCACTTCGGGTAATTCCGCCAAGGCACGAATGAGCTCGACAACATAGAGGGTTTGGCCGCCAGTATCGGCGTCCCGACCCAATTCGAGATCACGACCCCGAATCAGCCCATGGACGCTGATCATTAAAATATAAAGATTCCCCGATCCCGGTGGCGATCCCTTTCGATTTGATCCATACGGTGGGTTCATATCATCTCTGTCCTTTCGATATCGGCGCCCTTTGATGGTATGGAGGTCGTGTCATGGTTGTGTCGAGCCATTCATTTGGCTGACATCTTGACCATGGCCTTCAAGTCTATCTCATAGAAAAAATTGTCGCTGAACGCAGGCCGCAGCTGATCAAGCCAGGTTGCGGCCGGATCATATTCAGCAAAGAAAGGGCGGTGGACCCAGTCCGGGTCGCGCCCCTGCAGGAATCGCAACACCATCACCTCCTTACCCTCAATCCGGGCGACCCCGTCAATCTCAACCTTGCCGGGTGTAGTGCTCATGACGGGTCCCCGAACGGTGCGGGCGACACCCGAAACCTGCTGGATGGCGCCGCGAAAGATTTCCGCGGCCCGAACGAGTGGCAATTCGAAATAACGCCGGGCCCCGGTATCGCGTTCCACAAACATGTAATAAGGGACGATGCCAAGACCGGCCTGGGTCCGCCACAGGCGAGCCCAAATATTCGCGTCGTCGTTGATGTGACGCAACACCGGGGACTGACTGCGCAAGATGGCGCCGGTTTCCCTGAGCTTGCGCACGGCCTCACGAGAGATGGGTGTCTCCAGTTCGCGCCAGTGGTTGTAATGGGTCATGATCGCCAGTTGCTTGCCCCGGGCCACAAAGCGCTCAAACAGCGCAAGAAGTTCCGCAGCATCGGGATCCGATACAAACCGCTGCGGCCAATACGATAGCGCCTTGGTTCCAATACGCACCGTATGTATATGCTCCAGGCCCGGCTGCAGCAATGCCTCCAGATAGGCCGCCAGATGCCGGGTTTTCATGATCAGCGGGTCGCCGCCGGTAATCAGCACATTGGTGACCTCGGTATGGTCCCTCAGATATTCGCACAACTCCTCGATGTCACGGCCGGCGAAACGCAACTCCTTCACGCCGATGAACTGCGCCCAGCGGAAACAGAAGCTGCAATAGGCATGGCAGGTCTGCCCCTCGGCGGGAAAAAACAACACGGTCTCGCGGTACTTGTGCTGCAGACCATGCAGCCGCCTGCCCCGATGCAACGGTACATTCAGTTCCTGTTGCTGCGACGGATGGGGGTTAAGGCGCTTCTGGATTTCCAGCGCCGCCAAGCGTATCTGGCTGGGTTCGGCGCCCTGGTCGTAAAGCCGGGCGATGCGATCAAAATCGTCGGGTTCCAGCATGTCTCTTTGCGGAAACACCAGCTGGAAGATGGGATCGTCGGGCACCCGACTCCAGTCAATCAGTTCCTCGGTAACATAGGGGTTGGTCCGAAACGGGAGTACCGTCGAGACCACCTGCATCTCGTGCAATGTCTGTTCGTCGATCCCGAAGCGCTGCGCCAGCTGGGGCAGATCACGCGGAGTTTGGGCGCTGAAATGCAGGGCCGGATGGTAGGGCTTCTGTGAAGCCAGGTTTGCTCGCAGCAGGTAGGCGTTGGATTTCATAGCTGTCCTCGCTGAATGATTCAAACCGGCGTGCAGAGCACTGCCGAAAGTTACAAGCGATAAAGGGGTTGGCTTTCGCCGCTGGCATCTTGAACCTTGAGGTGTCGGATCAACTGATACAGACGGTCCTCAAGCTGACGTAGACTGTCCTCCGGCATTTCCATCAGGGCATCGACGATGAGATTGCGAGCAACCGGCGGTGAGCTTTCCAAAAGCTTTTCGCCATTTTCGGTGAGGGCGACCTGCACCACTCGCTGGTCGGTCGTGCTGCGCTCGCGCCGGATGAAACGTTGGCGCTCGAGCTTGTCCAGCAGGTTGCTGGTGGTCGATTGATGAATCGACAGTTTTTGCGCCAGCTCCGATACCCGCATCCGTCCGGCCTGGCTGATCTCCCACAATGCCCACATCTGCACACCGCCGACGCCGCATTGCTCCTCGATGATTTGGTTATGTTTTTGCACGGAACGGAACACCAGGCGCAGGGCGCGCAGGATCTGGTCCGTGGTTTCAGAGCGGGTGAACCCGGCCGTGGCGGGGATTTCG
>DIVI01000136.1:1342-10010 GCA_002423305.1 Methylococcus sp. UBA6136 | reverse complement strand
ACAAACTTTCGTACAACGCCGTACTCAGATACCGCTCACCCGAGTCCGGCAGCACCACCACGATGGTCTTGCCGGCATGTTCCGCTTGTCGGGCCAAACGCAGCGCTGCCGCCGTGGCTGCCCCGCAGGAAATCCCGGCCAGAATGCCTTCCTCCTTTGCCAGTCGCTGGGCCACCTCGATGGCTTCCTCATTGCTCACCTGTTCAATCCGATCCACCAGATCGAGATCGAGAATCTGCGGCACAAACCCGGCACCGATGCCCTGAATTTTATGCGGCGCCGGTTGCAAGGGCTCACCCGCCCGTGACTGGCTCAGGATCGGACTGGATGCCGGTTCCACTGCCACCGACAGGAACGGTTTGCCCTGCACCTGCTTCTTCAGGTAACGGGTCACCCCGGTAATGGTGCCGCCCGTGCCCACCCCCGCCACGAAGATATCCACCTGGCCATCGGTATCGTTCCAGATTTCCGGCCCCGTCGTCTTCTCATGAATCGCCGGATTGGCCGGATTCTTGAACTGCTGCAACAGCACATAACGGGACGGATCCGACGCCGCGATCTCCTCCGCCTTCGCAATCGCCCCCGGCATACCCTTGGCACCCTCGGTCAGGATCAGCTTCGCACCATAAGCCACCAACAGCTTCCGCCGCTCGATGCTCATCGTCTCCGGCATGGTCAACGTCAAGGGAATCCCCCGGGCTGCCGCCACAAAAGCCAGGGCGATCCCGGTATTGCCACTGGTCGGTTCCACCAACTCCTTGCCTGGCCCCAACAGACCCCGCTCCTCCGCATCCCACACCATCGCCGCCCCGATCCGGCACTTCACCGAATAAGCCGGATTGCGGCCCTCGATTTTCGCCAGCACCGTAGCCCCCGCACCCTCGGTAATCCGATTCAGTCGGACCAGCGGCGTGTGGCCAATGGAGCGGGAATTGTCTTCGTACCAGTGGGGCATGAGGGTCTCTGTAAGGTGTTGGCTTATGGAGTCGTAAGTGTTTCTGGGCACTTGCTGGGGATGAATGATCCGATCGCCAGGAAACTCAGTTGAATTTTCTGGACAGCAATCTAGCAAACAATGGCCATATTTATAACGAATAATATTTTATATGCATATAACAAAATGGCTCCTTCTGCAGATCCAGAAATAGCATATGCAAATTCGAAAACGGTCTTGAAGTGCCTGTGGACGGTAGGTTGATGGGGCGTTAGTATGCTCTGCCATGTGCTGATGTTTTTTCTATTCCTTTGAATGGCGCTCCTTGACCGGCCTTATGGCCGGTTTTTTTAGTTTAAAATGTGGTTATTTTGTAAAAATATAAATATATGAGAAAAGAGTATTTCCTGTGATCGAGTTTTATGGATAGATTTGGGCTTGGCAGCTTGATTCATCTGATCTTATGACCCTCTCATCTGCCGTAACTCATTGCTTTGGATTGAAACAAAGGGCTTTATCAAAAATATTAGGAGATTGGATATGCCGATATATGAATCGATTATTGACCAGGCAAATGACGCCAGAACACGTATCCAAGAAGTCAGCGCAGAGCAGGCTGGTCTTCCAGGAGTCAACGGCGTCGTCTTTATTGACGTGAGGGAAGAGGTCGAATTTCGGGGTGGGCATATCACGGGCGCGATCCTGCTGCCGAGGTGCGA
This sequence comes from Methylococcus sp. UBA6136, assembly GCA_002423305.1. GTDB lineage: Bacteria > Pseudomonadota > Gammaproteobacteria > Methylococcales > Methylococcaceae > UBA6136. The sequence continues at coordinate 8,357 of DIVI01000136.1, read as the reverse complement.
AATCGAGGAGAGAATCGCTCAGGTGATTCCAGATAAGACCACAGCGATAGTGGTCTATTGCGCTATTGGTCACCGATCAGCCATTGCCGCCGACACCTTGCAGGAATTGGGATATACAAACGTGGTGTCCCTGGAAGGCGGATTGAAAGCCTATGACAGTCTCGAGGAGACCCGAAAGGTGGCTTGAAGGAGATCAAGCATTAGCCTAAGGCCAAGAGAACATCACTTTTGGTGATTTCGCCCAGGAGCTTACGGTTCGGGTCGACGATGGGAAGCCGATCGGCCTCATGTTTCACCAGCGCCCCAAGCGCTTCGGAGAGTGCGGTGTCTGGTGTCACGGTGGGGAGATCATCTTCCATGAAGACCATGGAAGCACTCAGGTGCTGGAGCGCGTGATCGCCCAGAAAAAGCTTCATATGATTCAGGGCAATGGAACCTTGATAGATGCCTTGATCATCGATGACCCAAACGTGTTGGGTGGAAGACATACAGAACAATCCGCTAACCTTTTCGGCAGTGTCCGTCGTGTTGATCACCGCCGCGGGTTCGGTCAGCAGCTCAGAAACATGCATCAGGTAAGGGATCTGGGTTCGGATTTCACCCAGGGTACGTGCATAGACGGAGACAGGCCGTATGGCGGCGGCAAGATACCTTGCCGACACGGCGGCCAGGATGAGTGGGAACAGAAGATTGGCATCCAATGTCATCTCGAAAATCATGAGTGTCGCCATTAGTGGTGCCAGCGTGGTGCCCGAAAGAAAGGCCCCCATACCCAAGGCCGCGTAAGTCACGGTATCCCCCGTAAACTCCGGGTGAATGACATGAATTACAACGCTATACAACCAGCCTAGGCAGGCGCCGATCAGCAATGTGGGCGTGAACACCCCGCCGACCGTGCCGGTCCCCACTGCGCCAGCGGTGGCGATGATCTTCAGAACGAGGATGCCCAGGACAAAATTCCAGGTAGGCGACTCATTCAAAAGGGCCTCAACGACGGCATGGCCGTTGCCCCAGACCTCTGGTGATTTCAGTGAAATCAGCCCAACCATTAAGCCGCCGAGCCCCAAACTGACAGGCAAGGGCAGGGATAACCACTGGAAAAAACGACGCGAGATGTCGAGAACAGCCAGGAATAGGGGGGCCAGAACACCCGCCAGGAGTCCCAGCCCCAATACCGGCAGCAAATCGATCTGTTCCGGTACGGAAAAACCCGGCGAGGTAAAGATGGGCCGTAATCCGATCCAGTGGCGAATGACGACCGTCGCGATGACGGCGGAGACGATGAGGGGGCCGAGGGCCTCTATGGCTAGGGTCTGCAACACGACTTCGGCGATAAACAGGCTGCCGGCCAGCGGGGTGTTGTAGGCCGCTGCCATGCCGGCTGCCCCGCCACAGGCCACCAATAAGCGTAATCGCGGGCGGGAAAATCTAAACAGGCGACCAATGCTGGAAGCGGCCAATGCCGAGAATTGAACCATCCCGCCTTCGCGCCCGATCGAAGAGCCCGAACTGATGGAGAGCAGGGAAGACAGGAGTCGCGCAAGGGTGGGCTTGACTGATATCACGCCATCGCCCAAACGGATGACTTCCAGATAATCTTGCGATCGCATCCCCTTGAACAGGCGACCACCGAGCCACAATGCCAAACCAGCGGCCACACCACCTAGCGTGGGGATCACGAGACGCATGACCGGCGTGAGGCTCTCGGCAATGGCCACGATGTCACTGGATTGCCCGGTCAGCAGCCATTTCAGACCAATGTTGGCTTCGCGGAACAACGCCGAGCATAAGCCACCTGCCGCACCGACCAAGGCTGCCCACAGCAACATGCTATCCATGCCCGATCGAGTCCAGGCCGCTTGCAGCCGAAGACGAATCGCCAGCACGAGATAAGTGATGCGCCTTAGCACCCAGAAAAAGGAATTGTTGACCATCGCGGCAAGTATTCGGGCCTCATGACCGGCCAGACAGAAGGCGAGGATCGATCACCCTCGGTCAGGTGATTAATGCAGCGGCAGGGCGACATTCTTGAACAGGTCTTCCCAATCCTTCTTCTCCCGAATGTGCATGGCCTGATCGATGATGTCCCTGCTGAGATGCGGGGCGAACAAACGAATGAAGTCGTAGAGGAATTCGCGCAGGAACATGTCCCGCCGCAACACCACCTTGGTGATGCTGGGAGCAAACAGATGCCCGGCCTCGATCGCGATCAGGTCGGCATCCATCACCGGATCATGCGCCATGTGAGCCACGATGCCGATACCCAGCCCCAATCGGACATAGGTTTTGATGACATCGGCATCGACGGCCGTTAGTGCAATTTGCGGGTGCAGTCCCGCTCTATCGAAGGCACGATCCAGCTGTGAACGCCCGGTGAACCCAAAGGTATAGGTAATGATGGGGTACTCGGCGAGAGCCTCCAGGGTCAATTTGGGCTGATTCGCCAGGGGATGATCATGCGGCACCAGCACGCTGCGGTTCCATTGATAACAGGGCAGGGTCACCAGGTTTTCAAAAAGGTCGGTGCCTTCGGTCGCAATGGCCAGATCGACCAGGCCACGGGAGACCTGTTCGGCAATTTGGCTCGGCGTCCCCTGATTGATCGTGAGCTTGATCTCGGGGTATTGCCGCATGAACGCCTGAATCACCGGCGGCAAGGCGTAGCGTGCCTGAGTATGGGTCGTCGCAATGGAGAGCTCGCCCACCTCCTTGTTCAGGACATCATTGGCGATTTGCCGAATGTCATTTACTTTCGCGAGGATTTCACCGGCCAACGTTACGACCTGCTGACCGCCCGGGGTCAGCTCGGTGAAATGTTTGCCGCTACGAATAAAGATGTCGATCCCCAGTTCATCTTCAAGCAGACGTATCTGCTTGCTGATGCCCGGTTGCGAGGTGAAGAGACTCCCGGCCGTCGCAGTGACATTCAGTTCATTCTGGGCGACTTCCCAGATGTAGCGCAGCTGCTGCAATTTCATGTGAATCTTCGTGTGAGCTCTATTGGAAGGAAGACAACGACAATCAAAGCCCATGGGAATGGGCCAGTGATGAGTTTCAGGTTGATCAAACTCCGGGGTTTGGTGGTTGATGGGATGTTACATGGGTCCTGTTGATCGGGGCAGTCGTTGATCCGGCCCTTTGATTCCGTTCGTCCTATGTGCCTGCTGAAGGACCCAATCCATAATGATCAAGTATTTAGTGGCCGGATGGATCACTAACGCTGACGATTTTCATGTCGTCATACGGCTTTGCGCGGAGGACATCCATGATGTTTGGGTCTCGTACCAACGGCCCTGGACATAGTCAGGATTGATGATTCCGATGATTTCCACTTCGCTATTGGCTCTGACGCCGCCGATCAGTACTTGTGTGTCCACATGGCGTATGGCGGCGAATAGCGCATTGCGACGGCGAGAGCCTCCATGATCCTGATAGGCTCGCAGGAAGAATCCTGCACTGAATCTCACATAGTCTGGTGCGAGCCGGTGAAGGAATTGTGTGCGGAATCGCTCGACAAATTCTGGCCTCACCTGCTCGTCAAACTTCACGGCGGTTGAATAGCCGCGCTCGCGGTAGTTTCGCAGCCTTTCGAGCAGCAGCAGGAGTTGCGATTCATAAACCGGGCTGATGGTCAGGCTGATGACAATTCGTCGAAGGGGGAGGCCGCAGCGCCGAATGATGTCTTCAAAGTAGGCACCGTGATCCTTCTTGACGGTCAGCACATGGTGCGGGTGGACGTGGAGAAAAAGGCTGCTGTCATCCTCGTTGAGGGTCAGGTAATTCAGCATATGGACCGTGCGGCTCAGACGGTCGAGGCTGACGATATTGGGCATTTCCTCCCCGTAGAGGAGTCGCGTGGTGTCAACCGAGTTGGCGGGCGTAAAGACCAAGGGTGCCGTATCGCGCCCCGTGATCAGCTCGGGACTGGCATGCAGGCGGACGGGCTTGAGTTCGCTGGTAAATGTCAGATTGCCGAAGCGGCCATGGACCTGCTGACCATCGTATTCGAGGGGAGCTGTTTCCAGATTGTTTTCGGCGATGAAGCGTTCATTGAACGTATCGACAAGATGTTGTAACGGCATGATGTAAATCTCCAATTAACCAGGGTTCAGACGATATTCAGAAGGCTGCGCAAAAACTCTCCAACATCGTTCATTGCCCGAGTTTTGTGGCTCGATGCCCTGCCAATGGGACTTTGATTCCCTGTATGTCAGCCGGGAATAAAACCCGGTTGTTGTTATCTGTGGATCGCCCTCGCCGACATGAATCAACCGACTGCCCCAGCGACGGGACCATTGTCTGGCTCGTTCCATACTCATTGATGGATCCTTGGGGCGGGCGATAAAAACCGATGGAACCAGCAACGCACCCTGGATGGCGTAACTCTTCCCGGTGGTTGCGGCCACCGCAACGAGGCAGCCGAAACCATGAGCGATGATACGGACGGGCTTCTCCAGTCGGTCGAGTTGCTTGCCCAGCTGATTGGATCGCGATTCCAGAATTGCTTGCGAGCCGAGGTGCTGTGGGCTTGGAGCTTGCGACTCATCCGCAAGCCTCAGTGATGCCCGAAACTCGGCATCCTGACCCATGTCGGGTATCAGCAGGACTCGGCTCATTAGCGTTCCGGATTACTTGGCGGCGCCGTAAATCTTGTCGAAGATGCCGCCATCCGCGAAGAACGTTTTCTGGGCCTTGTCCCAGCCGCCAAAGACTTCGTCGATGGTGAATAACTGAATATTCGCAAACTCGCCGGCATGTTTGGCCAGAATAGCCTTGTCACGGGGCCGGTAGTGATGTTTGGCGGCCAGTTCCTGCCCGACCGGGCTGTAGAGATATTCAAGGTAGGCATTGGCGACCGTCTTGGTTCCATGACGTGCCGTGACGGTGTCGACAATCGAGACGGGTGGCTCGGCCAGTATGCTGGTTGATGGGGCGATGATTTCAAAGTTATCGGCACCAAACTCCTTCAGTGTCAGATAGGCTTCATTTTCCCAGGTGATCAGTACGTCACCGATTTCACGCTCGGCAAAGGTGATGGTCGAGCCACGGGCACCGCTGTCGAGAACCGGGGCGTTTTTATAGATTTTTGTGACCAGATCCTGTGCAGCCGCTTCACTGCCCAGTTTCTTCAGGCCATACCCCCAGGCGGCCAGGAAGTTCCAGCGGGCGCCACCCGAGGTTTTCGGGTTGGGTGTCACGACGGTGACGCCGGGTTTGGCGAGGTCATCCCAATCCTTGATGTCTTTCGGGTTGCCTTTGCGGACCAGAAAAAGCATGGTGGAGGTGTAGGGGGCACTGTTGTGTGGCAAACGCTCTTGCCAGTGTTCAGGGATGAGTTTCCCTTTCGCATGCAGTTGATGCACGTCGTATTGCAGGGCGAGCGTGACGACATCGGCATCCAGTCCGTCAATCACGGCGCGAGCCTGTTTGCCACTTCCGCCGTGGGATTGTTTGACCGTCACATCGTCCCCGGTTTTTTCCAGCCAGTATTTGGCGAATGCCTTGTTGTACTCCTCGTAGAACTCCCGAGTGGGATCGTAAGAGACGTTCAGCAGATCAATGTGATCGGCCCTTGCCGGGTGAGATAGCCAGGGCAGCGTCAATGTAAATGTCAAAAGCCCCGCTAGGAGGATGGAGCGAGATCTGTTCATGGTGATGTACCTTTGATATTGGTTATTTTTTCTTTCAAATGTTGAGCTGAACCCATCACACCTCGGCCGGGCTTGGGAGCATGAGCCGAGGTGTGCAGGTCTTTGCCCGGGATTCAGTTCAAATTAGAAGCCGAGCTGAACACGAGTCTGGAAGACTTTTTCAGTATCGCGATCGATGACCTTTGTGGTCCTGAGGTTGTTGGCATCCAGTTCCGCAGCCCCGCCATCAAAGCTGGTCTGCGAATAGTCGAACATCAACTTGACGTTGGGGTTGAGCCACCAGTTGGCGCCCAGGGCCCAGGTTGCGGCAGATGAGACCGAGTTTCTGGGGTCGGCGAACGGGTAAATGGGTTTTTCTGCCGTGCCAATATTCTTGAAGGTCGCCTGATCAAAATTGATGGGGCTGAATCTTGCGGCCAACACCCAAGAGCCCCACTCGCCCTCAAACGGATCAAAATTGTGCCGTGGCTTGATGCCCTGGTTAAGGAAGACGTTGTTTTCTCCAGTCAGCGCATAGTCAACGGTGATGTTCCAGGCATTGATCGTCTCGTTCATCGAGTATTTGTTGATGCTTTGCCCTTTCTCAAGCACCTGGTTGGCGATGTCCTGATTGGTGGTGGCATATTCACCGACCAGCTTGAATGGTCCGTAAATCCAATAGGCCTGAGGGTAAAGTCGATACGCGGTACCGTCAGCCTTGGTTCCCGTGGTCAAAACCGCAGGCTTGCTGTTGGGCACTGTTACAACTCCGGTGTAGCTAAATATGTTTTGCAAGCCAGGACTTTGATAGCTTGAAAGCGCTACATCGTTGGGGTCGCCATAGGTGCCGGCCATGCCGATGCCCAGACCTTCCAGCGGTTCGATGCCGGAATGAAGGAACGGGTGCGAGAAGATACGTCCCTGGAAGTCCTTGGAGTCGTTGCTGTCCGAGTACAGGCTGCCATTGTTGCTGGTGCCGTTGTAAACGCCGACCTGATAGCTGAAAAAGTCCGGGTACATGTACATCGGGAAGTTGCCGGTGATCGTCTGGTTTCGACCGGTCATGGCAAAATCGCTTGGGTAACCCGGGCGATCGAACTCGCCGTGCAGCAAGAAGCCCATTTCACGGTTTGGCGCCAATTGGGTGGGGAATGCGCGCTCGACAAAGCTCAAGTTGGTCGCACTAATCAAGCGCTCGAGGCTCACCGGCGCCTTCATGATGCCGGCGGCAAGACTGGCTTCGCGGAAGTAACGCAGATCAGCGACGGCATCGAATATTCTGGGTGATGAGGTGCCGCTGGGGCCGGGTGCGAAATCCGGCATGATGCGGTAGTCGAGGTATTTCCAGACTGTGCCTTCGATGATCGGACGGATACGACGCATGT
>DIVI01000136.1:0-1258 GCA_002423305.1 Methylococcus sp. UBA6136 | reverse complement strand
GGTCCAGTTCCTTGACCTTCTGATCTTTGCTGGCCAAGGCGGCAACAGCGGAATCGGGACTTGTTTCATAGCCAGACGCAGACGGGTGGCGAGAGGCATAGGCCGGTTCCTTGGCGCCGCCGTGCTTCTTGAGCTTCTGGTTTTCGGCTTCAGTTTGCTCCAGTCGACGTTCCAGTTGCTGGATGTGCTGTTCCAGCTTTTCGAAACGCTGGCTGTCAGTGAGTGCTAGTGCCGGGCCAGTGAGACCGATGGCAGCGGTTCCGGCGCCCGCTGCCACAAGTGTGGACCATCGCTTTTTCATGGTGGTTACCCCAGTTGGTTTAATTATCTTGGTCGATAGCGCCTCCGGTGGTCCGGTCAGTCAGCCTTGATAAGGTTGGGTTGAGTAAGTGCCGCCTCGGATGAGGTGGGCGTATTACGGTGCCTAATTCAGAGCCTAAGTTTGCTCAGATCGGGGTTGCCAAATGGAATATTGAGTCGTAGCCGCTCCTTGCGCTCGATCAGTACGATGCGTCCTTCATGGACGGTGATCTCCACCGAGCCGAATTGCAGGTCACGCAAGGCATCGACAATTTTTTCCAAGGCCTGAACAGGATCCTCTGGTGGTCGTGCGTGTCGGGTTCGTTCGGTCATGAATGGTTTGATTCGCTTCGAGTCTGTTAAGGATGGCCGTGTAGCCGATGTTGTTTCGGGTCCAGAACTTCACTTCCGGACGAAAGCCTAGCAATCGAAAACCGATATCCAAAATACTTAATCGTCAGATGCATATAGTTAAATGGCATATAACCCTGGCTGTCGGTTTTGCAGAATGACTGCACAGAAATGGCATAAGCAAATGCCTAAAAATTCTTTTTTATGATGAAAATGCCTTGCTAGAGTGACCCTTCATTTAGGTTATGAGGGAATCACTGGGTGGAGATCACATTCAAAAAACGCGGGGTGTTGCCGGGGTTTTCACTGACTCTGGGCTTCAGCGTTCTTTACCTGAGCCTGATTGTGCTGATTCCCTTGTCGGCGACCTTCTTCAAGGCGGCGACCTTGGGCTGGGGTGGATTCTGGGAGGTCATCTCTCACCCGCGGGTACTGGCTTCCTACAAGCTGACATTTGGTGCGGCACTGGCCGGGGCGGCCATCAATGCCGTGTTTGGCTTGCTGGTGGCCTGGGTGCTGGTGCGTTATGACTTCTTCGGCAAAAAACTCATTGACGCGCTGGTAGACCTGCCATTTGCTCTTCCCACCGCTGTAGCCGGCATCGCGC
>DIVI01000069.1 GCA_002423305.1 Methylococcus sp. UBA6136 | reverse complement strand
AGCTCTATAACGACCTGCCGGATAGCTTGCCGCCGATTGAGGGGGAACGGGTCAAGCTTCAGCAATTGCTGCTTAACCTGATTCTGAATGCCATTGAAGCGCTGGCACCCATCGAACGGCAGCCCCGCATTATCCGCATCCAGACCCCGTACGCAGCTTCCGACGATACCCTGGAAATCCGCATCAGCGATAACGGCATCGGACTCAGCCCGGCCCGCCTCACCCGCATTTTCGACCCCTTCGTGACCAGCAAATCCGACGGCGTCGGGCTGGGCCTGTCCATCTGCAAAAGCATCGTCGAATCGCATAGCGGTGAAATCGCCGTCACCGAGTCCGGACCGGGCGGATCTACCTTCTCGATCAGGCTGCCGAAAAAGCGCCAGCAGGGGCCACATGAATAGCGAACCCAAGGTTTATGTCATCGATGACGATGCCGATATGCGGCGCTCGCTGCGCTGGTTGATCGAATCGATTGGCCTGCCGGTGGAAACCTTTCCCTCCGCCGAGGCCTTTCTCACCCAAGATCCGCTGACCCGGCAGGGCTGCCTGATTCTGGATGTCAGGATGCCCGGCATGGGCGGCATCCTGCTGCTGGAACACCTCAAGACCCTGGGTTCGACGCTACCGGTAATCATGTTCACCGGCCATGGAGAGGTGCCAATGGCGGTGCAGACCCTGAAGTATGGAGCGTTCGACTTTCTGGAAAAACCCGCCAGTCATCAGGTCATTCTCGATCGCGTTCAGGCAGCGCTGGCACTGGACTGGCGTCTTCGTCAGAAGCGGGCTGAGAAGACCGACATGGAACAGCGGATTCAACAGCTGACCCCGCGAGAACGAGAAATCCTGAATCGCCTGATCGAGGGCCATTCCACCCGCGAGATGGCGCTTTCACTCGAGATCAGCGATCGGACTGTCGAAAAACACCGTGAACGTCTGATCGTCAAACTGAGAGCAAAAAACCAACTCGATCTGGTGCGACGGATCGTGGAGCATCGCAACGGGGATTGAGCGGCGGCCAGCGGCCGGGTAGGAAAGCGCTCAGCCAGGCATCCAATCGGGCTCGGGCCGTTTTTTTGGCTCGACCGCCTGCCAGCCCCCACCCAGCGCCTTGTAAAGAGCCACCAGGCTGGTCGAAACCCGGGCATTGCTCGCCACCAGATTACTTTGCGCGAGATACAGCGCACGCTGGGATTCAAGGACATTCAGAAACGCCGTCAACCCGCGCAGATAACGTTCTTCCGAAAATTTGACGGCTAGCGCATTGGCGTCCACGGATTGTTTCAGTGCGGCGCGGCGAACCTGCTCCTGCTGGTAAGCCACCAGCGCATCTTCCACCTCCTTGAACGCTGTCAGGATGCTCTGCTGATAGGCCAGAAAGGCTTGTTCCTGATCTGCATTGCTGCGATCGATGTTGGCCTGAATTCGTCCCCAGTTGAAAATGGGCGTATTTAATCCACCGGCCAAGGCCCAGGATTTCCCAACGGGGGTAAAGTCGGACAGCTTGGTGTTCTGCATGCCCAGAAAGGCCGTGAGATTAATCTTCGGATACAACTCCGCCGAAGCCGCGCCCACGTCTGCCGTCGCCGCCGCCAGTTGCCTTTCCGCCTGCATGACATCGGGACGACGGCGCAACAGTTCCGACGGCAAATCCGCGATCACGTTCGTCGGCGCCGAGGGCACGGGGGGGTCGGTTTCCAGCAGATAAAGCATCGTCTCCGGCGATCTGCCCAACAGGACCGCCAAGGCATGCACATCCTGTCGCGCAGCTATTTCATAGGCGGGCCATTGCGACCGCGTGGTTTCCACCTGGGCTCGCTGCTGAGTGACTTCCTGTTCGCTATCAAGGCCAGCGTGGGAGCGTTCATGGGTAAGCCTCAGGGTGTCTTCCTGAGCCGCCAGATTGGCCCGAGTGATGGCCATTTGCTGTTGATTGGCGCGTAGGTCGATATAAAGCCGGGCCACCTCGCCCTGCAGGGATACCTGAATCGCTCGGCGATTATTCTGCTCGGCTTCGACACTGGCTTGGGCCGCCTCGATGCGACGGAACAGACCACCCGCCGGATCGATTTCCCATTGCACATCAAACCCCGCCTGAATGATGTCAATCAGGCTATTGCCGAAATAACCGCCGGATGCTGGATTGTTTGCGCCCCCACTGCCGGTGATAAAGTCGTTGCGGCGCTGACTGGCGTCGGCCTTGGCGCCAACGCTGGGCAGGCCCGCCGCGATAGTGCGCTGGCGTTCTGCACGGGCCATGAGTATTCGCTGCGCGGTTTGTTTCACATCCAGGTTGAAAGCGGCACCTTCCTTGATCAGCCGGTTCAGGATCGGATCCTCGAACACCTGCCACCAGGCATCCGGCGGCGCGATATTGTGATGATCGCGGGCTCCGGCATACTTGGAGGGTGTCTTGATTTCGGGCAACCGGTAATCTGGCCCGACCATGCAGCCGCACAGCAAGACACCGCCGAGACTGGCGATGAGTCCCCGTCTCATGGCACTTGCTTCCCGTCCAAAACCCGGAAAGCCGGCGGAGGTGAGGTCAAAGCATCGTATCCCGGCGCCTCGATGAAGACATCCACCTGCTGGCCGACATAGGCATGAAGCCGGCTGCGATCGAATTGATAGAGCGCCTGCAGCACCCGCATGTCGACCCGCTCCGTGCTGTCGCCGGTCAACGAGCGCTTGGGCACCACAAACGGCTCGACATACGCCAGCGTGAGCGGTGTGCTGAATTCCCGGTTGCCCCGCAGATAGGCCACCGCCTTGCCGTTAGGGCGGAATCGCCAGGCATCGTTCTCGTCGATATCGACGCGGACATGCAGTTGATCGAGGTTGCCCATGACCAGCAGCGGTGTGGAAACGGCCCCGGCCATGGCGAATTCACCGGGCCGGATGTTCACCTGCAGGACTTCACCATCCATGGGCGCCCGCACGTTCAGGCGCTCCAGCGTGGTTTCGGTGGCCTCGACCTGTGACTGTGCCTGCAGCACCCGAGCCTTGGCGCTGTCCAACCGGGCCTTGGCAATCAGCACGGCATTACGCCGCCGCTCCAGTTCCTCCGCGCTGATGGCGCGACGATCGGTCACGGATTCCGCCAGCTTGCGCAGCACCTCGACATCCGCAAGGCTGGCAGTGGCTTCTTCGACCGCGGCCTTGCTCAGCGCCAGATCCGCACGCTTCATCGTCAGGTTAGCCTGCGCATCGCGGTCATCGACCGTGAACAGCACAGCACCCGCCTTCACCCGATCGCCCACCTTCACATTCAGCATCTTGACGATGCCGGGCAGCGCCGAGCCGATCACCACGTTGCGGTTCTTCGACTCAATGATGCCGGAACCGGCAATGAAGGATTGAAACGGCGCCCGGGCCGGTTCCACCACCGCCGGCGCGACAGGCACCAGCTTGTTGCCGTTGATGACGGAATAGATGCCGAAGGCGAAGCCGGCAGCCGCCAGAATGGGTAGGGTCGCTTTCGGTAACATGACTTAAATTCGTCCCGAGAGTGTGGTTCCGTTCGCGCTAGGCATCCATAGTCTCCTTGGCTGCGTGATGCTCAATCTGTCGATCCTCCAGTTTCGTGATATGGCCATCGTCCATCCGCGCAATCCCGTCGGCGAACTCGAAAATTCGGGCGTCATGAGTCACGATGACCAGTGCCTTGCGATCATCCAGGGCAATCGCCTTCAGGAGTTCCATGACGTGATGCCCGGTTTCGTGATCGAGCGCGCTGGTCGGTTCGTCGCAGACAATCAGCCGCGGGTTGTGCACCAGTGCCCGGGCGATGGCCACGCGCTGTTGCTGGCCACCGGACAATTGCGCGGGCAATGAACTCAGCCGTTGGCCCAGACCGACCCGCTCCAGCATGTCACCCGCCCGACGGGTGGCTTCCTGCCGTTTCATGCCGTTGATGATGAGCGGAATCGAGGCGTTTTCGACTGCCGTCAGCGTGGGCAACAGGTTGTAAGCCTGAAAGACGAAGCCGATGTTCTGCGCCCGAAACCGCAGACGATCCTTTTGTTTCAGGTGCAGCAGATCCTCTCCGAACACCCGACAAATCCCTTCATCCTGATCGAGAATGCCGGCAATGACCGAGATCAGCGTCGTCTTTCCGCAACCGGACGGCCCCACCAGCATCATCAGCTTGCCGGTATGGATGTCGAGATTGACCCCTCGCAAGGCGACAACCTTCTGATCCCCGGTATCGTAGGTTTTGATCAGGCCCCGGCAATGCACGGCGAGTTCAGCCATGGCCAGCCCTAACCCTTAAAGACCACGGCGGGCTCCAGCGCGATGACCTTGCGGATGCTGATCAGCGCAGCAAATATGCAGATCAGGGTCACCCCCACACCACTGAAGACCAGTAGTTCCCAGGGAAACTTGAAGGCCAGAATGGTGTTTCGCATGGCCCAACCGAACAGCGAAGTCAGCCCTACGCCCAACCCATAACCGATGATGCCCACCAGCGTTGCCTGCAAAAGGATCATTCGCAGTAGAGTCCAGTTGCTGGTTCCCATGGCCTTGAGCACGCCGAACTGACGCAGGTTTTCCATGGTGAAGCTGTAAAACGTCTGACCAGCGATGGCCGCCCCGACTATGAAGCCCAAGGTGACCGAAATGCCGAAGTTGATCGGAATACCGGTGTTTTCCATGAAGTAGTCGTAGGTGAGCTTCTGGAATTCCGCTTGGGTATAGGCGGCCAGATCGGTGCTACGGCGGATGCGCTCGGTCACCGCCTTGGGATCTTCGCCCGGCTTGGCCTTGACCAGAATGAAGGACAGCAGCTTGCGCTCGCGCGGGGCGTACATCATGGCCCGGGTGTAGGTGGTGTAGACCACCGGCTGCGACTGAAAGGTGCGCGTGGTCTTGGCAATGCCGACGACAATGGCGCGGCGGTCGTTCAGCTCCAGCGTATCGCCCACTTTCAGCGGGATGGGTTTGCCGTCCGGGCCCGGCACACCCAGCTTTTCCACGGCGCCAGCCTTGTCGATGATGACCGCATCACTGCGCCGCAAATCCTCCAACCGTCCTTCCAGCATCTGCGGCGGACCACCAATCAGGGTCGCATCATCGAGACCGATGACATTGCAGGTCTGAAAATTGCCGTTCGCCAGTCGCGCCTTGATCAATCCCTTGTAGAGCGGCATGGCCCATTCCACCCCCTCGATACCACGCACCCGATAAAGCTCCATGTCCTGCATGGGCTTCACGTCATCGATGAACTGCACCTTGGGGTCCATCACCCAGATATCAGGCAATCCAACATCGGTAATGAAGCTATAGGAACGCATCATTAAACCGACGAAAATCGCCGGCTGCTGAGTCATGATCAGGGAAGCGAAGGTCAGACCCATGACGATGCCGAGGTACTTGCCCCGATCGCCCATCAGCATTTTCAGCGCGATGTAATTCATGTCCTTTGCCCTATTCCGGTACCCAGCTGACCCAGGGCCGCCAGGGAGAATTCAAAGATCACCTCCGCTGTGCGGTTGATGGCATCAGGACTGCTCATCGTCTCAGGACACAGCCGCTCCACCATGGGCCGTGCATGCCGATAGATCAGGCATTGGCCGATAAGACTCAGAATAAAGCGATCAATGTCCGCCGCATCCCAGCCATCACCCACGAAATCAGGCAGCAAAGTCCTCAGCATCTCGAAACGGGGGCGCATGACGGTTTCAACCACGTAGTCCAGTGCCGCGGTCGGTTCAGCGATTTCGCGGGCCATGAGCTTGGCGTGGAGACCCAACTGACCGTTATCCATCAATCGCAGTAACAGAGTGCGGATGAAGAGACGCAAGCGATCCTCGGGCGGCAGCAGTTCACTGGCCAGGACGGCCGGCGGATATTTGCGGTCAACCTCCTTGAACGAATAGACCAGCGCCTCCTTGTAAAGAGATTCCTTGCTGCGAAAGTAATAATTGACCGAGGCTACATTTACGCCCGCCTGCGAGCAGATATCCCGCACCGTCGTCGCCTTGAAGCCACGTTCGGCAAAACTCTCCAGTGCGGCCTGGAGAATGCGGTCGCGGGTAAGGTCCTGTTCGTCCAGCTGACTCATGGGGCGACCACCTCAAACAATCGTTTAATTTGCATCATTTAAACAGTTGTTTAATCCGCATGTCAAGCAACTTTCACCAGCCGCTCGAAGCAGGGGTCAGGCTGATTGGCGACTGCTATACTTTTCAATCATTTTTGGAACGAATCTCAACCCATGTCCCGCTGGCGGCCTCCCTCGCCCAAATCGTCCCCCTACATCACTGCCGATGGCGCAGAGCGGCTGGAGTCGGAGATGAAGGCGCTATGGGTGCGACGCGCCGATGTCACCCAACACCTGGCCGCCGCCGCGGCCGAAGGTGATCGCTCGGAGAATGCCGAGTACATCTACCGCAAGAAAGAACTGCGCGAAATCGACCGACGCATTCGCTACCTGCAGAAACGGCTGCCATCCCTGACCGTGGTGCGGGAACTGCCCGGCAACCGCGACCGCGTGTTCTTTGGCGCCTGGGTCACACTGGAGGACGAGGACGGCAAGGAAAGCACCTTCCGCATTGTTGGCGCAGACGAAATCGACACCCAGCAGGGCTGGATCAGTGTCGATTCCCCCGTGGCCAGGGCGCTGCTAAAAAAGTCTCTCGATGACGAAGTCACCGTTGCGACACCCAGCGGACCCACGACCTGGTTCGTCATCGCCGTGCGGTATGAGTGAGCCAGAGACCAGCATGACAAAGATCGGACATTCACACTGAATCGAGCACCA
This sequence comes from Methylococcus sp. UBA6136, assembly GCA_002423305.1. Classification (GTDB taxonomy): domain Bacteria; phylum Pseudomonadota; class Gammaproteobacteria; order Methylococcales; family Methylococcaceae; genus UBA6136. The sequence goes on along the minus strand of DIVI01000069.1, from coordinate 1,938 downwards.
CGAAGATGAGCCTCCGTTGCAAACACCTGATCGCACCGATTTTCCTGGTCTTGTCCTTGCTCAACGGAGAGATCCGGGCCGACGAGGCTATCAGCGCCCCCGCTCCCCTGAAACCGATCGATACCTCCAGCCCCCGGTCGACCTTGCTGGGTTTCCTGGACAGCATGAACCGGTCCCGCTCCGTCTATTTCGATGCCCTCTCCTCGTACCTGAATTCTGGTGATCTTTTCGCGAAGCCATCCGTGCTGTACGGCCATATGCTCTATGTTTCCAACATAGAAGCCGCAGAGCGGGCCCTGGACCTGAGTGAGTTGCCCCCGGCCGTGGTCGAGGAATCGGCCCGGCGGCTTTCCATTCAGTTGAATGAAGTCCTTGGCCGATTGGAGCTGCCGCCGGCGGAGGCCATTCCGGACGCCAAGACCATGATCACCGCAGGCCTGACGCGCTGGGTATTGCCGGATACTGAAATCCGCATCTCCAGGGTGGAAAAAGGGCCCCGGGCCGGCGAATATCTGTTTGACGCCGAGACGATCAACCGGACTCCGGTGTTTTACGACAAGGTCAAACACCTGTCCTACCATAGAGGTGAAACGGTGGATTGGTACGAATGGTATTCGCGTCAGCCCATGGCGCTGGCCTACGCACTCAGGCACATCATCCCGCCACGCTGGTTAATGGAAATGCCAGGCTGGACACGAGACGCGCTACTCAATCAGCCCTTCTGGCGCTGGATTGGCCTGCTGTTGGTGCTGGGGGTTGCGGCGCTCGGCGTCATGGGCTGTTTTCGTCTGACACGCCGGATTCCCCAAGGCAACTGGCGGCGATTATTGCGACCAGTCAGCATGATGGTGATGGCGCCAGCCAGTGCCTTCGTGCTCTCGGATATCCTGCGAGTATCCAGCCCGGTATTTGAATGGATAACGCTCTCCCTGACCTGCCTGCTTTACCTGGCCCTGGCGTGGACGGTCTGGTCGATCGGTGGGGTGTTGGCGGAATCGGTCATCGCCTCCGAGCGCCTCAGGACCGGCAGCATAGACGGCCAGTTGATCCGGCTGGTCGTTCGCCTGATCACGGTCATTGTGGTCGTGTTCATTCTCGTCACCGGCGCCGACCGCCTGGGCTTGCCGGCCTATTCAGTCGTAGCCGGCCTGGGCGTCGGTGGTCTGGCCTTTGCGCTGGCCGCCCAGCAAACCCTGGCCAACCTCATTGGCTCATTGATCATCATGTTTGAGAAACCCTTTGTCACCGGCAACAAGATTGCCGTCAAGGGCATTGAGGGCAAGGTCGAAAGTGTCGGGTTCCGCAGCACCCGTATCCGGACTTCGCAGCATTCTGTGGTGACCATTCCCAGCAGCGATCTGGTCAACAGCACCATCGACAACCTGGACCGACGCAGCTATCGACACATTCAGACCCACTTGCGGCTGCCTACCGACATGCCGAGCGTGAAGCTGGATACGTTTCTGGCCGGCATCAGGGATTTGCTGAAAGCCCATCCGCATACGGTCAAGCCGGACATTCGGGTGGAACTGCACGACTTTGACGCCGGTAACCTGGACATCCTGGTTGGCTTCAATCTGGAAGTGCCACACGGTGCGACTGAGGCAGAACTACGCCACGAAATTCTTCGCGGCATCCTCGGCCTGGCCGAGGAGGATGGCGTGACGCTGGTCTAGGGTCAGCCGGGATCCCGAGACGCGCGCTTAGCGCAATTGCTCCGGCCCAAGGGAGTGACAGGCGCTGGGCACTGCAAGCCACAACCCCAGACCGCCGCCAATGTTAACCATTTTGGTCATAAAGGAATAAGAGAACCCGGCGACGTCGGGAGCCGACATCAAGTTGTGGGAATTTTTATTCGCCCCATGATTCTTTACCGCTGCACCCTGCGTATCTGTCCCAACGGATTGGCTCCGGCCTCTAAACCCGAGCTGGGTTTGG
>DIVI01000089.1 GCA_002423305.1 Methylococcus sp. UBA6136 | reverse complement strand
GGCCCACTGCAGGCACCGACCGGAGAATTGGTTGCTGGCGTACCTGCCGGCATGATGGCCTATCCGGTGCCGGAAAAGCCGATGTGGACTGCGCGCCGCTTTGGCTACGCCATGGCGGTGCCGGGCAAGAAGAGGACTCAATGGACCTGGAATCACTTTGGCCCCGATGGCAAGGAATTCGCGCGGTGTGATCAGGCCGAACGGTCACTCACTTGTGAGAATATTTTGACCCGATAGTTGGTCGCTTTTGAGCGTCAGTGGGCTATATGCTGACGCTCGGGGTTTTTAATTGAGAAAAGCAAAATTGATGTCAAGCGTATCAAAGAGAGATTTTCTGAAGGGGTTGGACTGGGCGCCGGTGCTTCGGTGCTGTCACCGACGCTGGCCTTCGCCGTCGATGCTGAAGTGGCGGAAACCCCTTATCGGGTCGGTCAATGGCTTCCTTCGGACGAGACATGCCTGAATCGTTGGCTAAGCACCCAAATTGCGAGAGCAGAAAAAACTTTAAGGGATGGTATTCCAGTGGCCTGTGCGATGATGCAAGTACGACCTGCAGGTTCCAGCTCACCCGCGACGTGACCCTTTCGCCAACTTTCCAATAACGTTTTGAAGCCAACTTTCTAGGGCCTGTTAACACATACGAAGCGCATCTACGATCAGGGCGAAATATCGCCCCTGGATACAGAGCCGACAGCGGCGGCCTTCAAGGCCAAGGTTCGTCGCCAATTGGAGCGTGAGGGGTACACCATCATCGCAAGTCTGGGTGATCAGGTCAGCGACATGTCTTTCGGTGCTCTGAAAAAAGGCTTTCTATTGCCGAACCTGATGTACTTCATTCCTTAAGCCCCCCATTTTTTTAACCATCATGTCAGCGATAAACCCTTTCAGCCAAGGCCGGCGCCGGTTTCTCACCACAAGCGCCACGTTGGCTGGCGGCCTTTTACTGGATTACCCTTCCAGCGGACTGGCCCAGGTTGCCCCGCTTGCCGGTAAGTACGACACCCTATCGCCCAAGGCCTGGCGCCAACTTGCGCTGCAGCTGAAGGGATCGCTGATTCGCCCTGGCGAAACGGGTTTCCCCAATCTGGCGCTCCCCAACAACTTGCGTTATCGATCGATCACGCCCGGCGGAATTGCTTTGTGTGCCGATGCGGCTGATATAGCGACATCGCTCAAATGGGCAAAACGGCATGGGATTCCACTCATCACCCGGGGGGGTGGTCATTCCTATGCAGGATATTCCTGCACGGAAGGCTTGATGATCAATCTTCGGCAGTTCAATACAACCGCTTACGACGCTGCTCGGCAGACGATCCGTGTCGGTGGTGGTATCCGTAATGGGGCGGTGTATTCGGCGCTGCAGGGTATTGGTCGTTCCATCACGCATGGTCGCTGCCCAACGGTGGGTGCGGGCGGTTTTCTTTTGGGGGGTGGCGTCGGTTTTGATATGCGTCGTCACGGCTTCGCCAGTGACAAGCTGGTCAGCACCGAGATGGTGCTTGCCGATGGTGAAATCGTCACGGCCAATGCCCAGGAGAATGCCGATCTGTTCTGGGCCTGCCGAGGGGGTGCCGGGGGGATTTTTGGCATCAATACCGCTTTTACGATGGAGACCTTCCCGGTTGACCGCTCCATTGAGCTGCAATTGACCTGGGATGCCGTGAGTGATGACTTTCTGGCCACCTTGTTTCTAAACCTGGAAAACTCGCCCGAGGCGTTTGGCTGCAAAATCACCTTGACGCCCGGCATGCCGCTTCCGGGCCAGCCGGCCTCTATCAACGTCCTTATCATCGGTCAGTTCATTGGGCCGCTTGCCAGACTGGATGAGATCCTGGCGCCGATCAACGCGATGAAGGCTCCGAGCAGTACCGTCATAGAACAAGTGGCCTATTGGAATGCCTCCGCTTTTCTAGCGGCAGACGATGGGCCGGGCTATTACCAGGAGCGGTCGCGTTTCATCAATGGTCCCATGACGCCTGAGATCATCGCCACCATAAGAGATTGGTTGCCCCGGTGGCCGAACGCTCAAGGTGCGGGGAACATCAAGTTCTACCTGACCGGCGGGGCGACCCAGGCACTCGCTCCCGCTGATACGGCCTTTGTCCACCGAGCCAGCCAATGGCTGTCCTCGATTGAAATCACCTGGACTCCCGGACAAACGATGACGTCCCGCTATCGGGCACATCGTTGGCAGAATGGCTTTTATGAAATGATCAGTCCGCTGTGTGGCGGTGGGGCTTACCAGAACTTTCCGGACCCGTCCCTGCAGGATTGGGCTGAGGCGTATTACGGGGAAAATCTCCCCCGGCTGCGTGCGATCAAATCAGACGTCGATCCCGGCAATCTGTTTCGTTATGCCCAGTCGATTCGTCCGTTCAGGCCTGGTAGCCCTTGACTTGAAAGGATACCGTTCAAGCCCGCCAGATTGATCGCGACCAGTTCGTGCAGTGTTCTGGCCTACTCGGTTCTGGAGGGGCTGTCTTTATCGGCCTGACGGGAACCTCGAAAAACGATCCGCTCATGCTTCGACAAGCTCAGCACGAACGGATAACTGGCTGTTATATATGGGAGCCCGTTCGCGCTGAGCCCTTCGATGAAGCTCAGGAGAGCCTTGACGAAGCGCCGTTTTTCGAGGCTCCCTGACAGCGCTGAGACTGGCTTAGTGCATCTGTCCTGGCTCCTTGCGACAGACTTCCAGCACGTTGTGCACCTCGGCGATTTGCCCGAGCGCCTGGCTGAGTTGGCCCAAGTCCATGACCTCGGCGGTAATTTCCATCACCACGGTGTTGTCCTGGGTGTCGGTGTAGCTGTGGGTTCTGAGGATGTTGATGTGTTCGGCGGCGAGGATGTGGGTGATGTCCTTCAATAGCCCCTTGCGATCCAGCGCCCGCGCTTCGATGTCGACCGAGAAACCTTCGGGCTCCGCGCCCCAGGTGACGTCCATCAGCCGGCCATGTTTCTCCGGCGCCAGTTGCAGGATGTTGGGACAGTCCTGCCGATGGATGGCAATGCCGCGCACCACGGTAACAAAGCCGATGATGGGTTCGCCGGGTTTGGGTTCGCAGCAACGGGCAATGTGGGTCACCAGATTGCGTACGCCCTGGATGGTGATTTCGTCGCTGGCTGGGGCGACTACCGGCTTGCGTGGGCTTGGGACGGGCCTGGCCGCTGCCTTCTGGTTGAGGTCGCCGGGTTTCAGGGCGGCGGCCAGTTGAACGGCGCTGATGTCGGTGCGGCCCAGTGCCAGCAGCAGATCATCCGCCCGCGGCAGATGGAAGTGCCGCGCCAGCTGTTCCAGGTCGGCCTCGCGCACGCCCAGTTTCTGCCGCTCCTGGTCAAAGAGGTGCTTGCCGGCCTTCATGTGCCGTTCGTGATCCTGCTGGCGAAACCAGGCGCGAATCTTGTTGCGGGCATGGGCGGTCTTGACGTAGCCCAGGTGCGGATCAACCCAGCCCAGGCTTGGGCCGCCATGCTTGGCGGTAAGGATTTCCACCTTGTCGCCCGACTTCAGGGGGTGCGTCAGCGAGGTCATGCGGCCATTGATCTTGGCGCCCCGACAACGATGGCCGACCTCGGTGTGGATGCCATAGGCGAAATCCACCGGAGTGGCGCCCTTGCGCAAGCGAATGACCTGGCCCTTGGGCGTCAGGACGAAAATCTGGTCCTCGAAGACTTCCGAGCGAAATGAATCGAGAATGCCTTGCTCGTCGTCGCGGGACTCCAGCAGTTGCCGCAGCGTATTGACGTTCCGGTCCAGCGCCTGATCCTGCTTGCTGCCCTCCTTGTAGCGCCAGTGGGCGGCCACACCGAATTCGGCGAAGCTGTGCATGTCTTCGGTGCGAATCTGGATTTCCACCGGCCGGCCTTCCGGCCCGATGACCACCGTATGCAGCGACTGATAGCCGTTGGCCTTGGGGTTGGCGATGTAGTCGTCGAATTCCTTGGGAATATGCAGCCAGGCGCTGTGAACCAGTCCCAGGACGGTGTAGCAGGTCGAGACATCCCTGACGATGACGCGGACGGCATGCAGGTCATATAGTTCTTCGAGCGGAATGTCCTTACGTTCGATTTTCTTGTGGATGCTGTAGATGTGCTTGGGCCGGCCGAATACCCGCGCCGTAACCCCTGCCGTCTCCAGTTTTTCCCGCAAGTCATGGATGAAATGCTGGACGAAGCTTTCCCGGGCGGCGCGGTTGGAGGCCAACGATTTAGCCAGCCGTTTGTATTCTTCGGGTTCCAGATAACGGAAGGAGAGATCTTCCATCTCCCACTTCAACTGGCCCACGCCCAGCCGGTTTGCCAGCGGGGTCAGCAAATCCAGGGTTTCCAGTGCGATGTTGCGGCGCAGGACCGGGTCGGGGTGGTCTTTGAGCAGTCGCAGTCTCTGCAATCGATAGGCCAGCTTGACGAGCACGGCCCGAACATCGTTGACCACGGCCAGCAGCATGCTGCGCAGCAACTCGGCCTGGTCCGGCTCCTTGGTTTCCGCCTTATGGTACTCATCGAAAGTGTTCAGCCAGTTGACCTTCTGCACCAGTTCGGCGGTTTTGGCGCCGAAACGGCGCTCGATCAGCTGGGCATCGATGCTGTCGCGAATGTAGGGGTCGCTGAGCAGGGCGACCTGAATGGTCGTCGCATCCACACGTAATTGATGCAGGATATGCGCGACATCAATCCCTCGGGGGCGGGTGAGGGTGTCTTCCTCCTGAGCCTTGCGCGCCAGTTCCAGCGCCGCGGCAATCTGTTGCCGTTCCGGGTCGCCATACCCCGCGGCCAGGCGGCCAAGGAGGTCGTCATCGGGTTGGGAGGAGATGTCGGCGTGATAGTGGGTATGTCTCATGAAATTTTCGAATCGAGGGCACGATCTGCATCCCGTCTTATGCAGTTAGCGGGCCAGCGATGGTATCAAAGTCATATGACCGTTGTGATCGCTCGTTTTTTGAAGGGGAGGCGTCATCCCTCTCCAGATAGGTCGCCGTCGGGGTGAGAGGCTGTGCGAGAATTCGATCTCCCATTGCCTGATGGGAACCCCGAAACACCATCCGCTCATGCTTCGACAAGGCTCTCCTGAGCGAAGCCAAAGGGCACAGCATGAACGGATAACTGGCTGTTATATATAGGATGCCGTTCGCGCTGAGCTCGTCGAAGCGCAGTTTTCGAGGCTCCTTGATGTGGATAGACCCATGAGTGAATCCCTGCCGACGGAATTTCTGCTGCCAGCCTCCTTCCTGATTGAGGGGATGGTCACGCCCGGTCGACTTGTTTTGGTCAGGGAAAGCCAAGTCCGGCTGACGCTGCTGGATACCTTTGACCGGCGGCTACTGAAGGCCGGTGCCTGGCTGGCCATCGAAAGGGATGAGGACGGGCTCAGTCGCTGTGTTTGCCAGTGTAATCAGGGCCTGCGTGAGGTGCTGCCGTGGTCGGGCAAGGCGCCGGTATTTGCAGCTGAATTGAGCCGACTGGATTGTTATGACTGGCTGGCTCCGATTCTGGGTGTTCGGGCCTTGATGCCGCAGGTCGACATGACAGGCACCTGCGCCGATTGGGTGATCGAAGCGGCGGATGGCGTCGCCGTGTTGGCGCTGGGCCTCGATTCTTTGGCGGTGAGAAACAAGCGCCGAAAGAGTCCGCTGCAAGCCCGGCTGAGGCTGATTCCCGTCAAGGGGCACCGCAAGGAGTTTCGGGCGCTGGCGGAATCCTTGTGTGCCGAGCCGACACTCGAGGTGGCCGATACCAGTCTTTATCAATCGGCAGTGTGGGTTTTGAGCAACGCCTGGCCGGTGACGGTCATTCCACCGGCCGTTATCACCGATCCCGAAATGCGCGCGGATGGGGCGGTCAAGCAGGTGCTACTTCAGCTGCTGGAAACAATGCAAGTGAATGAAGCGGGTCTTCTGGCGGAGATCGACACCGAGTTCCTGCACGATTATCGCGTGGCGGTTCGGCGGACCCGCGCAGTGCTGGGGCAGATGGGGGCTGCACTGCCTCCGAGTGTGTTGCAAAGGTTCCGGGACGGGTTCGCCGATCTGGCTCGGGCGACCAGTGGAGCGCGGGATATGGATGTTTTTCTGCTGGCGTTGGCGGGCCTGGATGCGGAATTGCCGAATGCAATGCAGGGCCAGTTGCAACCCTTGCGCGAAGAGGTAATGACTCTGAGTCATGGCGCGCATGAGGCGCTGAATGCGCGGTTAGGTTCGACTACGCATCACCGATTTCTCCAAGCCTGGGCGTCTTTTCTCGAGCGTCCGGTTCCCCGCCGACCCACGGCGGAAAAGGCTCGCGTGCCGATCGGGGCACTGGCCGGTGCAAAGATATGGAAGCTCTATCGTCGGTTGCTGCAGGAAGGCAAGTCCATCAATCCGGAAAGCCCACCCGAGGCGTTGCACACACTGCGAAAAACCGCCAAGAAGCTGCGTTATCAGATGGAGCTGTTTCAGGGGCTCTATCCCGCCGATGAGATGCAGCCATTGCTGCGGAGGCTCAAGAAGCTGCAAACGCATCTGGGTGATTACCAGGACATGAGCGTCCAGGTCGGGCATCTGCGCGAGTTGGCCGAGGTGCTACGCGACCGGTCGGTGCCGATCGACACCCTGCTGGCCATCGGGGCGTTGCTGGGCCATCTCCATCATCAGGAATCCCATTTGCGAGACCGATTTGAGGCGTGGTTCGATGATTTTTCCAATCGCCGGCATCGCCGGAAGTTCCGCCATCTGTTTCGCCCTGCCGTCACCTCCGCAGTGGAGGACAAGCGGGGGGGCAAGGGGATAGACTGAGTCGCCCCTCCAAATCCCATAATCACAAGAAAAATCAGGAGTCTGTATGAAAGCATCCAGTGCCACTCAATGTCCCAAAATCGTGGTGGTCGGCGGAGGTGCCGGCGGTCTCGAGCTGGTGACCCAATTGGGCAAGACTCTGGGCCGCAAGGGCCGGGCCGAAATTACGCTGATCGACAGCAGCCGGACGCATATCTGGAAGCCCTTGCTGCATGAGGTAGCGGCCGGAACACTCGACTCGCATGATGATGAGCTGGAATACCTGGCTCAGGCCAGCGATAACCATTTTCGCTTCGTGCTGGGTCGCATGAACGGTCTGGACAGGCAAAGAAAGCAGATCCGGCTCGCACCCCTGTTCAGCGCAGGCGGCGAACAGATCATGCCGGAGCGACCCTTTCCTTACGACATTCTTGTAGTGGCAGTGGGCAGTGTCTGCAACGATTTCGGGATACCCGGCGTTGCCGAGCACTGCATGTTTCTCGATTCGACCGAGGAGGCTGAGCAGTTCCAGAATCGGCTGCTGGAAGCGTATCTGCGAGCACAGGCCGCAGGCGGAACCGGCAAGCCGGGCGAACTGGATGTTGCCATCGTCGGCGGTGGAGCCACCGGCATCGAGTTGTCGGCACAGCTTTATCAGGCGGCACGCTTGCTGAATTCCTATGGCCTGGATCACATCAAGCCATCCGACATCAAGATTCATATCCTGGAAGCTGCGCCGACCTTGTTGGCGGGTTTGCCGGAGCGACTCTCGCGTGCCACGCTGGAGCAGCTTCGCAGTCTCGGCATCAATGTCATGCTGGGCGTCAAGGTGGTGGAGGTGACCAGCGAGGGGATGCGAACCGAATCCGGCGAGTTCATCCGTGCGGCTGCGAGGGTGTGGGCGGCGGGTGTCAAGGCGCCCGATTTTCTCAAGGACATCGATGGCCTCGAGACCAATCGCATCAATCAGCTGGTCGTGAAGCCGACGCTGCAGACGACGCGGGATGACGACATCTACGCCATCGGTGATTGCGCGGCCTGCGAATGGACGGGCAAGGGTGTCAATGTGCCGCCACGAGCGCAGTCCGCCCATCAGATGGCCAGTCTGGTGCTCGAGAATCTGGCTTATCGCCTCAAGTGCAAAAAGCAGAAAGCCTTTAAATACCTGGACTATGGGTCGTTGGTGTCGCTGGGTAAATACAGCACCGTCGGTAATCTGATGGGCAATTTGATGGGGTCGGTGATGATCGAGGGCTTAGTCGCCCGCATGGTCTATCTTTCGCTCTACAAGATGCACCAGTTCGCCCTGTTTGGACCATTTCGGGTTTTGCTGCTGATGG
>DIVI01000223.1 GCA_002423305.1 Methylococcus sp. UBA6136 | reverse complement strand
GAACCGGGGCGGTTTTCAGGATGCTTCCTTCCGTCGCTCGGTATTTCCGGACATGGGGTATATTTTCCGCAGGGAGCCGGGTACGGTTGGCAAGATGACCATCCCCTTCAATGTGGGCGCCCTGCTGGACAATGACAGTTCAGCCAATCAACCGCTGGAAGAGGATGATGTTGTACGGATTTATTCCTTCGAGGAAATGCGCAGCGATCAGCGCGTGACCATCGATGGGCTGGTCAAGCAATCCGGCACTTTCCCGATCGCTGAGGGCATGACGCTCGAGGATGTCATCATGATGGCGGGCGGTCTTGTGCCGGATGCCTTCAAGGTTGAGGCCACCATCGCTCGATCGGAGCGGGATATCACCGGCAATGAGCCCGAGGGGCAGATGGTGTTAACCACTCAGCGTATCCCTGTCGACATGAAGAATTTCGCCAACCTCCCCCGCGAACAGCGCACGCCCGTGAAGCCGGATGATCGCATCACCATTCGTGCCTTGCCGGGTTGGGAGCGGTCGTCTTCGGTATTGATCGAGGGCGAAGTGACGGAACCCGGTCACTACTCGCTTGTTGAGAAGAATGAAACCCTGTCGATGGTTGTCCGCAGGTCGGGTGGCTTGAAGGAAGCCGCTCTTCCGGAAGGCGCCACGGTAGAAAGGCGTAGGGAGGGTACCGCAACGGGTGCTGACCCAGATGGTTCTGGCCGCGTATTTCGTATTCCGGTCAACATTCGGGCGGCGCTGGATAAGCCGAAGGGGGCCGATGACATCGTGCTGAAGGCAGATGATCGGATCGTGGTTCCGTCCAATCCCGGGGTGGTCGAAGTCCGCGGAGCCGTGAAGCGGGAGTTGAGTCTCAAGCATAAGCCGGGCCGGACCTTGGCCGAATATGTGGACTTGTGCGGCGGATATCTGGAAAAGGCCGATATCGCCAATATTCGCGTGTTTACCGCCAATCAGACGGCGCTGCCGGTGAAAATTGCTGCCACCACGGGTAAAAAGGGTCGCTCGGTAGTCGGGTTAACCTCGGACATACCGCCCGGCAGTGTGATTGAGGTACCGTTCATTCGCGCAACGGAGCAACTGCAAGTAGTGGATGTGAAGGGGGCTGTCAACAAACCCGCACTGATTCAGCACATCGCCGGTGCTCCGCTCGGTTACTACCTGAATCTGAGCGGTGGATTCGCGCCTGATGCCGATCTTGAAAGCATCAGCGTGCTGCTGCCGGATGGCGGGCTGTTGGTGAAGACGGGTAATCAGCCGTTCAACCCGATCATTCCGGGCGGGAGCCAGATCATGGTTACCAAGAGAACATTGGCGCCAGCACAATGAGTCAGGATACCTCCAAGCTGATTCCCCAGGTCGCGCCTGGGGTGGATCCTGCGTCCCCCATCAGGCCGCCTGCCGATGAGGATGTGATTCATCTGTTGCCGATCGTCAACCTGCTCCTGATTAACCGGCGGGCGATCCTGTTGCCAGCGATTTATTTAATGCTGGCCGTCTGGGTTCTGACCTTGTTCATGTCGCCGGCGTATACGGCAACGGCATCATTCATGAATTCCGCCGAATCGGGTATGGCCGAAAAGCTGGGAGGGGGTTCTGGCGGTGGCGATGAGCTTTCATCTGTTCCTGAGTATTACTCCGCGTTGCTGAACAGCGGCGAGTTTCTGGCGGGAATGGTCAAGCGCCAACTGCTGAAGGCCAAAAACAATCCGGACAATGACTGGCTTCAGGAGTTGGTGGGCGACGAGGACGATGAGGAACTGCTGACTGAACAGGCGGTTGACAAGCTAAGGAATATGGTCAGTCTCAAGCCGCCGGATGCCAGCGCTAAGCGCATGATCCTGGAATTGTCGGTCAACTCCAAGAGTGCGGACTTGGCAACAAATATTGCAGCCGCTGTGCTGGAGGCCATAGCGGCGCAGGGTGGTGATGAGCGCACTTATAAGGCCATTCAAAATCGGGGTTTTATTCAGCAGCGTCTTTATGATAGCGAACAAGGTTTGAGACAGGCTGAGACGGCATGGTCGGCATTTCTTACTCGCAACCACAAAATCGACGTGCCACGCTTGACTGCAGAAAGCCAGCGGCTGGAACGGGCGGTCAAGGTTCAGGAAGAGTTGTTCATGAGCCTGCGCAAGGAATTGGAATTAGCCAAGATTAAGGTGGAGGAAAATAAAAAGCTGTTGAAGATTCTCGAGCAACCCTCCGCCAAGCGTACCGGCCCAAAGCGAATGCGGATCGCCATGATCAGTTTTCTGCTGGGCTTGATGCTGTCGAGCGGCCGGGTGCTGGTGCGTGATCGTCTAGCCAAAATGGACCGGCATGATCCCGATGTTCAACTTTTCCTGGATCAGATCCATGGCATCGGATCCGACTTTGTCTCTTGGCGGAATGCCTCGTATGCTTTAATTCAGCAAGGACATGGTTGGCTGCTTCGACGTTTTTGCCGCTGAACTGCAAGCGTCTCGTCAAACCGTGTTGTGTGAGACCGACGTACAGTCTGGTGGTGGACGCGTCGAAAAAACGCTGTGTTGGCTCCGCCGAGGAGATGAATGAGTCGGTGCGATTGGTGATGACCGGTGGCGATGCAGAACGGATAGGCGGACGCCTGTCCGTGCCGTTTGTGGTGGACGTGGGGCATCGTCCTGCGTGGTTTGTCGGTCTCAGTCGAGGCTGGCTCAAAAACTCAGTAACTTCCAGCACCCACGCTGCGAGCGACCTGCGGGTTGCGCAGTTTCCAGATGAAGCCGTCATAGAAAAAGTGCAAGGCGCCGAGGGTGAAGAAAATCATCGAGTAGACCATAAACGAGGCGTGGTTCTCCAGCAGATATATCGTCCCTACGATCAGTATCAGATAACCCGTCAGTAAGCCCAACCGACCCAGTTTGCCATTGGCTGCCCGCCCCAACGCACTTCGCTGGTTCTGTGGCTCTATGTAGCCTTTTTCGATGGCGCGGTTGACGATGATGAAATATTCAAACGAATGCGCCCCCACGTAGCCGACGAAACCCATGATCGGATTGACGATCATGACCACGAACAGAGCCAGGGTCGAGGCCAGATAGAGATGCTTGGCGCGGTTGCTGGGTCGTTGTGATTCCTCGATCCACCATTTAGCCGCCAGTATCAGCACAGCGGCCGACAAGGGGATTAGCAGGGCTTCGGCAACGGTTCTCCATTCAGCCAGCATCTCGAAAGCCGAGCGATTGGCGCCGCGCATGCCTAAGGAAGCGACGCGCTCCATGGTATGCGGATCAGCGGCTGCCCATGCAGCGGCCAGCAATAGCCATGAAAACAACATCGGCAGTTCAACCCCACCTTGATTCTGGCCCATCATTCGGCCGTAGATGCGGGCAATGCCATAGCGTTGCATGAGGGTATGTTCCACATTCCAGATCCCGGCCAGGAGTGCGAGCAGCAGCGGACTGACATGCAAGGCGAGGTAAATAGCCACGGCAAAAACCAATGGGCTCCAGGTAAACAGCTTGCGTCGAAGCTCGAAACGTTGGGGATCCCCGTAAACCAGAAAGAGACTGAGGGGCTGATGCATGAAGGAGAACAGGAAAACCGAGACCATCAGACTCTTCAAACCTTCGGGGTTGTTCAGGTTGGCCATGGCGAGTAACGAGAAGGGGACCCAGCTGAAAGTCATCAAGAGATCCAGCGGCTGTCCGCAAATCCATCGGGTTTGAG
>DIVI01000112.1 GCA_002423305.1 Methylococcus sp. UBA6136 | reverse complement strand
ATTATTATTGGTCGACTTGCAGAGTTGCCGATATGGAAGAGGCACAAAACTAACGAAACAAGCGACCTCAATGATAGCTATGGCTAAGTCGATAGCCTTTGGCAACCATGCACTTTGCAATCGGGTTAGTTACACTGAAACCTTCACTGCTTGAGGACTGCTCACAAGAGCGCATGTCCCGAACGTATTGACTCCGATCTACGCCTTCCATATCAATGTTCGGGCGATAACCAGCGAACGACGTACAGCCATCAAGAAAAAGTAAAAGAATGTAGATCATGGTTTTCATCCATTCTCCCCAGATAAAAAAGGGGTGCGAAGCACCCCAAGTACTTTGCCGAAGAAATCTCTTTATTTTGTTTTATCAATCAGCCTAAACCTCAAGACATAGGTATCATCATAGGCGGGGTAAGTGCCAACTTTGGCATCTGGCTTCACTTCCTCAGAAATGACAACCATGTCCTTTCCCGCTGATTTTGAAAACAATTCGGCGCTGGCTTTCACCTCGGATTTCAGATCACGCAGATCATAACCCCACCCACCGACTTTATTAATCTCATATGTATCCTGAGAAAGCTTTTTTACTTGCGAAGTGGGCGCTGAAGTAGCGCAAGCCACAAGCAAAAAAGGCACAAAGAACAAATAATAAGGATTCATAGTTTATTTATCCAGATTAGTTTTACATTACCCAGATTATTAAGCGCGGACCGGAAGCTATTGCCTGGGATTAATACATGAAGGCCACGCCTAAGTTATACTCGTCAGGCAGCTTTCCGGCCTCTGAATTGAAGTTTCTATAGTCAAACTTTACAGCAACGTTTTCAATGGGCTTGTAAGTCAGACCAGCTTGATATATCCATCGATTATAAAGACCATCATAATCAGTAAACCCATCAGGCACTTCCGCCAATGTGTTATATGCTTCGTAACGGAAGAAAGGCGCCAGATAGTGCGTAATCTCGCTTGAGAATAATGGAATAACATTGTAGGCAGCCTCTGTGTACCATCCATAGTTTTGGCTGCCAATCGTCTGTTTTCTCTGGAGACTCAATTGCTCGGCATTTCCAATACTTCCTACTGCTCCTAGCGCCCTCATTTCCAGTCCACGCCAGTGGTACTGAAGATGCCCTTCGTAAAGCTGAGTCAGTGCATCGACCTTTTGCCCTGCATACTCAAAGCCTTGACCAGAGTTGCCTACCCACGCCGAGGCACCTGCCAGCAGGCCTGGCGCAAAAGGCATGTCATAATCAATGCGCCCAGTGAATGCCAAGTCCTCGGCAACCGCCTTACTTGCATTTTGACGACCATCACGAATGCCGCCACTCGTAAATCCAGTCGCGTTCAAGCCATTCATTCCGTACATGCGATATTGCAGTCCCGGCGCTAGCTCACCAAACATTCCGGCCCCAATTTCACGCCAAGTTGAGGGTATGATGGTTCTTTCAACTTCTGGTCGATAGTTACCGTGAAAAGTAGGGCCTTCATGGATTTCGTTGATGATTCCCATGGGAACAAGCGACATACCGGCTCGAGCATTAGCATAGGGATTCAACAAAAAATCGAGTTGAGAAAATTCTACTGAAACCTGACCGGATTTACCTGTGCTGGCATGTTCAAATTCAAGCTCATTGTTCAGGATAATCCAATCATTGAACTTGTAGCCCACATATAGAACACCCCGAAGCATATTTGCCGTGTCTTTGAGATTTCTATCTTTTACATAGCTGTCGCTCTTGCTGAAATTGGTGTAAACGGCCTCACCATACCCGCCGAGTGAAAGCCCTTGATTGACGCGGTATACTGCTGACGCAGCCGGACCATAACCATATTGGACCTTGTATTCTCGTTTGTCGGGAATGTACAGCTGTGTTTTTAAAGCATCAACTTCGGCCGATAGAATATCGGTCTTTCGTTCAACCTCGGACTTCGCTGATTTCTTTGTGGCAGAGGAAGACTGCGAAGCGGTGTTCGATGAGACCGAACCCGTCTTATCTCCCGTGGCAGCTATGGCGGAGTGACCCGATTCCGATTTCCCTCCCGCCGACTCATTCTGGGTGATACGCGACTTTAGCTCTTCGATCTGCTTTTGTTGTTGCTCGATGATCCGCCACATCTCATCGATGGATGAGGGCTTGGCTTTCTTGGCTTCGACACCCGTCCCACCGAGCGCCAGTGCAACAGCAACCGAAAGAATGATTGGTTGTTTTTTTAAGGGCATGACCGACCTTGCTTAGGTTGAGTAAGACGTGGGCGTCAGTATAGATGCTTCTTGGCATCAGATGCAAATCATTCTTATTGGCTTCATCGTTTACATGCTGGCTCTCTCTGCCTTTTTCCAATACGGCCTTGGCTATTCAGCTGCAAGGCCAATCTCGGGCAGGCCCTCTACCTTATCGTCAGTTCCCGGCAATGCTTGCACCAGTTGTCACTCGACGGATCAATTCTTTACCGACCCTGATTAAAGCGAACCGATATCGGCGGGCGTGATTGAAGGTGGGGTGCAAGTGTCATCGACTCCTATAACACCCGTGATCTGAAACCAAATTGCGGTAGCGAATGGGTTAGTGAGGAGGAGGCGCTGCGTCAGGGTTGCTGGCCCAGTGCGGAGGTAATCGTCAAGGTCAATCACGACGAGTTAGGAAAACTCGGGCTGAGTGAGCAGGATGTTGACGACCTGATCGCCTTTCTGATTACGCTCACGGACCGTTACAAACCAGGTCGGTAACCTTGGGCCGGCAAGTGTTGTTTTCTCAGAAGAGCGGTGAATGTGAGTGCTGGATTGTTTCCTGTAGCGACACAGATATGCCATCAGAATTGGGATTGTAAATTATTAGGGCCAACGTAAACTCTGTTTCACCGTCGGTTTGGCATCCCACACCGACCGGCTTCAGAGTCTTGCTCCTCCTTAGTTAGCTGTTTCAGACCCGCCTCCATCGAGACGGGTCTTTTTTTGTCCAGTGAATTCTGGTGGCTTGTTCAGCCAGTCCTGGCACCGGATCACGCTGTCCTCGGGCGCAGCGCATGGGCAATGATGGCCGCCGTTGCTGCCACATTAAGTGACTGGACCGCACCTGATCCCGGCAAGGTCAGTATCACATCACATTGATTCAAGGTGGCGCGGGCGAGTCCTTGCTCCTCATTGCCCAGCAGAATCAGGCTCGACTGAGGCTGCAATTGCAGTGTCTCCAGCGTCTGTCCCTGGCTACTCAGCGCAGCACCGACAATGCGGCCATGCCCCTTGATCTCCCGCAGCAGCTCGTTAAGGTTCGTGGCTCGAAAGACTGCCAGGCAATCCAGCCCACCTTCCGCAATGCGATAAGCCGCATCCGACAAGCCTGCCTGCTGCGGGTGATCGGACAACACCAGATGCCCGAATCCAAAAAAAGCGAGGCTGCGTGCGATGGCGCCAACGTTGTGCGGATTGCCGATGCCATCCAATACAAACAGGTTTGTGCCTGTATCCATAAGCCGCTTGCATTCCGCGGCCGTCAATCGAGACTCGGACTGCGGTTCGGCGATGGCAACCACACCGCCGTGCAGCACGGTCCCGGCAATTTTCGTCAACTCGTCCGCATCAACCTTGCGGTAAGGCCGGCGGAATTGGGCCATCCGGGCACAAAAGTCGCCCATCTGCCGCGCCTGCCTGTCTTCGTAAAACAGTCTGACCACCCTGTCAGGGGCATGCTGAAACAGCGCGCTGACCGCCGAAAGCCCCGCCACTCGCAACAACGAAGGGGGCCTGCTTGTCTTGGATGCCTGATAATGACGAACCGGACGATCCGTCCGCTCGCTTTCTTTGGGAAAGCGTTGATGGCTGAGGGTTTTACGGGGCAAAACGGGGCTTCCTGCTCGGGTGGTAGACTCGCCATTCTACCCGCAGCACACCTCAGCCTTGCTGATTCGAAAGCCCCGCTCGCATGCCACGCCTGATCCTGTTCAATAAGCCCTACGGCGTACTCTCGCAGTTCACCGACCGTGACAGCGGTCGAAAAACTATTGCAGATTACCTTTCCATCCCAAAAGTACGTCCCGCTGGGCGCCTCGATTACGACAGCGAGGGGCTTTTATTGCTGACCGATAGTGGGGCACTCCAAGCCCAGATCGCCGATCCGCGGCACAAAATGGCCAAGGTTTACTGGGCGCAGGTCGAAGGAATCCCCGCCGCATCGGCGCTGGAAAAACTCAGGCACGGACTGTTGCTCAATGATGGCCCCACCCGACCCGCAGAGGCCCAGATCATGGGGGAACCCGTCGGATTATGGTCACGCGACCCGCCCATTCGATACCGGGCCGCCATCCCAACCACCTGGATCGAGCTGACCCTGAAAGAAGGGCGAAACCGACAAGTACGGCGTATGACCGCCGCCGTGGGTCATCCCACCCTCCGGCTGATTCGTGCAGCGATTGGGCCCTGGACGCTGGACTCACTCGAATTGGGCCGTTGGCGGGAAATCATCATCGATGCAACCTACGATGAAACACCCATCCGCGCATCTCGCCGGCTCAAGCCCGCACATTCGGCTTCACACCGGAAAGCACCTCGTTCGTAGTTCAGAAACCCACCCGGGTGACAACCGGTAATCGGCGGCTGGTTACAAATAGTCAATACGTCTTGTAGGGCAGGAATTTTACGGACAGGCTGCGTATTCCACGCCATTCG
>DIVI01000026.1 GCA_002423305.1 Methylococcus sp. UBA6136 | reverse complement strand
CGCTATTTTGGGCCCTACCCCAGCGCCAGTGCTGTGCGCGAAAGCCTAAAGCTGTTGCAAAAGATTTTCCCTGTACGCCAATGTCGCGATTCATTTTTCGAGAACCGGAGCCGTCCCTGTCTTGAATATCAGATTGAGCGTTGCACGGCGCCCTGTGTCGGGCTGATCGATCAAGCAAGCTACGCCGAAGATGTCCATGACACACTGATGTTTCTTGAAGGCGATGGGCGGCAACTGATTGACGCACTGGCACACAGGATGGAAAAAGCATCAGCAGAGCTGAATTTTGAAAAAGCGGCCCGTTATCGAGATCAGATCGCAACATTGCGCACGGTTCTCGAGCGGCAATCCGTGCACGGCGAACAGGGTGACGTGGACATCATTGCCTGCGCTCTGAGGGGCCATACCTCCTGTA
Source organism: Methylococcus sp. UBA6136 (assembly GCA_002423305.1). GTDB lineage: Bacteria > Pseudomonadota > Gammaproteobacteria > Methylococcales > Methylococcaceae > UBA6136. Next base: position 4,782 of record DIVI01000026.1, on the reverse strand, counting down.
TCCAGATGGTATTCATCCGGGGTGGGCAACAAATCGGTGACCAAACCTTTTTTCCTGTCATGCCCGAGGAACAAGACGGCCAGTCCCTGATTGAGGCATTCATTGGCTTGTATTACCTGGGCAAACCGATCCCTCGGGAAATTCTGGTCAGCGAATCAGTTGAAGACCCAGCCCTGCTGGAAGAAATGCTGACGGCCCAAGCCGGACATTCCGTGCGCATTTCCGGGAAGCTCCGAGGCGAGCGTGCCCGTAGGGTGCAATTGGCTCTCACCAATGCAGAAAGCGCACTGACAACAAAACTAGCTAACCGACAGGATATGCATGCACGATTCCTGGCGCTTGGTCAGACACTTCAGTGCGCCGAGACACCCAAAAGACTGGAATGCTTCGACATCAGTCATACCCAGGGCGAACTGACGGTGGCTTCATGCGTGGTATTCGACCAGCAGGGACCGGTCAAGTCGGCTTACCGTCGCTTCAATATTGAAGGCATCCAGCCCGGAGACGATTATGCGGCACTGGCGCAGGCTGTCACACGTCGCTATCGCCGTATCAGGGAGGGTGAATTCGATCCGCCGGACATTCTTCTAGTCGATGGCGGCAAGGGACAGGTAAAAGCCGTCATGGCGGCACTGGATGATTTGGGAATGGCATCCATCAAGACCCTCGGTGTCGCCAAGGGTCCTGATCGAAAACCCGGCATGGAGGTACTTATTCCAGCGGAATCCACCCCCGCTTTCATGCTACCCTCTAACTCACCTGCCCTGCTCCTGATACAGCAAATTCGTGATGAGGCACATCGGTTTGCTATCACCGGTCATCGACAGAGACGGGCAAAGGCGCGCAAACAGTCGACGCTCGAAGGAATTCCTGGTTTGGGTATCAAGCGGCGTCAGCAGCTGTTGCGGCAATTCGGGGGGGTGCGGGAAATCAGCCGCGCCGGAGTGGATGCCCTCTCACGGATAGATGGCATCAGCCTGCAGTTAGCACAACGTATCTACGATACGTTCCATGAACAGGAAAACTGAACGATGGAGTTGAATCTCCCTACTTATCTCACCTTGCTGCGGATCGTGCTTATCCCCGTCCTGGTCGTGCTTTTTTACCTGCCATGGCCGAATGCCCATCTGCTCTGTGCGCTTGTTTTCATGTTGGCCGGACTGACTGATTGGCTGGATGGCTACCTGGCCCGCCGCATGAACATGAGCACACACTTCGGGGCCTTTCTTGATCCGGTGGCGGACAAATTGATGGTCGCGGTGACCCTGGTCCTTATTGTCCAGGCCGATCCCAGCCCCATCGTGGCAGTCGCCTCGGCCATCATCATCGGCCGTGAGATCACTATCGCCTCCTTGCGCGAGTGGATGGCGGAAATTGGTGAACGTCGGAAGGTCGCGGTATCTGAGCTGGGCAAATGGAAAACCACGGCTCAGATGGTATCGATTACCTTGCTCCTACTGGGCATGGATGTGTGGCGCGAAAATCTTCAGAACTTCGGTCAGCTGCTTCTGCTTCTCGCCGCCGCCCTGACGCTCTGGTCCATGGTCCTGTATCTGCGTGCCGCCATGCCGGTTTTTTCTCAGGACTTCAAAAGCAATGTTGTTGACAAGGCAAAATCGCCCCCCTAAAATACACGGCTTCAGACAGATGCGGGAATAGCTCAGTTGGTAGAGCACAACCTTGCCAAGGTTGGGGTCGCGAGTTCGAGTCTCGTTTCCCGCTCCAGAATCTTCAAAAGCCGCTCATGTAGCGGCTTTTGTGCTAAGTGAGATCACACACCCAGGTGTTCGATCAGGGTTCCAAAAGCCAGGTTACGGCGCGTTAGCAAAGCGGTTATGCAGTGGATTGCAAATCCATCTAGGGCGGTTCGACTCCGCCACGCGCCTCCATAGCTTGTATCCCTCCTTCAGGCAGCTCGACTGATGCGCCTGAAAAACCACTTCCGTGCTTCCTCGGCAAGGCCCATGACGAGTACCAGGGGAAGGATGAAGAGCCACACCTCATCAGCTAACGGCGCCGTGCCAAACCACTGGTTCCCCCAAGGCGTGTAGACGATCCACAAGATAAGCCCAACTTCCAAAGCAATTCCCCACAGCAATAAGGGATTACCTCTCGAGCCAAGGCGAAAGGCTGACCGGCTCGGATGACGGCAGAGAAAGATATTGATCACCTGGCTCATCACAATCGCCACCAGACATGCTGTGGTGGCCTGCAAGTACAGCGTATCTTCCCGGCCCAAAATCGCGCCATAGCTCCACTCGCCCCGCTTGAGCACCAGGAAGAAGGCAGCCAGCGAAACAGCAGCTTCCATCATGCCCAACCACAAATAGGCTCGCATCAACAGCGGCCAGTGCAGCAATCGCTCAGTGCGCGGGCGCGGCGGTTGCTGCATGAGGCCAGGTTGGGGTGCCTCGGCGCCCAATGCCAGGGCCGGCAACATATCGGTACCCAGGTCGACCGCGAGGATCTGGATCACCGTCAACGGCAATGGGATCCTGAAAAGCACAAAGGCCAGGTAAGGCATCAACTCGGGGATATTGGAGGTCAGGATGTAAGTAAGGAACTTCCGAAGATTCTCAAAGACCGCGCGCCCTTCCTCTACGGCACTGACGATACTGGCGAAATTGTCATCCAGCAGAATCATGTCCGCGGCTTCCTTGGCTACATCGGTTCCGGTGACGCCCATGGCAATCCCGATGTCGGCGGCCTTCAGGGCGGGCGCATCGTTCACACCATCCCCTGTAACCGCGACGATTTCTCCCTTCCTCTGCAAGGCTTGAACGATGAGCATCTTTTGCTCGGCCGTCACGCGCGCAAACAGAATCTCCGGGGCGTCCAAAGCCAACTGAAGCTGAGTCTTGGTCATTCTTGGCAAGCTATCGCCCCGAAGCACAACGGGTGTCTCGCTTCGGACCAAACCGATCTCTCGAGCAATGGCTTCGGCGGTAACCGGATGGTCACCCGTCACCATGATGACCTTGATGCCCGCAGACCGGCAGTTGGCAATCGCCGCCGACACTTCCGGCCGTGGCGGGTCTTCCAATCCGATCAAACCACAGAGCGTCAGTCCAGCCTCCCGTGCTGGCTCATCGGACACCAGCAAGCGATAAGCGAAGGCGAGCACGCGCAAACCCGATTTGGCCATCTCGTCCTGAGCTGCCAGACACTGTGACTGCGCCCCAGCATCCAGCGGCAGAATCTCCCCATCATGCTGAACCGAGTCACAAATCTGGAGCACCGACTCCAGTGCACCCTTGCAAAAGAGCGTGCGCATACCATTAAGGTCTTCGCCTACCACAGACATGCGCTTGCGGTCGCTGTCAAACGGAATCTCGGCGACACGCCTGTAATCGTCCCCTTTAAAACCACACAACCGCGCCTGCTCCACCAGGGCAACTTCCATGGGATCGCCGAGCAGTTCAGAGCCCTTCTCAACACCGGCATGCACGTTGTGGCAGATCGAAGAGATACGCATCAACCAACGAATGCTGTCCGTTTGCAGTAACGTCTCGATNNCAGCCGGCTGAAAACTATGGTTTGCGAAAAATCGCTTTACCCGCATGTGGTTTTGAGTGAGCGTCCCGGTTTTGTCCGAGCAGATCACGGTGATCGAACCCAAGGTTTCGACGGCTGGTAAATGACGGACAAGGGCGTTGCGTCGGGCCATACGCTGGGTCGCCATCGCCAGCGACAAGGTCACTGTCGGTAACAATCCCTCAGGAACATTGGCCACGATAATGCCGATGGCGAACATCAGGTTTCCCCAGAATGGCATCCCGACCGCCTGACCAATCAGGAAAAAACAGAGGCCCAAACCCGAAGCCAGCAAAGCGACGATGCGCGACAGTCGGGCTATCTCCCGTTGGAGCGGCGATGAGATCTCCTCAGTGGTCTGCGTCAGGTGAGCGATCTTGCCAAACTCGGTATGCATCCCGGTGGCGTAAACCACCCCTCGTCCTTGCCCCGACACGATGGTGGTGCCAGCCAGAACAAGATTTTTGGCCGTCAAGGGAGTTTCATTCAGATCCGGTTCGGCATTCCGCGCTTTTGGCAGCGACTCCCCGCTGATCGTGGCCGTATTCACTCGCATGCCGAATGCCTCGATCAGCCTGATATCGGCCGGAACCTTGTCCCCCTCGCCAAGCAGAACGACATCACCGGGTACCAGCGATTCCACATCCAGGTTTTGGACATTACCTTCCCGCAAGGCCTTTATTTCTTGTGGCAGCAATCGTCGCAATGCTTCCAGTGCCCGCTCAGCCCGGTATTCCTGCCAGAATGAAAACAGGCCATTGATCAGGATCACACCCATAATCGCCGTGCCCAGTTGCCGCATTCCCTGCTCGGGCTCCATGTGTTCGGCAAAAAATGCGAGCCCGGCAGCGACCCAGAGAATCACCGCGAAAAAATGAGTGAATTCGCGGGCAAAACGCACCCACAGGGGTGTGCCTCGTACTTCCTCGACCCGGTTGCAGCCGAATTCCTGGCGACGCCGTTCGGCTTCCTTTGCACTCAATCCGATAGGCGAACTATTGAGACTGGCGAGAGCCGCATCGGCAGTGAGCTTCGAGATATGGGCGGTATGCCAGGAAGAATGACCGAAGGCCAGGGGTCTGGCCGGAAGCGGATGGCGGATGGAACCTGGGGGCTTCTGCATCAATGTTCTCCAGGAGTCGGGTTTGTATTGACTGGCTATTTAACGCCAGTAAAGGCGCGACCACTCAGGTTGAAGCCTCTCGCTTGTGGGTGTAGGGTGGGCGCCCACAATTCACCTACCCATGC
>DIVI01000079.1 GCA_002423305.1 Methylococcus sp. UBA6136 | reverse complement strand
TGTTGATGTTTGCCATCATCATGCTTGGAACGGCGTTCACCATGCTGATCCGCCGCCGGGAGGGGTCAGAGACTGACATTACCGGCGCGAATTGTCCGACCCGGCTGAATTTGCCGGCGGTGCTGTTCGATGGGTTGCTGGTTGGCACGATGACCGGACTGGTTGGGGTGGGCGGCGGCTTTGTCATTGTTCCGGCGCTGAATCTGTTGGGTGGACTGCCTATCCGCGCCGCTATCGGCACCTCGCTGTTGATCATCGTCATGAACTCGGCCGCCGCGCTGGCGGGCTACGTCGGTTATGTCGAGATTGATCCGCGCTTTGCCGGGCTGATAACCGCCGTCGCCATTGTCGGCAGCCTCATCGGTAGTGCACTCACCCGATACGTCAGCAATAGCGGACTTCGGCGAGGCTTTGGCCTGTTCGTTATCGCGATCGCCGCTTATCTGCTCCACCGTGAGCTGTCCTGGAAGGCGTTGGCGGATGTTGAGCGTCTGGTCCGGGAGCATCACGAATTCTTCCGGGGTCTGCTGACGGCCTTTGTTGTCATGGCGCTTTATTGGATACGGGGTGTGATTCATTACCGGCACCAGCGTGCGCTGGATGCGGCCAAGGATCGGGAGCCCCCGCTGGATTGGCAAATCTAGCCGGAATCTCGTGTCAGAAGGGGAACATGTCGGCCGAGGATCCATCTGATCTCCTCGCGACACAGGGCGGCAGGGGTATGAAAGGATGATTTGCTGTCTTAGACAGAGCACCGTTCGCGCAGAGTTTGTCGAAGCGCGATTGTTATAGGTCCCATGAAGAATACAAACGACCAGGAGCGATCATGAACAAAACCGGCCTTCTTCTTATTTCAGCACTACTGGCCTTGGCGGGCTGTGGAGATTCCTCCCATTCGGGCAGCAGTCAATCGTCTGCTCCGACGAGCATTACCGGGATTGTACTGCAAGACGAGACCCCAATCACGAAGGCCAGGATCGAGGCCATGGACTCTGCCGGCAAGGTGATTGCCAATACCGAGGTCGGCGGTGACGGGCATTACCGCATTTCCATTCCCGTCGGCGCGAAGTATCCCGTCGTGCTGAGTGCCCGCTTTGAGGGTGAAGGCAGCCCGCTGAAAGCGGCCGTCACCAGCGATCTGGCGACTGATCAGAACATCAGCAGCGTGACGACCATTGTCGTCAATACGGCCATGAATCTGGGCGGTTTGACGGAGACCAATCTAGCCAAGGCGGCCGGGGCCGCGATCTCCCAGCGCAAGAGCACGGGGGGCAGCGGCGGGTCGGCGGGCTTCAAGGGCGATCCCACCAAACAATACGGCGGCTGGCACTGATTGCCCTTTGGCGCGTCCCGATTATCGAGGCGCCCTCACTTGAAACCGGACGGTATCCAGCACCTGGCCATCGGATTCCCGCCTTAGTTGCAGTAGATGTTGTCCCGGTTGTGGCCGCCATGCATAGGCGGTCCTGGCCGGCCCGATGTGTTTCTCGTCCAATGTGAACACGGCCTGATCGCCCCCTCGGGCCTTGAACCAGACTTGCTGGTTGGCGGGGGGGATGTCGGGATCCAGTGCGATGATCACGCCATCGGGGGGTGATTCGAGATGAGCCTGATGGTTGTCGCCCCGGCCGGCACGAATTACCTCGGTCTGGGTGCCGGCAATGAACCATTCCTTGCGTGCTGGCTCGATGGGCGGATCAAAGTGGATGGCTTGCTGTACAAGCCCTCCGGGAGCTTGGGGTGCCAAGCCCGGTTGTTCCGCATGGAGCTTCGCCATGATGGCCGCCCACGCCGGTGCCGCACCGCTGATGCCCGACACATCCTGCATGGCATCGCCCTCGAAATTGCCCACCCATATGCCGACGGTGTACCGGCGACTGAAGCCGATACACCAGTTGTCCCGCATGTCCTTGCTGGTACCGGTTTTGACGGCGGTCCAGAAGCGGGTTGCTAACGGGCTGTCCAGCCCGAACGTCACCGAACGGCCGGCGTTATCGCTGAGGATGTCGGCTACCAGAAAGGCCGCCTCGGCGCTCATGATGCGTCGGGTTTCGTCGCGTGCCGCTGCTTCCGGCATGAATCTCAGGGGGCTCCACAGTCCGTCATTCGCCAGCGTCCGATAGGCGTTGACCTGTTCCAGGAGGCTCACCTCAGCCGAGCCCAGGGCCAGGGAAAATCCATAGTATTCGCCATCCTCCTTCAGCCCCAGATATCCGAGTTCGTTCAGGCGGTCGCGAAAGCGCTCGACGCCCACCAGCACCAGCGCGCGCACCGCCGGCACGTTCAAGGAAGAAGCCAGCGCCGTGCGCACACTGACCGGCCCCTTGAAGTCATGGTCATAGTTCTGGGGAATGTAGAGACCGCTTGTGGTTTCCAGGTTGACGGGCGAATCCTCGAGGACCGAGGCTGCTGTGACGAATGACTGCTCCAGCGCCAATCCGTAGAGGAAGGGCTTCAGGGTTGATCCGGCCTGCCGTCTGGCGGCGGCGCCATCGACCTGACCGGCGGTGGATCGGGTGCCGGCCGACCCGACATAGGCGAGGACCTCGCCGGTGGCGTTCTCCACAATCATCACGGCACCATCACGGACATTGCGTCCGCCCAATCCGGCCAGTTGTTGGGCGAGAGTCTCCTTCGCCCGCTTTTGCCAACGGAGATCTAGCGTGGTGGTTACTCGTTCGCCGGGTTGCCGAAGGAATCTGCGGGCCAGTGATGGCGCCCAGTTGGCCTCCGTTGCCCGGGCTCCGGGTTGAGTCAGGGCTTGTGCGGTCATTGCCTCCAATGTCGCGCAGGGAGTGGTGAATTCGCCTGCCAGTGCAATGGCACAGGCGCGGCGATTTAGCCGGCTCATATCCGCATTGGGGGCGGGCAGCAGGGCCGCAAGTATCAAGGATTCGGGCTCGCTGAGGCCGGAGGGTTGCTTGTCGAACAGAGCCTTTGCGGTGGCGGCAATGCCTTGCAGTTCGCCGCGGAAGCTGACCCGGTTGAGATAAGCTTCGAGAATCTCGGTTTTGGTCCACCGCCGCTCCAGCGCCAGGGCATGCGTGATCTGTCGGATTTTCTGGCCGATCGTTCGGCCCGACCGCGTCTGAGGACTGGCGGGTTCTATTAGGCCCCCCAACTGCATGGTGATCGTGCTGGCACCACGGAGTCGCCCTTCGCGCAGCCATCCGCTCACTGCGCCCAGCATTGCGCGCAGGTCCAGTCCGCCGTGCTCAAGGAAGCGCCGATCTTCGGCCAGCAGGATGGCCTTGATGAGCGCCGGTGAGACTTCATCAAGCCGGGTCCAGGCAAGTCTGCGAATGGCGTGATCCTGTCGTTGGCTGCTCAGCAACTGACCGTGCCGGTCCAGCAGCCAGGCTTCGGAGGGTGTCCACCCATCATGCACCGCACTGTAACTGACGGGCGTGATGAACTGGCTGGCGGACCAGACGGCCAGCCAGGGTACCACCAGCAGTCCCAATACGATGAACAGGAGCCCCCAGGGATCTCGCAGGATGGCGATGCCTCTGGCGATCAAGGCGCCAGCACTTCCACGGGAGGATTGGGATAATCCGCAAATATCTCCGGCGCATACAGGGCTTCGACATGAGTGGGAGGCAGGACAAAGCGCCCGGGATTGTTGAGGCGGACGGTGTATTCCACGGTCCACGTGCCCTTGGGTACAAACTGGTAATAGGCCCGGAATGCGTCCTGCCGCCGTTCTTCATAGGCCAGCCAGGCTCGGCCTTGAGGCCCACGCTCACCCTGGGTGAGTAAACTGGATTCGCGTCCGAGCCCCTTGCCGAGTATGGTGGCACCGCCCGGAACCGGGTCATCGACGACCACCCAGCTCAGATCCGATTGCGCCTCCAGCTCCAGTGTCACGCGTGCGGTATCGCCCCGGCTCCAGACGCCGGGCGTTTTCTGTTCCACGGGCAGCACGTTGCGCTTGAGCTTGAAGCCCGCATTCAATGGGCTGGTTAACGGGAGGGCCGCCTTCACCTGCACCATGGCCCAGGGTTTGCCGCTGCCTGCCTGCTGAATCGAGAGCGACTGCCGGGTATCCGGTAATTCCAGTTCGACCTGTTGTGGTTCGCTGGCCGGCCAGTTCAGTTCTGCCGTCTGATCGCCGAGGATGATGTGCGTCGTGCCGGTGACCGGGGTCGATTCAAATTTCCGGCTGAATCGTTCCATCGCCAGAACGCCCCAGGCGTTTGCCGTCGTCATGTTCCAGCGTCCTTTCAGCTGACGTCCCAAAGCGCCCCGCGCCAGCCGTGGAAGTTCGGCTTGCCAGTGAGGGTTGTTCAAGGCGGTCAGCACCATACGCACGGCATTGACATCGGCAGACAGCATCAACCACCCCAGACTGTCCTGGCTTTCGGTGGAGAACCCCAGGGTGGTGCCGTGATAAGTGAGCCGGCTGCGAAGGGTTTGTTCGGCTTGCTGCTGGCGCTGCTCTCGCAAGGGCACTTCCTCCATCCTGTCGAGGATGCTTATCCAGTCGAGCACGGCGGATGTGGGCCAGCGGTTGGGGTCGATGGTGAGAGAGTCCAACATGTCCGACGTCGCATCGCCATATCGAGCCAAGGCCTCAATCGCGGTCAGCTTGCGCAGCGTAAGGTCGGGCGCACTGAGGGCGGAATCGCGTGTGACGCGTCCCGCGACGAATTTCTTCAAGCCTTCCAGCATGCGCGAGCGGGATTTTTCGGGCAATTCCCAGCCTGCCTCATGTGCAATGCCCAGCACGTAACTGGTCAGTACATCACTGCCCATGAGCTGATCGCTGGGGAAATATCGCAGCAATCCATCACGATCCTGTGAGACCGGCAGCTGGCTGAGCACGTCGGCCCAGCGGGTCTTGTCGCGCAAGGCGATGGCGACCGACGCTTTCTGCTCCAGGCAGTTGTAGGGATATTGGCGCATGTAATCGGTGACGCCCGACATCGCGTCCGCCAGTCGTGAACGTACGCCGATTTCAACGCGGCCGCGACCCGATAATGACCCTGCAGGCGCCTGAATATCAAGATTGAGCGGGGATTCATCCACTTGCTCGAGCGTGGCCTGCACGGTGCGAACCGGTACCGCCGACTGAACGGTCTGCTGAACCTTGAGCTGATCCTGAGCCTGACTTTGGCTATCGGTTGCGCTGATCTCCCACTGCAGGCGCTGGATCCCGGCCGGCACTTCCACCTCAAAGAGGGCTTCGCGGGCGCCGCCGGCGGGGATCTCCAGCTGCGCCGGTTTGACCTGAGGCGGAGCAACCGCAGGCGAGTCGGTGCTGAGTCGGGGTGCAACCTCCACCTGCATGGCGCTGTTGGACACATTGCGGAGGGTAAACAGGCCGCTGAGTCGGTCTCCTTCACGCACCACGGGCGGTAGTCCCGAATTCAGCATCAGCGGTTGGCTGGTCTGGAAGCTGCCGCTGCCCGTCCCGAACAATCCTGATCCGGCATTTGCCACGACCACGACGCGGAAACTGCTGAGCGCATCATTGAGAGGGATATCGATATCCACCTCATTTTTACCCTGCAGGGGAACGCGGCCTTTCCATAACAGCAGCGTATCGAACAGTTCGCGCGCGGCCTGACGTCCGCCACCGCCGCCATGCGGCACGGCCTTGCGCCCGAAGTGCCGCTTGCCGATGACCTGCATCTGGGCTGTGGAGGTGTAAACCTCGATAGGTCTGACGTTCATCATGCTGTCGAGCAGGCGCCAGGAGAGGTTCGGCTTGAGTTCCAGCAGCGCTTCATCGACCGCCGCAACTGCCAATTCCGTATCCTCAGGTAGGCTGCCGCCATCCGCGGGTTTTATCCTGACCCGGACCTTCGCCTGCTCCCGCGGCTTATAGACGGTCGCCGCCGGCTCAACGTTGACATCCAGTCTGTGCGCCTGCCAGCCGACCTTGATTTCTGCATTGCCCAGGCGATAGGCCGGCTTGCCGAGATCAGCCAGGGCGCTGGGCGCGGGCGAGACTTCCGTTTGCCATGGGAGATGCAGTTTCTCTGACATGGCCGACCACCACGGGGAGGTGCTTTCCAGTCGTCCGCGGATGGCCAGTACCGAGACAAAGGCATTGGGTGCGTATGTTCCCCGCACGGGTACCTCGATGGTCGGTGACTTGCCGCTGAGCGATGTGACGAAGGTTTCGGCTACGCCTTCACGTTCCACCGTGACCCACGCGGTGGCTTCACGGAAAGGCATTCGTACCTGGAAGCGTGCGGTTTCTCCCGGTTGATATTCCTGTCGCTCGGGAATGAGGTCGATACGGTCCGTCTCGCTGCCATCGAACCAGGCATCCTCCGCGCCGGCCAGCCAGGTGCTGGTTACGCTGGAGACGACGTTGCCCTGGCTGTCCTCGGTCCTCGCCTGCAGAAGGATTTCTCCACTTGCCCCGGGATTTATTTCGCAATGCAGTCGGCCCATCGAGTTGGTCTTGCCCTTGCAGTGCTTCGCTAGCCGGATGACTTCCGAGCGGTTGTCATAGGTATAGAAGCCACCAATCAGGCGCTTGCGGTACGAATAGGTCTTGCGTTCGAATAAATCCACTTCGACGGGTTGGCTGGTGATGGGCTTGCCGCGAAGATCCAGTACCGCCGCGTCAAACCGGACCTGATCCCGGCTGGCCACCCAGCCTTCTGTGCGTAGTCCGATGTTGAGGCTGGCCGGCCACAGGGGGAGTCGGCGAGTCACGGCTTCCATCTCGCCGTTCGCGTCCTGATACTCCATCTCCACGAGAAGGTCTCGTGGCTTGGGGTTAGGCTGTAGAGTCAACATGGTGCGGGCGGCGCCCTTCGCATCGAGGACCAGCGGAATGACTTCGGCAGGTTTTTGCCCTTCTTCCCATCCGGAGTCTTCCTTTTCCTCGCTCATGCCCTCCCGGATGGTTTCTCCCCCAAACACGAAATCGTCATAGCCATTGAATCGGATGTCTCTGGGCGAGGTGATCGTTCGGAGTTTCACGGACGCCTGACCCGCCGCACCACCGCTCAGATAGGCCAGAAATAGATCCAGCTGAACCTGGGTCGGATTGATGAGATCGTCCTTCGGCGGCTGGATAACGGCCTTCATGGTGGGTAGCCGGAATTGTTCCACGTGAAACACGCCAGACTCAAAACGCCGGGTCTGCTTGTCATCCGTTAGCGCGACTTCATAGGTGCCGAGACGGGCGTCCTTGGGGATGGGCCAGGCGGTTTCCGCAATACCTTTGGCATCCATCGTGACCGGTATCCGAAATTGCTGGTCGCTCCCAGAGTGCGTGATCTCGACAATGTTGGGCTGGAATCCCTCCGGGATCGCGAACCCCGTCAGGGTGTGGCGCCTGAAAAAGTGTTTCATGGATACGGTTTCGCCGGCACGGAACAGGGCGCGATCAAATACGGTATGGGCGATCTCCGGGCCCACATAGTCGCCGACGTTCAAGTTGAATTCCGCGGGCTGGATGCCCCGGTTCCAGAATGAGGCCGTGAAACCAAGGTCATCGCCGGTTCGGGCGCTGACAAACAGGGGATGCGGGCTACCCTCCGAACATCCCTCCCCACCATGCGGTTTCCCGATACGTTCGCCGCCGGGAATCCTGACCAGTCCGTCCGTAGCCGTCTTACCCTGCCAGAGGAGATTGCCAGAGCAATAATCGCTGATCTGAATGGTCGCGTTATCGACCGGTGTTGCCTGGTCCAGCGTGGTGACCCAGACCATGGAGCCCTCGCGCCCCCATTTCAAGTGCACGCCAAGATTCGTCACCAAGGTCGATGTGGCCACGTAACGCGGCTTGTTTTCACCCAGCAGCGAGGCCCCCAATTTAGGGCTGCTCAGTTCGACGACATAGAAACCGGGTTCAACCAGAGGAATGCCGACCACCTCGAACTCCTTCTCGCCCGAGGGTTTGGGGACGGTGATTACGGTGGTCTGATCGGACGGGCCAAATACAGATTCGGAGCCTGTTTGCTCCTTCCAGATCTTGTCCTCCCCGTTAGCGCCTTTGGCCATTATCCATTCACCCCGACTCCGTCCCGCTTGCTTGACTCGTTCCAGCCAGCGAACGATGTCCGCATCGCTATCCATCCGTCTGACTCGGCCCGGGACGCCGTCGCCGGCTTCGATCACCCGCTGCTGGCCGGCAATCCGGGGTTCCAGGTTGCGTAAAGTGACCGGCAGAATGCCGCCGGTTTTTCGTTCCAGGATGCCAAAATCGCCCGAAAACTTGGCCAGTGGAGGATATTCATCAATGGGTACCGGTAGCGGAAATCGCGCGGCATTTTCCAGTGTTCTATCGGCATCGTCCCGCAGGTTGTCGGGCAGGATGATTCGGAGTGGGCTCTTTTCCGGGAAAGGGCCGCGAAAGGTGAGGGAATGCGCTGCGGGGATTTTGGCCGGATCAATGGGCTCTGCCGGATAGTTCTTGCCGGTCTCGTCCACCAGGCGAACCGCCATGAGTGATGCTGCGGGCACGTCTGCGGTAAAGAAAAGCTCCAGCGGCAACATGGGCAGACAGGCGGCCTGTGGATTCACCCGCTGGCAGCGCAGGCGGGCACTGAAGGCGGGTCGGGTTCTGAAGTTCAGCACCTGATCTTTCTGTCCGGCGACACCGCTGGGCGAGAGAATCCCTTTGCCCCAGACCAGGCGCACATCCGTATCCGGCGGGAGTGCCTGGCGACATTGCACGACCGACAAGCCGGCTTCGGCCTGCTCCAGGGCCTCTCCCTGCAGGGGCATCACGGCCTCCGGGTCTTCGGGGGACAGAAGGTGACTGTAGTCGTACCCCAGGGCTTGAGCCTGTTTCAGGATTTGCGCCCGTGCGTCACCCTCGAGCAGGTAAATACCGATCTGCTCGCCCAGTCCGTTGATTTCGCAATGCGCATGTGCGTTGACCGAATTCGGATCGACTGGACCATCCAGCGCCAGCACAAAGGCCTGGCGTTCATCGATTCGGTGGCTGCCTTCTTCAGGTAATGAACGCAGAATGTTGGGTCCGCCGGTATCAAAGCTGAAATCTGTCTTGCCGGAGAGTTTGCGCCCGTCGAGTGAGCGGAGATCGGCATTCAGCCGGAAACGGCAGATGCGTCCCGAGGGGAGATCATGGTCAAAATCCAGCACCCAGGTTCGTGGATCAGCCCAGCGGCGGGTTCCGGTCTCCGGGCAGTCGATATCAAAGGGCTCATGTCGTTGGGGATTGCCCAACGCCACCATCGGGACGGCGAATCGCGCCGTGATCTGGCGGACTTGCTTGGCCGAACCTTGGGGCGAAAATGATTCAACGCTGACGTTACCCGCCGTTCTGGCAAGGACCGGCAGATGGACGAGGACCAGAATCAGCAGAACCAACAGGCGGCGCATGGCATCCCTCTCGCATAGCGATGAAACAGGGAATCGAGTATGCGGGATGGAGACGCCTGATTAAAGCGGCGGGCGGTGCTGAATGGGGTTAGCGGGATTTGATGTCATGGGTTCGATCGCAGGCATCGGCTTAAACCGCGACATCTGCCGCGATGTGCGGGTGCGGGTCATAGCCCGGCAGATCGAGGTCATCAATGGTGTAGTCGAACAGGCTGTCCGGCTTGCGGCGGATCAGCAGCCGGGGCAGTGGGCGGGGTTCCCGTGCAATCTGGGTGCGCGCCTGTTCCTGGTGGTTGAGGTAAAGGTGAACATCACAACCAAACCAGACGATTTCGCCCGGTTCGTATCCACACTGTTGCGCCAGCAGATGGGTAAGCAAGGCGAGATTGGCAATGTTCCAGCCCAGCCCGAGGTAGGCATCGGCAGATCGTTGCATGAGCGCGGCGGAGAGCTTGCCGGTCTCGCTGGACACAAAAAACTGATAGGTCTTGTGGCAAGGTGGCAAGGCCATGGCATCGAGGTCGCCGACATTCCAGCCCTCGAACAGCAGCCGACGCGATGTAGGGTTCTGCTTGAGCCCGTCGATCAGTTCCGCAATCTGGTCTACTTCTCGACCATCGGTTGCTTTCCAGCGTCGCCACTGCCAACCATAGACCGGGCCGAGATCTCCCCAGGTGCCGGCAAATTCGTCATCGTCGACAATGCGGCGCTCGAAGTCCTCCTGGCTGATCGATTCCCCGGTCGTTTCGCGGTAATGCTTCAGGGGCCAGTCGGTCCAGATGCGGACGTTCTGTTCCAGCAGTTCCCGGATATTGCGCCCGCCGGAGAGCATCCAGAGCATTTCCTTGAAGGCGGTTTTCCAGAAGATTCGTTTAGTCGTGAAAACCGGGAATCCTTCGGCGAGATCAAAGCGCAGGGTGTGACCAAAGACCGCTCGTGTGCCCACGCCGGTCCGATCCTGCCGCAGATCACCTCGCGTCAGCAGTGTTTCCAGCAGCTCGAGATACTGCTGTTCTGGATGCGGGCGAGTCACCTCAGGACCCCATGGCAGAGCTGTCCTGCCGGAGATAGGCCCGGACCAGAATGAACGCGCCGATCAGGATCATGGGGAACGTTAGTACCATGCCCATGGTGACCCAGCCAAATGCGAGATAACCGATATGGGCGTCGGGCAGGCGGACAAATTCCACCATGAAGCGGAAAACCCCGTACATCAGAATGAACATGCCGCTGACGGCGGTTCGGGGAGGATTCTGCCGACGAAACCACTGCAGAATGATGAACAGGACGATCCCTTCAAGGAAGGCTTCATAGAGCTGGGAGGGATGGCGAGGCTCGGGCCCGCCCGTCGGAAATATCATGGCCCAGGGCAGGTCGGTTGGCTTGCCCCATAACTCGCCATTGATGAAATTGCCGATACGGCCGGTAAAGAGACCCAGTGGCACATAGGGTCCGATGAAGTCCGTCACGTCGGAGAAGCGCGCGCCCACCTGGCGGGCAAAGACCCACATCCCGGCAAAGGCGCCCAGCATGCCGCCATGAAATGACATCCCGCCTTCCCATACGCGAATGATCATCAGGGGGTCGCTGATGAAGGCCGAAAAATTGTAGAAAAGAATGTAGCCGAGACGGCCACCGATCATGAGTCCGATGGCGCAATAGAAGATCAGGTCCTCGATCTGATTGGCGGTCCAGGGGAAGCCGGGCTCCTTGGCGCGTTGGCGCGC
>DIVI01000217.1 GCA_002423305.1 Methylococcus sp. UBA6136 | reverse complement strand
CTTGTCGCTTGTCGCTTGTCGCTTGATTTTAACGGTAGCATCAACAAGAAATGATGGTCAACACAAATCACTGAATCACGAGGAGTTTCGACTCAATCACACGAGACCGAAGACGGCGCCCACATCGGTTGGTCAGCCACCAGAGGCGCTACCGAGCCGTGATTCAGTCTAAGCCAAAAAACCGCCACAACCGCACAGAGCGATGCGATGTCTAGTTTTGCAAAATGGGCAGACCAATTACCTGCTTCGCTGAGGCCCGTCCCATTGTCGATCAACTTTATTAAGGTTTGATGAAAGCTGGATCGATAGTCATGAGGCCTTCGCCAGAACCGGAATCTGAATGCAGTTGAAGCCAAACCGACGCAACATAACGGGAAGAGTGGCCGACAACAACAGCATCGGACATGATGCATGTGCAGACAGCGCTGAAGTGTTAATTTAATGGCCAGTCTGACCCTTCGAGCCCGGGCCATCTGCATCAAGGCTTGGGCGAGGTTTTTCTTACCAACAGCGTGACAAACTCATGATTATCGGCATCCTCAATCGTAAGGGCGGGGTCGGAAAAACCAGCCTTTCCACCAATCTGGCGTCGGCGCTTTGCCTGTCCGGCAGCCGCATTCTTCTGGTTGATGCTGACCCGCAGGAAAGCGCGCTCGACTGGCAAGCCAGCCGTGAGGGGGAAACGCTGTTCCCTGTGGTCGGAATGGCCAAACCCACCCTACATAAAGACATTCCCGATCTGGCCCGGAATTATGACCACATACTGATTGACGGGCCTCCCGGCATTAATGATGTAACCCGCTCAGCCATGATGGCTTGCAATCTGGTCGTCATTCCGGTGCAGCCCTCCCCCTATGATGTCTGGGCCGCCGATGAAACGGTGAAGTTATTCACCGAGGTAACGATTTACAACGATAGCCTCAAAGGGCTTTTTGTCATCAATCGCAAGATCAAGAACACGGCCCTGGGCCGCGATGTGGCGTCAGCACTGGGCGACTATCCCTTAACCGTCGCACAGACCGCGATCACCCAACGCGTGGTGTTTGCCGAAAGCGCCGCATCCGGCCTGTCCGTTCTGGAATTGGCCCCTCAGGGGCCGGCGTCACATGAACTCAATGCTCTGGTCGCAGAGATTCTCAGCCTTCAGTAATACAGCACCCGGAAACTGACAAAAAAGGAGCTCATTGCTGCCCACTGAATACCGTGCTTCTGCCTAAATGAGCCAGACAAGAGCCCCGTCCGGGCCCGGCATCCAGGTCAGCTCCGCACATACAAGACACCGGCAATTTACCGTCTGGCCGGGTTAACTGATGACTTGAACCGACTATTCATTGCGCCCTGCCGGGCGCACCAAAAAAAAGGGCGTCCGAAGACGCCCCGAATCGGGAGCCACTCAAGAAAACACAGTTACAGGTGATAGGCGGTTTCGCCGTGCTCGGTGATATCGAGCCCCTGACGTTCCACTTCCTCGCTGACACGCAATCCGATCAGCAGGTCGACAACCTTGTAGCCCAGCCAGGACACCAGCCCAGACCAGACCAGCGACACGCCGACGCCCCATGCCTGACTGATGAACTGGGCCTTCATGTCATAGTCGCCAACCGCATTGGTTACGTAGTCATAGACCCCGGCACCGCCCAGCGCCGGCGACGCCACGATCGCGGTACCCAGTGCGCCGATAATGCCGCCGACCCCGTGCACACCAAACACATCGAGCGAGTCGTCATAGCCCAGTGAACGCTTCATGGTGGTGACCGACCAGAAACACACGGCACCGGCGACCAAACCCAGTGCAATCGACCCCATCGGGCCAGCCCAGCCGCAAGCCGGTGTAATGGCCACCAACCCGGCGATCGCACCGGATGCCGCACCCAGCATGCTGGGCTTACCGCGCATCAGCCATTCGGCACCGACCCAGGCCAAGGTGGCCGCACCAGTGGCCACCATCGTGTTCAGGAAGACCAGAGCGGTCGTGCCGTTGGCTTCCAGATTGGAACCCGCATTGAAACCGAACCAACCAACCCAAAGCAGGGACGCTCCAATCATGGTCATCACTACGCTGTGCGGAGCCATCGATTCCTTGCCGAAGCCGATTCGTTTACCGACCATGATGCAGCCGATCAGACCGGCGATACCGGCGTTGATATGCACCACGGTGCCGCCGGCGAAGTCGAGAGCCCCTTTCTGGAAAAGGAACCCAGCCGTGGCGCCGGCCGCTTCAGCCGCTTCAGGACTGGTATAGGCATCCGGACCCGCCCAGTACCAGACCATGTGCGCCATCGGCAGGTAAGCGAAGGTGAACCAGATCACCGTGAACAGCAGCACGGCAGAAAACTTCACGCGTTCGGCAAAGGCACCCACGATCAATGCGGGCGTCAGGCCGGCGAAGGTCAACTGGAAGGCGACATAGACGTATTCAGGAATGACCACGCCCTTGCTGAAGGTAGCCGCCATGGATTCCGGAGTCACCCCCATGAGAAAGGCTTTATCCAAGCCACCAAAGAAGGCATTGCCCTCGGTGAAGGCGATGCTGTAGCCATAGACGGCCCACAAAACCCCCATCAGAGAGAAGATCACGAAGACCTGCATGAGGACGGACAGCATGTTCTTGGTGCGCACCATGCCGCCATAAAAGAGCGCCAGCCCAGGAATGACCATCAAGGTAACTAAAAGGGTAGCCACAATCATCCAGGCGACATCACCCTTGTCGGGGATCGGAGTGGCGGGGTCAGCGTTGACCAGGTTCGCGTAACCCAGACAAAGGGCGGCGAAAATAAAAGTCGAAATACATTTTTTCATGGCGTTTACCCCGCGTTCAGAGTGCTTCAGAGCCGGTTTCACCGGTCCGGATACGGATGACCTGTTCAAGAGCGGTCACGAAAATCTTGCCGTCACCGATCTTCCCGGTATTGGCCGTAGTGGCAATGGCATCGAGCGCTGCGTCCAACTGCGCGTCTGTTACGGCGATTTCCAGCTTGATCTTGGGCAAAAAGTCGACGACATATTCCGCACCGCGATAGAGTTCGGTATGACCCTTCTGACGTCCGAAGCCCTTGACTTCGGTCACGGTTATGCCGGAAATACCGGCCTCCGAAAGTGCCTCGCGGACATCGTCCAGCTTGAATGGCTTAAGAATGGCAGTCACTAATTTCATGGGAGGGTTCTCCTGCGTTTAATTCAAATCGGATGAGTCCATCGGGTACCTCGACTAGAGTAAAGCAGAACCCGTGCCAGCCACCCACCCATGAGCCACACATCCCTACAGGGGGCGTCTCCGACATGGAACTGGCTAATGGAAGGGGCGATCAAGAGGCATCCTGAGTGGCATGACCAACAGAAACCGCACCTCCCTGGTGCATTTAGGAAGTAAGGCGGTCAAAGCCCGTAATGAATAAGTAGCTCGAGGCTGCGCTGCGGCGATCTAACCCTGGATCCTTTCCTCGGACATAATTTTGGTTTCCGCCCGATAGCCGCTTGCCGGCAGCGACGAGCAAAAATGGACGCAAGATGCCAGAGCAACATAAAAAAACCGGCACTTGGCCGGTTTTTTCACTTGGGGAAGCCCGTTGATGCTCTGCTGGAAGCTGGCCCAGAAGCGGCAGCGGGGGGGTTGTCCCGCCTGATCGGGTCAGGTATTGGGGCGCAAGCCCCGCACCAGAACTCAGAGCGGGCTGAGTTGCGCCAGACTACCGGCGCTCCTCCGTCTTGACATCGCCAAGCGCTCTCTTGACTTCATCGGCAGCATCGCCCGCGAGCTTTGCCTTGGCATCACGCTTGGCCTTTTCGAGCTCCAGGATCGCATCCGCATCTGCCTTGGCCTTTACATCTTCGCCTGTCCAGGTCTTGGGTTGCTGCGCATAAGGATGCTTCTTGTCCTCTTCAATCAAGGTCTTTTCGGCTGCATCGATCTCTTTCAGCGCTTTTGCCTCGTCACCAGAGCGAGCATCCTTTTCCGCTTGCTGGAGGGTTTTTTCCACACCGGCAAGGTTCGGTTTTGTGACCCGTTTTTCGGCGCACCCAGCAAAAACGAGGGCGCTTGCGACCGTCAACAGAGAGAGTTGGGAATAAAGTTTGAATTTTGTCATGGCAAATCCGTCGGTTATGAGATTGAGAACATAGACAGGGCGGTTCACGTTTAACCGCTTAACAAAGAGGCCCCTATCCCCTTGCGTCCATTTTGAGTGCGTCACCTGTCATGGACTTCGGTATAAATAAAGCACGAGACGTGCCAGTTGCCAGCCCCACACCCTATCGCACTTTTTCAAATTATCCATAAGCGCCACATCTCAACCTTATAGGGTCTTCTAACTGATGGACCTCCACCTCCTGACGTGGAATTCATCGCACCCACATGGAGTGCATTTTTGGTGCACAAAGACCATGACAGGGCATGATTGCTGTTCCTTGCGGGGTTTGCTCGCCCGCTCACTGAAAGACCATGGAGAAGCGGCCGCCACTCAGTAGCTGGCATAGGGACGTTGGCGGCCAGAGGCAAAAGCGCGTCCCCGACCACCTGAAGATTCTGGTGCATGCCATCCAGGAACGCACTAAATTCCAGCACCAAGGGCGGTGTCCATTTCACAGCCCCTATAACAATCAGTAGGTTATGTAATGGCACAGGGATTGCTTGGTTAGTCCACGAGAACAATCAACGCTGGAGAAGCCTCATGAAACAACCCAAACGGTTACTAATTCATCCCATCCTTGTCGGAATCCTGACCAGTCTTAACGCTATCCCCGCGATGAGCGACGATCTTGAGGAATCAACCGGCCTGTTTAACTATTTGGGCGCCGACCCGAACGACCTAAACTTCATGAAAGACAGTGGCGTTCAAATTGGTGGCTGGCTCGATGTCGGCATTTCCGGCAATACCAATAATTCGCCCGGCGGTTTCAACGGTCCGGTGACCTTTGGCGACCGCGACGGCTATGTTCAGATGAATCAGTTGTACTTCTATCTGCAACGTGCCGTCGATACCGCCGGTGACGGCTGGGATATCGGTGGCCGCTTTGACTTCATGTACGGTAGTGACGCGGTGTTCACCCAAGCCTATGGCGCACCTCAAGGTAACTGGGACCTTAACCTGATGCCCAATGATGCTTCACGTTTTTACAAGATGGCGTTGCCTCAAGCCTACGTCGAAGTCTTTGCACCTGTGGGTAACGGCCTCTCCACAAAGATTGGTCACTTTTACACCATTATCGGCAATGAAGTCGTGACCGCGCCGGACAATTTCTTCTACTCACACGCCTATACCATGCAGTACGGCGAACCCTTCACCCATACCGGTGTTCTCTCCAGCTATCCCATCGACGACAACTGGACCCTGAACGGTGGTGTCGTGACCGGCAGTGTCTTCGGCGGGTGGGATGGTGGCTTCAACCAGGGATTAGGCAACTGGAACGGTTTGGGCGGCGTCAATTGGGCTAGCGATGACAAGGGTACATCGGCTGCGCTCAGCTTTACCACCGGTCCCATCTCGGAGCAGAACTCCAGCAACCTGAGCATGTACAGCCTGGTGATCAAACATGACATCATCGAGGGCCTGCATTACACCTTCCAGAATGACTGGGGTCAGGCGGAAAACCTGGTGACCAATCTAAATGGCCAACAGCAGAATGCCTCGTGGTATGGCCTCAATAACTACGTTGTTTACGACATCATGGAGAATCTCGGCATTGGTCTGAGAGGTGAGTGGTTTCGTGACCAGAACGGTACTCGTGTTTTCTCACCAGGCCGCACACTTAGCCTGATCGATCCGGTCGTCGACCCGATCACCCAGGAATTCACCGGATTGAGCAAGCCGGCCAGTTACTACGCCTTCACCCTGGGCCTGAACTGGAAACCCCTGAAGTGGGCCATGGTCCGCCCCAGCATTCGCTATGACTGGTCCGATAATGCTAATGCCTTTAACAACGGCACTTCGGCGGTCGACTGGAAAGGTAACCGACAAGATCAGTTGCTGCTTTCCACTGATTTCGTGATTACTTTCTAAGCAAACGCTTTCCCTAAAGCTCGGTGTTTCGGGGGGCTCGGAGAGCCCCCCTTTTTTATGGTTTCTGGCCCAGGAACCACTGTCGTCAAGTCTGGCCGACAAACTCGAAACAGGGGTCCGCGTACAATAGCGCCCCATGCTCAATCAAGCCCTCCACATCCTCCAACATACCTTCGGCTACAGCGCATTTCGAGGTCCCCAGTCATCCATCGTCGAGGAACTCTGTCGTGGCGGCGATGCCCTCGTGCTCATGCCCACCGGAGGTGGAAAGTCGCTCTGCTACCAGATCCCCGCCTTGGTGCGGCCGGGAACCGGCGTCGTCATCTCGCCCCTGATCGCGCTCATGCAGGATCAGGTGGAAGCGCTGCAGCAGCTGGGCATCAGGGCGGCCTTTCTCAACTCCTCACTGGCGCTGGATGCACAGCGCGCCGTCGAAAGGCAGTTTCTCTCGGGCGAACTGGAC
This sequence comes from Methylococcus sp. UBA6136, assembly GCA_002423305.1. GTDB lineage: Bacteria > Pseudomonadota > Gammaproteobacteria > Methylococcales > Methylococcaceae > UBA6136. The sequence continues at coordinate 2,269 of DIVI01000217.1, read as the reverse complement.
ATGCTCTATGTTGCGCCGGAACGCCTGAATACCGAACGATTCCTGAGCCTGCTGGGACAAACGACCATCAGCCTGTTCGCCATCGACGAGGCCCACTGCGTTTCCCAATGGGGACATGATTTCCGCTCCGACTATCTCCAGCTCTCGCTATTACACCAGCGTTTCCCGACCATTCCACGGATTGCACTGACCGCGACCGCCGATGAACGTACCCGGCAGGAAATCATCCAGCGACTGGGCTTGGAAAGCGCCCAGGTCTTCTGCAGCGGTTTCGACCGCCCGAACATCCGCTATACGATTGCCCCCAAACAGAATGCTCGCGCCCAGTTACTGCATTTTTTACGGGCCGAACACCCGGAAGAAGCGGGGATTGTCTATTGCCTGTCTCGCAAGAAAGTCGAGGATACCGCCGCCTTTCTGGTCTCGCAGGGACTTACGGCCCTGCCCTACCATGCCGGACTGCCCACCGACGAGCGGCAACGCAACCAGCGTCGGTTCCTGATGGAGGATGGCGTGATTGTCGTCGCCACCATTGCCTTCGGCATGGGCATCGACAAGCCCAACGTCCGCTTTGTCGCCCACCTGGACCTCCCCAAGAGCCCGGAAGCCTACTACCAGGAAACCGGACGGGCCGGACGCGACGGCGAACCGGCCAATGCCTGGATGGTATATGGACTGCAGGATGTCATCACCCTGCGGCAGATGGTGGAAAACTCGGAGGCCGACGAACGCTATAAACGGGTGGAACGCCACAAGCTGGACGCCATGTTGGGACTCTGCGAGGTAACCTCCTGCCGCCGCCAGACACTGCTGCGCTATTTTGGTGAGGAACTCCGCGAACCCTGCGGCAACTGTGACAATTGTCTTTCGCCACCCGCTACCTGGGATGGTACGGAGGCGGCGCGCAAGGCCCTATCTTGCGCCTATCGGTCCAGCCAGCGATTTGGCGCCCATCACCTGATTGACATTCTGTTGGGCAAATCCAACGAGCGCATCGAACGCATGGGCCACAAGCATCTCAGCACCTATGGGATCGGGCGCGATCTGGACGAAAAACAGTGGCTATCGGTCTTCCGCCAGCTCATTACGCTGGGCTACCTGGACGTCGATCATGAAGCCTATGGCGCCCTCAAGCTCACCGATGCCTGCCGGCCGGTGCTACGGGGCGAGGCACAGCTGCTGTTGCGTCGCGACGAGGAAAAGAGACTGGCCCGGCGGCAATCTTCCAGCGGCACACCGCTGGCCGATCCGGCGAACCACCAGCTATGGGAGGCGCTGCGCGGCCTGCGCAAGCAGCTGGCCGAAACTCAAGGTGTGCCGCCCTATGTCATTTTTCAGGATGCCGTCCTGCTGGACATGGTGCAGCGCCGCCCAGGGAGCCTGGAGGAACTGGGCCGGCTTTCGGGCGTCGGCGAAAAGAAGCTGGAGCGCTACGGCAGCGACTTTCTCAAGATCATTCTCCAGCATCGTGGAACCGCATCGGCGCCAAAACCCGCGATCAGCGAAACCGCCATGGAAAGTGCCAATCTGTTCCGGTTGGGCATGGGCTATGAGCAGATTGCCCGGCATCGTGGCTTGAAGACCAGCACCATCCTGGACCACCTTGCACTGGTCATTCAGAACGGACAGATTTCCGGTCGCGAGGTCGTCAGTCTGAGTCCGGAGGAAATCAGCCTGATCGAGCGGGTTTGGCAAGGACTGCCGGAAGAGGAACAACGCGGACTGAAGCCACTTTATGAAGCCTTCGAGGGCAAATACGAGTACGGCATTCTGCGCTGCCTGAGGGCTGAGTGGGATCGAGCCGGCATCCCCGCTGGATGACTGTTGTGTTGACGGGGCCTCTAGAAATTATCCATTCATGCTTCGACGAGCTCAGCAAGAACGGATAATTTATTGTTTTATATAGATATCTGATCGAACTGAGGCCTTCGACAAAGCTCAGGTGAGCCTTGTCGAAATGCAAGCTTTAGAGGCCCCCTTAACCCGTTCGAGTGGGTCAGGCAGACATCAGCGTCTGGAATGACTCGGATTTCGGCTCACTCACGCCAAAGCGATAACGACCAGTCAGGCAGTGCTCCAGCCAGCGGGCCAGAAAATAGTTGAGCGACCACTTGTAATCCAGCACCGCTTCCGGTTCCGGCGCCCCCCGCAGCACATCATGCACGCCGGGTCGCGCCGTATCACTGAGCATTTCGACAGTCCGCGCATCCAGGCAGACCCGTAAGCGGACGGCGGGCTCCGCCGGCATGGCATAGCCCCCCGTGAAATC
>DIVI01000216.1 GCA_002423305.1 Methylococcus sp. UBA6136 | reverse complement strand
CATCGCATTGACCAGGCTGGAACAATCCCATGCCTGCCACTGACGGTCCCTCCCGCCAGCAAGATTAGCCTGGGCTCGCCCGACTCTCAATCACACAGCAAGCCATGACGCAGCGTCAGTACCCCAGTCTGGCCAGACGACTACTCACCGGCGGATTGCCGGGGATGTTGTTCGCCCTGGCCCTGGTGCTGGCATGGGACGCGCGGGCGGTCACGACCAACGGTCCGTTTCAGCTATCTCTTTGCGTGCGGGGCATTCGAGGGATTGCGGTTGTGGTCGGGAAATCTCCCGGGCCCAAAACGATGGCATGGTGGTGACGAATGATCCGTCTCGGTCGGCCGAAGTGCATGAGGAAGTGGCGCTGATCCGAGATGGCTATATGCCTTTGGCGGATCAGTTTTGTGCCATAGGCGGCGCACCGGCCTGGACGCTGTCCTCCATTGCCGTTGTGCTGGGGATCAGCCGATCGGAATTGATCAGCCATCTGATGCGCAACGGCCAGCGGTTTTCGGCGGAGATCAAGACGCAACTGGTGGCTTGAAAGGTCAGAGTGAGCTTGCTCTGACAGGCTATTAGCAGGGGCATCCCACCCGGTTTCCACGACCCAAGGGCCACATCTTTTTGATGGCCCGTATTTGACAGCTACAGCAGAGCGACCTAGAAAACTGAATGTGCTTTAGCGTTATTCAACCTTTTCTTGGGAGTAGTGTCATGAAAAAGCTCATCGCATTGACCCTGGTCGCCCTGTCTTTTTATGGACTGGAGGCTAGCGCCGCATCGGTCATCAGAACTCCGCCGGTCACCGCCAAGGCACCGGCGGGCATTACCAACAGGGGGTTGAGGTGTGTCGGCCAGAACTTCGGCAAGAAGGCCGTGCCGATTTTTGCTGAGGTGGTTTACGCGGATGGTACGGTGAGCTTCAGCGATACCGTGACGGTTGAACCGCAGAATACGGCCTATATCCAGTCTATTTATGGTGGGTCCGGGTTCAGGTATTGCCGGTTTACGGTTGGCAACAAAACAACGGTCAAGGGCTGGCTTGAGGTGGAGGATGATGGCGCTACATCATTGGTGCTCGAGGCCAAATGATGTGGGGTAACCCTGGCCGGTCTTCGGCCCCGGAGTCCCCACCAACCCCGCATCGGCCTGGGGGCAGGCCTCCTACGATAAGGCTTCTCGCCCTGTAGGAGTGCTGCCTTGCTTCGACTCCGCTCAGCACAGGCAGCGCGAACGGATCCCAGCCACGGCACTCCAGCCCACACCGGTAAAGACCTGTCAGGTTTGTGAAGCCTGTCAGGTCTTTGGTCTTGGAGTCGTCATCAACCTCGCATCGGCCTGGGGGCAGGCCTCCTACGATCATTGACCGGGGCGGGATCACGCCTGCTTTGTTTGTTCCAGAGTCCTTTTCAGAAAAACGCCGGTTTCCGATGCGGGATTGGCGGCGATGGCTTCGGGGGTGCCTTCGGCGATGATGCGGCCGCCGCCTTCGCCGCCTTCGGGGCCGAGATCGATCAGCCAGTCGGCGGTCTTGATGACGTCCAGGTTGTGCTCGATGACGATGACGGTGTTGCCGTGGTCGCGCAGCTGATGCAGCACGCCGAGCAATTGGCGGATGTCGTGGAAATGCAGCCCGGTGGTGGGTTCGTCGAGGATGTAGAGGGTCTTGCCGGTGTCGCGCTTGGACAGTTCCCGGGCTAGCTTGACGCGCTGCGCTTCGCCGCCGGAGAGGGTAACGGCGTTCTGGCCGAGGGTGATGTAGCCGAGCCCCACTTCCATCAGGGTATCCAGTTTGCGTGAGACGGTGGGGATGGCGCTGAAGAATGCGGCGGCGTCTTCCACCGTCATGTTGAGCACTTCGTTGATGGTTTTTCCCTTGTAGCGGATGTCCAGCGTCTCGCGGTTATAGCGCTTGCCCTGGCAGTTATCGCAATGGACGAAGATGTCCGGCAGGAAGTGCATTTCGACCTTGATGACGCCATCACCGGCGCAGGCTTCGCAGCGTCCACCCTTGACGTTGAAGCTGAAGCGACCGGGCGAGTAGCCGCGGGAGCGGGCCTCCGGGGTGGCAGCAAACAGTTCGCGGATGGGGGTAAAAACCTGGGTGTAGGTGGCGGGGTTGGAACGGGGGGTGCGGCCGATCGGGCTTTGGTCGATGTCGACGACCTTGTCGAAATGATCCAGGCCTTCGATGGCCTCGTAGGAGGCCGGTGCGGCGGTGGCACCGTTCAGTTCCCGGGCGGCGAGCCGATAGAGGGTGTCGTTGATCAGGGTGGACTTGCCGGAACCCGACACGCCGGTGACACAGGTCAACAGGCCGACGGGGAAACGGGCGGTCACCTGCTTGAGGTTGTTGCCGCTGGCGCCCTTGAGTGTCATGACGCGTTTCGGATCAAACGGCCAGCGCTCGGCCGGTACTTCGATGGCTTCCCGACCCGACAGGTATTGGCCGGTGAGCGATTCCGGGTGCGCCATCACGGCTTCCGGCGTGCCTTCTGCCACCACTCGTCCGCCGTGCACACCGGCCCCCGGGCCGATGTCGACGACATGATCGGCGAGGCGAATCGCATCCTCGTCGTGTTCGACCACGATCACCGTATTGCCGATATCGCGCAAATGCAGCAGCGTATCCAGCAGGCGTTGATTGTCACGTTGATGCAGGCCAATGGACGGTTCATCCAGCACATACATGACCCCGACCAGGCCGGCGCCGACCTGGCTGGCCAGGCGAATGCGTTGCGCCTCGCCTCCGGAAAGGGTGTCGGCGCTGCGATTGAGGGTCAGATAATCAAGCCCGACATTGACCAGAAAATTCAGCCGCTCGCTGATTTCCTTGACGATCTTGGTCGCGACTTCGCCACGATGGCCGGGCAGGCTCAGGGCTTCGAAAAAAGCCACGGCACGGCGGATAGGCAGGGAAGTCAGATCGGGCAGGGGATGATCGGCGACGAAGACATGTCGGGCCGCCAGATTGAGTCGCGCACCGTTGCATTCCGGACAGGGCTTGTTGGCCTGATACTTCGCCAGTTCCTCGCGGACCGCCATGGAGTCGGTTTCCCGATAGCGGCGCTCCATGTTGGGGATCACGCCTTCGAAGCGGTGACGTTGCACCACGGGGGTCCCCCGCGCCGACAGCGAGGTGAAGGGAATGGCTTCGCGCCCGCTGCCGAAGAGGATGACTTCCTTGGCGATATCCGGCAGGTCATCAAAGGGTTGTTCCGGGTCGAAGCCGTAATGTTCGGCCAGCGACTGGATCATCTGGTAGTAGTAGGAATTGCGGCGGTCCCAGTGTCTGACCGCCCCTTCCGCCAGGCTGAGATGGGGGCTATGAACCACCAGATGGGGATCAAAAAACTGTTTGATGCCCAAACCGTCACAGGCGGCGCAGGCGCCCTTGGGATTGTTGAAGGAAAAAATGCGCGGCTCGAGTTCGCTCAGCGAATAGCCGCAATGCGGGCAGGCATATTTGTCCGAGAAGATCGATTCCTTGCCGGGATCGTCCATGGACACGACCAGCGCCATGCCTTCCGATAGCTTCAGGGCCGTCTCGAACGATTCGGCCAGGCGGAGGGGCAGATCCGGACGCACCTTGAAGCGATCCACCACGGCTTCGATGGTGTGTTTCTTGCGCAATTCCAGCTTGGGCGGATCGTCCAGTTCGTATACTTCGCCGTTGATGCGGGCGCGGACAAACCCGCGGTTGCGCAGATCATCGAGCACCTGAACATGCTCGCCCTTGCGCTCATTGACGACGGGCGCGAGCAGCATCCAGCGGCTGTCCTCGGGCTCGGCCATCACCTGATCGACCATCTGACTGATGGTCTGGGCTTCCAGCGAGACGTCATGCTCCGGGCACCGCGGGGTGCCGACGCGGGCGTAGAGCAGGCGGAGGTAGTCGTAGATTTCGGTGATGGTGCCCACGGTGGAGCGCGGGTTGTGCGAGGTCGATTTCTGTTCGATGGAAATGGCCGGGGACAAGCCCTCGATGTGATCGACATCCGGCTTTTCCATGACCGAGAGGAATTGCCGGGCATAGGCGGAGAGGGACTCGACATAGCGCCGTTGCCCTTCGGCATAAATGGTGTCGAACGCGAGCGAGGACTTGCCGGAGCCCGAGAGGCCGGTGATGACGATGAGTCGGTCACGCGGCAGGTCGAGATCGATATTTTTGAGATTGTGCGTGCGGGCGCCGCGAATGCGGATAGTGTCCATATCATCCAGTAAGGGTTGTGCCGGAAGAGCGTGCAAGCACCGGGAGCGGCTTGACCCTGGTGATTATACGGGGTAGCGTTTTTCCGCCATCACGCGGGGCGCGGGGTGGAATGAAAAGATCCAACTGCGAGGAAAACCATGAAAAAAGTGATGGCTGTGTGTTGTGTCGCTGTGCTGGCCGGCTGTGCCGCGAACCCGCTGAATAAGGGCGCCGAACGCGTCGAGATCATGACGGCGACCAAGGAAGTGAAGAAGTGCGTGTATGTGGGCGATGTTCTGGGTAGTCAGGGTAATCGCTTCTCCGGCACGTTCACCGCCAATGAGAACCTGTTGCTGGGGGCGCGGAACGCCATCAAGAACGATGCCGCCCGCCTGGGTGCGAACGCGGTGTTGGTTCAGCAGCAACAGAATTCCCAGCATGAACTGAGCGGTGGTACGGCCAATTCGACGCTGATTGGCAAGGCTTACAAGTGTGGCCAGTAAGCGCGTGAGATTTTGAGAGTCTGATTGTAGCCTTCGATTTTCTGCCCCGTCGGCATCAGGTGCCTGAGCCAGACCCTACTCTGAGTGTGAACGTCACCGGTCCGTCGTTGACCAGCGCCACTTGCATGTCAGCCCCGAATTGGCCGGTGGCGACGATTGGGTGCCGCTCCTGGACCTGCTGGACGAAATAATCAAACAGGCGTCGGCCGGTTGCGGGGTCGGCGGCGGGGGTAAAGCTGGGGCGCAGGCCTTTGCGGGTATCTGCCGCCAGGGTGAATTGCGATACCAGCAAGACGCCGCCGCCGATGTCGCTGACACTCAGGTTCATCTTGCCGGCGTTGTCGCTGAAGAGTCGATAAGCCAGCATGCGTTCGGCGAGTCGATCCGCCTCGCTTTCGCTATCTCCCTTTTCTATCGCCACCAGCGCAAGCAGGCCCGCGCCGATGTGACCGACGGATTGTCCTTCTACCGTGACCTCGGCATGGGTGACGCGCTGGATAACCGTGATCATGAACGGTTTCAGTAGCGCGGCATGCTGGGGTCAACCTGGACGGTCCAGGCGTCGATGCCACCCTGCAGGTTGGTGACGTTAAGGTAGCCCCGGCTGAGCAGAAATTCGGCGATGGCACCACTGCGCATGCCATGGTGGCAAACCGTGATGATCTCCTTTTCTGGCGCAAGTTCGCTGAGTCGTGCGGGAACCGTATTCATGGGGATATTGACGCTGCCCTCGATGTGGCAATGGGCATATTCCTGTGGCTCACGAACATCCAGCAGGATGGGCTGGGTTTCGGCAGATTGCAGATAGGTCTGAAGTTGCGGTGCGGTCATGGTGCGCATGGACTTTATCCTCGGTATAGATATGGAAAAGCCGCTCTGTGGAGTAGCGGCTTTTGCTTGAGTTTCGCTTTGTAGACGGCGTTACTTCACGGCAATGCCGCGTTCCTGCATGGCGCGGAGCACGGTCTGGCCGATGTGAGCCGGGTTGCGGGCGACGTAATGGCCCAGTTGTTCCATGGCGTCCATCTTGGCGCTGGCGGTGTCGGCCTCGCTGGAGATGATGGCGCCGGCGTGGCCCATGCGGCGGCCGGGCGGCGCGGCGATGCCGGCCACGAAGCCGATCAGCGGCTTGCTCAGGTTCTCCTTGGCCCAGCGGGCCGCCGCGACTTCCTGTGGTCCGCCGATCTCGCCGATCATGACGACGACCTCGGTTTCGGGGTCGGCCTCGAAAGCCCTGAGCACGGTGACGAAATCGGTGCCATTGACCGGATCGCCGCCGATGCCGACGGAGGTGGTGATGCCCAGGCCGAGATCAGCCATCTGCTCGGTCGCTTCGTAGTTGAGCGTGCCGGAGCGCGAGACGATGCCGACGTTGCCTTTCTTGTAGATGTGCGAAGGCATGATGCCAACCTTGCATTCGCCCGGCGTGATGATGCCGGGGGTATTCGGGCCGATGATGATTGCATCCTTGCCGACGCGGTAGCGCTGCAGGCGCACCATGTCGTGGATCGGGATGCCGTCGGCGATGGTGACGGCGACCTTTATGCCGGCGTCGATGGCTTCCATCAGGGCGTCGGCATTGAAGGGCGGCGGGACGAAGACGGCGGAGACATCGGCGCCGGTGGCGGCGACGGCTTCGGCAACCGTGTCGAACACCGGCAGCCCCAAGTGTGTGGTTCCGCCCTTGCCGGGGGTAACGCCCCCGACCACCTGGGTGCCCATACTGATGGCGTCCTGCGCATGGAAGGTGGCGTGCTCGCCGGTGAAGCCTTGGAAGATGACTTTGGAATGCTTGTTTACAAATACGCTCATGGGCTTATCCCTTGACGATGGCCACGGCCTTGGCGGCGGCGGCATCCAGATTTTCGGCGGTGATGAAGGAGAGCCCTGACTCAGCCAGGATCTTGCGGCCTTCTTCGACATTGGTACCGGCCAGGCGGACGATCAGCGGTACCTTGATCTGCAGGCTGGTGCAGGCCTGAATGAGGCCCTTGGCGATCCAGTCACAGCGGTTGATGCCCGCGAAGATGTTGACCAGGATGCATTTGACGTTGGGGTCTTCCAGCACGATGCGGCAGGCGTTGGTGACCTTTTCCGGTGAGGCGCCGCCGCCAACGTCGAGGAAGTTGGCCGGCGCACCCCCATGCAGGGTGATGGCATCGAGCGACGCCATGGCGAGGCCGGCGCCGTTGACGATGCAGCCGATGTTGCCGTCCAGGGCAATGTAGTTGAGGCCGTGGCCGGTGGCTTCGACTTCCTTGGGGTCTTCCTCGGCCAGGTCGCGCATTTCGGTGACTGCCCGCTGACGGTAGAGGGCGTTGTCGTCGAAATTGAACTTGGCATCCAGCACCATGAGCTTTTGATCGTCCTCGGGCCCGACCACGGCCAGCGGGTTGATTTCCGCCTGGAGCGCGTCCTTGTCGCGCATGCAGCGGTAAATGGCTTTCATGATCTTGACTGCCTGTGGCATGAGCTTGCCCTTGAGGCCAATCGCAGTGGCGACCTTGCGGCACTGGAAATCACGGAGACCGATCGCGGGGTCGATAACTTCCTTGATGATCTTCTCGGGTGAGACTTTGGCAACTTCCTCGATGTCCATGCCGCCCTCGCTGGAGGCGATGACGGTGATGCGCTGAGTGGCGCGGTCGATGACAAAGCCGAGGTAGAACTCCTTGCGGATCTGGCTGGCCTGCTCGACCCAGACGCGCTGGACGAGCGATCCCTCGGGGCCGGTCTGGTGAGTGACGAGGCGAGTGCCGATCATGGCATCGGCAACTTTCTTTACTTCGTCGAGTGAATCCACCACCTTGACGCCGCCGGCCTTGCCGCGACCGCCGGCATGCACCTGGGCCTTGACGACCCAGCGGCTGCCGCCGATTTCCTCGGCCGCCTGCCGGGCCTGCGTGGGATTGAAGGCCACGCCGCCAACCGGCACGGGAACGCCAAAGGATTGCAACAATTCCTTGGCCTGGTATTCATGAATGTTCACGGGTGTGCTGTCCTCTTCTTGGGCTGTCGCCCGGATGGGAAGCCCGGGCGCGGTTTACAGTTTTGGGATGGATAAGGGTGCCCACATGGCTCACCACAGCGTGTCGGATGGGCGCGGTCTGTCGGCCTTTGCCCATCCGCTCAGGGTTGAATCAATGCTATCGGGCGTCGATTTGTTCGATTTGCTTGACGACGTTTTCCGCCATGCGAATGGAGGCGGCATCGATCAGTCGGCCATCAAGTGAGACGGCTCCCTTGCCCTCTTTTGCTGCCTTGTCCATTTCGATCAGGATGCGGCGGGCGCGGTCGACTTCCTTGGCAGTGGGCGTAAAGACTTCGTTGGCCAGTTCAACCTGGGAAGGGTGGATGGCCCACTTGCCCTCACACCCCAGTGCGGCGGCGCGGCGGGCTGCGACCTTGTAGCCTTCGGGGTCGCCAAAGTCGCCAAACGGGCCATCGATGGGCCGCAGGCCGTAAGCGCGACAAGCCGCCACCATGCGGGAGATGCCGAAATGCCACTGATCGCCCCAGTGATAGGCGCGATGACCGCTTTCATCCGGGTCGGTCAGCATGCCGTATTCCGGGTTGGCGCCGCCAATCTGGGTGGTGCGGGCGCGCACCGAGGCGGCGTAGTCGGCGACGCCAAACACCATGGCTTCCATGCGTTCCGGACAGGCGCGGGCAATTTCCTCGACATTGGCCATGCCTAGGGCGGTTTCAATCAGGATATGAATGTTGATCGGTTTGAAACCCTTGTACTCCTCAATCTGCGACAGCATTGTCGCGACGAAGTATACGTCGGCGGCGCTGCCGACCTTGGGAATCAGAATGGTATCGAGTTTGTCACCGCAAGCTTCGACGATATCGACCAGATCGCGATAGGCGAAATGTGTATCGAGGCCGTTCATGCGGATGGAGACGGCGCATTTGGACCAGTCGAAGGTGTTAAGGGCCTCGATGATGTTGACTCTCGCTTGCGCCTTGTCATCCGGTGCCACGGCGTCTTCCAGGTCAAGGAAAACGACATCCGCACCCGAGGTGGGCGCTTTTTCAAGCATGCGCTTGTTGCTGCCGGGGACTGCCAGTTCGCTGCGGTGCAAGCGATTTTTTACCGCCATGGTGATGTGCCTCTCGATTTAGGGGTGATGTTTGCTGGTTATTGATGATGGCTGATGTCGGCTAGGGCGGGAGTGTTGTGAGCCTGGGCCTGTACTGACTGATCGGAGCGGACTCGAATTTCCGCTAGTGAGTCGCTCGCTGTGTTTGTCTGGCTGCAACTGACCGCTCCATCCCGGGATCAGGTGCTGGCGTGTATTCGCTGCAATGAATGGTTAGGCCAGTAATTATAGCCTGAAAAGGGCATTCAGGGTCCAGGCTGTGACTAATTAGCAACAGCGATCATCCGAGGTGTGTGGCCTTTAATGGGGTAGCTGGGCGGGCTGGCTTACCTGATGTTGGGGGTCGAGTTGCCAGCAGACAGCAAATCCTTATGTGTAAAAAATGCAAAAAAATGGTTGTAAAAAGTCTTTTTATTGGTAAGATCACGTCGCCGCAACAAATCTGTTGTTGACACACAACTATAAATTCCTAACCAAATTTAGGGAGACCATAATGAAATCGCTCAAGAAAAATCTGATCCTGACTGCTGGCATGAGCCTGGCGGTAGGTGCCATGGCCCCGCAAGTATCAGTGGCTCACACCACCAAGAAAGCGCATCAACATACGACTAGCACCCGCAGCCTGGTTAGGGCTGATGAACGGCACCTGGCTAGAGATGATGCTCGCATCTCCAATCTGGAAGCTGAAGTCAACGAATTGCGCAACCAGCTGACCGCTCAGAAAACCTCGGGCGAACAGATGGAAACCAAGCAGCAGCAGCTGGAAACCCAGGTTGCCGCAGAGGCAGCCAAGGAAGAACAGAAGAATAACCTCGTCTTCTTCCGCGGCGGTTTTGCCCAGCTTGCACAGAAGCGTGGCAACGAATTGCTGACCGGTTCAGTTCTAAACGGCGACCCCAATTCCTACAACCAAGATGGTTGGTACGTTGGTGCCGGTATGGATTTCCGTGCTTCCGATGACCTGTTTGGTCTGACCGATCTTGTGGCTCTGGATGCAGAACTGTTCTTCCAGTACCAGAACTACGGAACCACACAAAATAGCTTGGTGCACTACGCAAGCGGTGGAGCCCTCTACGCAGAAAACCAAGTCACCATGTTCACTCTGGCGGCTTCCCCCAAGTTCAAGTTCAATCTCATGGATGGAGATTTTCGTCCTTGGGTTGCGCCGGTCGGTCTGGCCATTCAGGTCATCAGCCCGCCATCCAGTGGTGTAACCGTACTGAATCCGGCGCTCATGCTGGGTACCGGTCTTGAATACCGTATCTGGAAGGATATCTGGCTGGGTACCGATTTCCGCTACCAGTTCGGCGGCGGCGATCTTGAGTACAGTGCAAGAACAGCAGACGGAGTTAGCGTGCTGAATTCCAGCACTACCAATGGCCTGCAGGCTGGTGGTTACATCGGTATTGGTTTCTAAACCAACCGGTTAACGAAAAAAGGGCCTCAGGGCCCTTTTTTTTGACTCATGGTTTTGTGCTTATCTGCCAGGGGTTGCGGTGACATCGGTTATCCTAGGCTACCTACATGAGTCGTTTGCTGAACAATAATGACTGTCCTTTATCCCGAGCTGGAACCTTACAAAACGCATCATTTGGTGCGTGATGAACATACCCTGATGGTCGAGGAATGCGGGAATCCTGATGGGTTGGCTGCCTTGTTTTTGCATGGCGGCCCCGGGTCCGGTTGCAAACCCTATCATCGTCGCTTCTTTGATCCGGCCATTTATCGGGTCATCCTGGTTGATCAGCGTGGCTCCGGCAGATCAACGCCGCAAGGTGAGCTCAATCGGAACACCACGGCACTTCTGCTTGAGGATATGGAGTTCATCCGGATCTGGCTGGGTATCCATCAATGGATCGTCTTTGCTGGCTCATGGGGCGCGACGCTTGCCCTATTGCTTGCTCAGGGGCACCCGGATCATGTGGCTGGCTTGATTCTGCGGGGCACTTTTCTGGCGCGTGCCTCTGATCTGGCGTGGTTTTTCGGGGAAGGCGGGGTGAGAAGGATTTATCCCGAGGCTTGGGCCCGCCTGCTTGATGCTCTGACAGAAGAAGAGGCGGCCGATCCCATCCAGTCTCTCTACCGTCATGTGATTGGCTCGGATGAATTGGCGCAGCGTCGGGCGGCGAGGGCCCTGGACGGGTGGAGCAGTCAGGTGACCGTACCCGAACTCTTTAACCCTGACAGCCATGATGAGCATGTGTCCAAGGAATCGCTGAATGCGGCAAGGATTGGGCTGCATTATGCGGCCAATCGCTATTTCATCCCTGAAAACGCGGTGCTTGAGGGGTGTGAACGCATTCGTCACATTCCCACCCAGATCATTCATGGACGCCGGGATCTGGTGTGTCCGGTCGAATCCGCCACCTGTCTTCACCGGCAGCTTCCCAATTCCACGTTACTCATTCTTGAAAACGCCGGTCATGTGGCTGCGGGCGATCACATGATCAGCGCCCTCGTTGAAGCCACCGATAGCATGGCCATCACGTTAGGGTTCGGAAAATGAAACGTCTGATTATCGGCATGACGGGGGCTACGGGTGCCATTTACGGGAAGCGATTGCTGGAGGTGCTGCGGCAGGCGGGCGGTTGGCAGACTCATCTGGTTGTCTCCGATGCCGGTGCCCTGAATATTCAGCATGAACTGGGCATGAAGCGAAGTGAAATCTGCTCTCTGGCCGACAAGGTACATGGCATTGATGACATTGCCGCGAGCATCGCCAGTGGGGGGTTTCGAACCGAAGGAATGATCATTGCGCCCTGTTCGATGAAAACCCTGGCGGCCATTGCCCATGGGTTTGGTGACAATCTGATTTCACGAGCGGCGGACGTGGTATTGAAGGAAAGACGGCGCCTGGTCATCGTCCCAAGGGAGACCCCGCTTCATCTGGTGCATATCCGCAATATGGGCATCGTGACCGAAATGGGGGGCATCATGTATCCGCCCCTGCCCGCGTTTTACGGCGACGCCAAGACCCTGCCGCAACTGATTGATGAAACCGTGGGCCGGGTGCTATCCGTCGCGGGCATCGAGGTCGAGGGGCTGTACACGCCTTGGGAAGGCATCAACCCGTGAGCGTATGTCGCAGGCCGGGGGCTATTGGCTCGAGGATTCGCCGAGCGCTTTTGAATTTCGGCTGTTGCGGAAAATAAGGGGCTCCGCGGAATCTTTAAGTGAGATTTGCAGTGCCTCATCAATGGCCTGCTGGACCTTGTCGCGCTGCGGCGACAGGCTGCAAACGGGGTCCGTAGAGTTCATATTGCCGGTCAGCAGATAAGCCTGGCAGCGGCAGCCGCCGAAATCCTTCGTTTTTTCCGGGCAGGAGCGGCAGGGCTCTTCCATCCAGTCAAAGTGCCGGAACCGGTTGAACGCATCTGATTTTTCCCAGATATCGCGCAAACTGAAGTCCCGGACGTTCGGGCAGTTGAGTCCCGGCAGGATGCGGGCCTCGTGGCAGGGCAGGGCCATGCCGTCGGGCGCGATGGTCAGAAAAGTCGTCCCCCAACCGTTCATGCAGGCTTTGGGTCGGTCTTCGTAATAATCCGGGACAACGTAATAAATCTTCATTTTGCCCTTGAGCTGGAGCTTGTACTCCTGGGCAATAGCCTCCGCCGTTTCGAATTGTTCGCGGGTAGGCAGCAGGGCATCCCGGTTGAGGTGTGCCCATCCGTAATACTGCGTATTGGCCAGTTCCAGATAATCCGCCCCGAGCTCGATCGCCATCTCCAGGATTTCGCGCATGAGATGGATGTTGTGGCGGTGAATGACCACGCACAGCACCATGGGGTAGCCATGCTGCTTGATCAGGTGGGCAACGGCTTTCTTCTGCTCGTAGGAGTCAGTGCCAGCCAGGTAGTTGTTGAGGGTTTTCTCAGGCGCTTGGATGCTGATCTGAATGTGATCCAGCCCGGCGGTTTTCAGCTCGATGATTTTCTCTTCCGTCAGTCCGTAACCGGAGCTGATGAGATTTGTGTAGTACCCCAGTTCTCGCGCATGCTCGACGAGTGCCGGAAGATCCTTTCGGGTGAGCGGTTCTCCGCCGGACAGCCCGAGTTGAACCGCGCCCATGGCCCGCGCCTCGGAAAAGACCCGCTTCCACTCATCCGTAGTGAGCTCGTTGGAATGCGCCGCATAATCGATCGGGTTTGAGCAATAGGGACATTGCAGCGGGCAGCGATACGTAAGCTCGGCCAGGAGCCAGCGCGGCGTGCCGCTAGGATAGGGTTCTGATCCAGCCATTTTCGAGTGCCGATTCGACCATTTCGAGGATGTCGTCGTGGAGACCGCTGGTTTCAAACTTCTGCTCGAGTTCAATGACAACCTGATTCAGCGTGCGCGTGCCGTCACAGAGCTTCAGTATTTCGGCTGCAGGCACATTCAGCTCGACCATGCCCTCCGGGTAAAGGATCACGTGTTTCTGCTGGGACTCTTCCCATTGCAGACGATGTAATGGCGAAAAGGCCAGTCTCAGGTTTTGGTCGAAGGATGTGGTCATCGGGGGGCGATGTTGAAATAGGGCGGCTTTTTATCGACATAAGCCAGCCACATGGCGTCGAGCATGGTCCACAGGACGTCCAGTTTGAATTGCAGGATTTGGACCGCGCGCTCCTGCTGTTCGCGGGTGAGGAAATGTTCGAGGGTGATGGCGAGGCCATGTTCTACATCGCGGTTAGCCTGGCTGACTCTCTTGCGGAAATAGGCCAGGCCTTCCTGGTCGATCCAGGGATAGAGGTCCGGCCAGCCGGCGAGGCGCTGCTTGTGGATGGTGGGCGCGAACATTTCTGTCAGTGAGGAGCAAGCCGCTTCCTGCCAGCTGGCATGCCGGGCAAAATTCACGTAGGCATCCACGGCAAAGCGGACTCCGGGCAATACGTGCTTTTGGGCCCAAAGGTCTTGGCGTGAAAGGCCGACGGCCTCGCCGAGGTGCGTCCAGGCCTCGATGCCACCCGTGTCGGCTTCGTCACCGTCATGGTCGCGAATCCGCTGTATCCAGAGTCGGCGGGTATCCCGGTCAGGGCAATTGGCCAGGATGTTGGCGTCCTTCACCGGGATATTGACCTGGTAGTAGAAGCGATTGGCCACCCAGCCCTGAATCTGTTCCCGTGACAGTCGACCCGCAGCCATTTCAATCTGGTACGGATGATGAATATGGTAGTAGATCTCCTTGGCTCGAAGCTGGGCTTCAAATGCCTCCGGACTCCAAGGGGCGAATTCACTCATGGCGGGTCTCATAAGCTGATTTCGAGGCCGTCATAGGCCACTTCGATTCCGGCAGAATCCAGAATTTGCCGCTCGGGTGAATTTTCGTCCAGAATCGGATTCGTGTTGTTGATGTGGATGAGTATCTTTCGTGCAGTCACCCTTGCCAGGTGCTCCATCATGCCGCCAGGGCCGGATTGCGGGAGATGGCCCATTTCCAGCGCTCGCTTCTTGCTGATGCCGGCGCGTTCCATTTCGTCATGCTGCCAGAAGGTGCCGTCAACGAGGATGCAGTCGGCCGTTTCCAGGGCCGTCTGCACATGTGGTTCGATTTCGCCCAGGCCCGGGGCATAGTAGATTTTCTGACCGGTCGAGATTTGCTCGATCACCACGCCGATATTGTCGCCATCATGGGGGTCATGTCGGTGCGGGGAGTAGGGCGGTGCCTTGCTTTTCAGCGAATGGCTGTAAAAACGCAGGTCCTCGATGCCGGAAATGCTGAATCCAGTGCCGTCCAGTGGGAGTTGGTGGTGATTTACCCCGCAATAGTGGGTCAACATGTTAAACAGCGGGAAGCCGGTGGTCAGGTCCTGTTTCACCATCTCGCTGCAGTAGATCTCCAGCGGTGCCGTCGATTCCCGTAACATCAGCAGGCCGGTTGTGTGATCGATCTGGCTGTCGATCAGAACGATGGCCTTGATGCCGGTGTCGCGAATGCCATGTTTCGGGTGCGCGGCGGGAAACTGTTCCAGTTGGGTGCGGATATCGGGAGAGGCATTGAACAATACCCAGCGTTCCCCGTCACTGCTCACGGCGATGGAAGACTGCGTGCGAGGCTTGGCTTTGAGGGTACCTTTGCGGACTCCCGCGCAGTTCAGGCAGTTGCAGTTCCACTGAGGGAAGCCACCGCCCGCGCCGGCGCCCAGGACTCGAATGATCATGTGGTCAGGCTCAAAGAAAGGGTTATGCCCCAGATACAAAAACGGGGCTCAACATTGCTGCAGAGCCCCGCTTCATGACAAGCCGTTAATTAACGGTTGTAGATATACATGGTCACTTCAAAGCCGAAACGCATGTCGTTGTAGCTTGGTTTTTCCCATCTCATTCGGTCATCCTCCAAAAGGTTGGTTCATTGTTTTGTGGCCACGCTTTGTTCAAGCTCGCGGCGAAGTATACGTGGCGGATTTTATGAAAGCAACACGCCAAAACGCCCCCGTCTGCCCTCATCGAAAAGACTTGCAGTGAGCCTCGCCAAAGACGGGAAAGTCGCGTTTGAGGGGCATCGCAGGGCCTCGATTTGCAATGTCAGGCCGGTGTCACGGCTTTGTCCAGCATCAGCTTGTACTGCACCGCATCAGCCAGGGCCTGGAAGCTGGCATCCACCATGTTGGCGGAAACGCCCACCGTGCCCCATTCGGCATGACCATCGGTCGATTCAATCAGTACCCGGACCGTGGCGCGGGTGGTCTGCTGAGTGGTGAGTACCCGAACCTTGAAGTCGGTTAATCGCATGCCGGCGAGGCTGGGATAGAAAGGAATCAGCGCCTCTCGCAGGGCGTTGTCCAGGGCGTTGACCGGCCCATTGCCACGTGCCGAGGTGGTGGTGGTTTCCAGGCCGACGCGCAGCGTCACCGTAACCTCGGAGGCTGGATCTTCCTCATGGCCCTGCTTCTCATCGATGACGCGGAAGCTTTCCAATTCAAAGTACGGTTTGAAACGGTCCATGGCCTTGAGCAGCAGCAGCTGGAACGAGGCTTCCGCACCCTCATAGGCGAAGCCACGGTTTTCCAGTTCCTTGACCCGCTGAATGGCTTTCTTGACAGCCGGATCATTGGCATCCAGTCCGACATCCAGGCCCATTTCCGCCATTTTCAACTGGACCGTGCTCTTGCCGGCCTGGTCCGAGACCAGGATAAGCCGTTCATTGCCGACGAGTTCGGGTTCGATATGTTCATAGAGTCGCGAATCCTTGCGGACTGCGGAGGCATGAATGCCGCCCTTGTGGGCAAAGGCACTCAGCCCGACAAAGGGCTGATGTTGCCAGGGCAGACGGTTGGCCATTTCATTGACGAACCGGGACAGTGATCCCAATTGCTGCAGATGCTCGGCATCAATCCCGCAGTCGAGCTGCATTTTCAGTTGAAGGATGGGAATGATGGAAACCAGGTTGGCATTGCCACACCGTTCGCCGATACCGTTGATGGTGCCCTGAACCATGCGGGCACCCACCCGGGCAGCCGCCACCGAGTTGGCCACGGCCAACTCACAGTCGTTATGGGCATGGATGCCGATCAGCGTATCCGGGAACTGGCGAACGACCTCGGTCACCACCTGACCGACGGTGAAGGGGATATTGCCGCCATTGGTATCGCAGAGTACCAATCCATCTGCCCCGGCGGCATGGGCTGCCTTGAGGACTTCGAGGGCATATTCAGGATTGTCACGGTAACCGTCAAAAAAATGCTCGGCATCAAAAAAGACGGTGGGCAACTGCGCCTTGAGCCAGGCAATGGAGTCATGAACCAGGTCAAGGTTTTCCGATAGCCCAATACCCAGAGCCTTGGTGACGTGAAGATCCCAGCTTTTGCCGAATACGCAAGCCCCATCCGCACCGCTCTCGGCCAAGTGACGTAATCCGATATCCTCGCTGGCGGACTTGCCGGGGCGCGCCATGCTGCCAAAGGCAATCAATCGGGTCGCGGACCACTGGCGCTTGCGCATCAGTTCAAAGAACTGGGTGTCCTTGGGGCTGGCGCCTGGCCAACCCCCTTCGATCCAGCCGATCTGAAAGTCCGCCAGCCGATCGGCAATGCGGACCTTGTCCTCGACCGAAAAATTGATACCGGCAGTCTGGCTGCCGTCGCGGAGTGTCGTATCGAACAACTCAACCCGTTTGGATGATGAAGTCATGGTCAGTAAGACTGAGTTGTGATGTCTGAGGGGTTGTCAGTCGCGTCTCGCGTCATCCAGACAGCGAAACTGCGACGGCCAGTCGCGGTAGTTGAAAACCTGTCCCGTATTGCGAATGCGACCGATCGAGGCGGGATCGATTTCCGCGGACACCCACTGGGTCGCGTTCAGTTCGCCAATAGCCAGTACACCGTTGTCCGGGAAGCCGTAATCGACGGGCGTGTAAATCGCAGCCGCGCCAATATTGATATCGACAGCTTCGGACCAGGAAGCCAGGCCCACCGTCGGGGACTGCACCACATAACACTGGTTTTCCAGCGCCCGAGCCTGACAGCCGATCCTGACACGCCAGTAACCCGCGGTCGTATCCGTACAGCTCGGTACCACGATCAGATCCGCACCGGCCTCAACCTGCTTGCGGGCGAGCATGGGAAATTCGCTGTCATAGCAGATATTGATGCCGATCCGACCCAGCGGGGTATCAAAGGTCTTGATTTCATCCCCGCCCACGATGAACCACTGTTCGTTTTCGAAGCGGGTCATCTGCAATTTGTCCTGAAAGTCGGGATCGCCCTCGGGCCGGAACAGATAGGCGCGGTTACGGAAACTGCCATCCGCCTGCCGCACGGGGTAAGAACCGGCCACGATGTGAACGTCGTGCCGACGGGCCTGTTCCTGAAAGACCTGCCGGAAGCCGGGGAGCAGATCCTGGAGGGCGTCGAGTTGCCCCGACAGGGATTTGTAGACGACTTCGGGAAACAGGGAAGCCAGCTCCATACTAAAATATTCGGGGAACACCAGCAATTTGGCGTCAAATCCCGCCGCTTCTTCCACCCAATGGCGGACCTTGGCTTCGTACTCGGCCCAACTCCCTAGCCTCCCGATGTTGTATTGCGCCGTCGCAATGCGGTAGATCGTGCTCATGCCTCTGTTTCCTTGAGTGATTTCAGCCAGAACACCATGGGCTTGGGTGATTCTTCTGCGGTGTCGACATCCTTCCAGTCATAGGTCGTGGCCAGCTCAGGGTGCCTTGCATAGCCGAATTTGGTCCAGACCCGATCCAGCGGAACGTAATCGGCCGGACGGAGCGGGTGATCTTCCGGTCGCTGCACGCAGCAGAAACAGCAGAGGTCAAAACGCCCCAGACTTTCGGCATGTCCTTCGCGTTCGGCAAAAAATCGGGGGTAAACGCCACGTCCCCGATAGGCGGGCAACAGAACGGATTCGGCGCAATAAAAAATCCGGGCGGGATCGTAACCGGCGTCGAGAAAAGGCTGCTGGAATTCGGTGGTTTCCGCATCCATAGGCAGGCCGGTCGTCGCACCGACGACATTCTCCCCATCCAGCACCAGCACGACGATGCTTTCTGGGCATCGGAGATAGGTTTCCAAGTATTTTTCCTCATATTCGACGGTGCCGTCGTAAAGGTAGGGAAAGTCCCTGAATACCTGAATGCGCAGACGAGCCAGATCCGGCAGGAAGGCCCTCAGTTCCGGGTCATGCCCGGTAAATCGGCGGATAGCGAGCGGCGTACTCATTAACTGAAATGATGAGGGTCCTGCCGAAAGTCAGGCGCTGACCTGAGCGATCCAGTCTTCCAGGTTGTAGTAGTTGGTGATGCGCGCCACCTTGCCGTCGCGAATGTCGAAGAAAGCACCTGCCGGCAGACGGTATTTTTGACCCTTGGCTTCCGGCAAGCCCTCATCCGTGACGAGATATTCGCCCAGCACGACGAATTCCGCCGCTGCACGCTTGCCATCTTCACTGGTCATGATGACCATGTCGACGAGTTGTTCCTTGTAGTTGCGATTCATGCGGTCCATGAAGGCGCGGAAAGTGTCCTTGCCGGTTTCGCGCTGACCCTGATTGATGTCATGCACCACATCATCAGTCAGCAAAGCCAGGAAGCTGTCCATGTTGCCGGCGTTGAAGGCGGCGTAGTAGTTCTGGATGAGCGCATGGCTGGCTTGGTTCATTGGTCATTCCCTTGCAGGCTGGGGATAGCGGCGGGTTCAGGGAGCCGATATCGGGTTCAAAAAACAGCGGCGCATTATGCCGAGGGGGGGCGTGAATGTCGATAAGGTTGGCAGTTGTGCGCTCGGCTAAAAGCTTGCAAACCCTGCCGATTTCTAAGTTTTGGCTATGGATTTGAAGGGCTGACGTCGGGCGGATTGGTTGCCTTATGGTCATTCCACAAGGCTGATCAGTTCTCCCTCCGCTAGGCGAGTTTTGATGCGGGTGCCGGGTGGGGCGTCCCGGGGGGTCATGACGATGGCCGAGGATTCAACCTGGGTGGTGATGCTGTAGCCACGCGCCAGGGTGGCTAGCGGGCTAACGGCCTGCAGCTCCTGAGACAGATGGGCGAAGTGATTCCGTGATTGCTCCAATTGTCGTTCCATGGCCGCGCGCAGTCGTTGATCAAAATGATTGCAGCGGGTGCGGTGCCAGCGCAGCTGTTGATCCAGTCGGGTGCTCAGCAATCGGGCACTCTGGCGAGCCAGGCGTTGATCCATTCGATTCATCTGCTGCTTCAGGCCGCGATGAAGCCTGGACTCCATTTCATCCAGGCGTTGGAACTGCGTTTGCAAGCGCTGGGCGGGGTGGAGCTGTGCCAGCCGCTTTTCCATAAAGCCGGTTTGCTGGCTGGCTTGAGTCAGTTGGTGAGCGAGCGTTTGTTGTAGGCGTGAGCTGAGTCTCTCAAGCCGATCCAGCCACTCGGTTCGATCCGGACTCACGGCCTCGGCGGCGGCGGAGGGGGTCGGCGCCCTGAGATCGGCCACAAAATCACTGATGGTGAAGTCGATTTCATGGCCGACCGCCGAGACTACAGGGAGCCGTGAGGCATGGATAGCCCGGGCCACGCTTTCCTCATTGAACGACCAGAGATCCTCGCTGGATCCGCCGCCTCGACCAACGATGAGCACGTCGCACTGATTCAGCCGATTGGCCAGCTGGATGGCGCGAACAATTTCACCCGGGGCCTCGGCGCCCTGTACCTTGGCAGGATAGAGGATCACCTCGATGGCGGGAAAGCGACGTCTTAGCACGCTGAGGATATCGCGGATAGCTGCCCCGGTGGGTGAGGTGACGACGCCCACGGCTCTGGGCAGACTCGGTATGGGTTTCTTGTGCGCTTCGTCAAACAGGCCCTGGCTGGCCAGTTTCTGCTTGAGTTGCTCGAATGCCTTGGCCAGCACGCCATCACCGGCATCTTCCAGGCTTTCGACAATCAGCTGGTAATCCCCGCGCGGTTCATAAAGCCCGACCTGGGCTTTTAGCAGAACATGGTCACCGTTCTGGGGTCGGGTCTTGAGGCTTCGCGCCTGAGGGCGAAACATCGCGCACCTGACCTGGGCTTCGCTGTCTCTCAATGTGAAGTAGATGTGACCCGATGAGGCGGCGGTGAAGTTGGAGATTTCTCCCTCGATCCAGACGCTGCCGAAGGTTTCGTTCAGGAGAAAACGACAGACCCGATTGAGTCGGGAGACCGTGAAAACGGGCTGGGTTTCCGCTGCAGGAAGGTTAAACGAGAACTCGTCCATGCTCAGGCATCCACTCGCTTGAAGCGATGGATGAGACGTCGCTCCCGCTTGTTCGGTCTGCTGTCGGTGGGAATGCCCATTTCCCGTTCCTCGCGTCGACGGGCCACTTCTTCCTGTCGCCTCGCGTGGCTTGCAGGCGTCTCTTCATAGAGCAGCGCGGCTTCCGGGGCGGGCCGTCGCTGGCCGTGCAGGGCTGTTACGGTGATTTCCCAGGCATAGGGCTCCTTGGTGATGGCGAGTTCCGTGCCGACAATGATTTCCTTGCCAGGTTTGGTGCGCTGACCATTGACGTGAACCTTGCCCCCATTGATGGCCTCAATCGCCAGTTGCCTTGTTTTGAAGAATCGTGCGACCCAAAGCCATTTATCCAGCCGCATGCGTTCTACGGTTTGTATTTGCCGGGTTTCGTTCCGCTGGGTCATGGGCGGTCAGGAAGTGCTCACACTTCGGTCGGCAGACCCGAATCATTCCAGGCTTTGTAGCCGCCGGCCAGACTCACGGCTCGGGTATATCCCAGTTTCTTGAGGGTTTCGACGGCGAGCGCTGATCGGCCGCCGGACAGGCAATATACTAGGATATCGGTGTCCTGTGCGCCGGCAAAGGCCGGGTGGTTGCCGATCTGGAATTCAAGCAATCCCCGCGGAATATTAACTGCATGGGGTAGCTTACCGGCCGCGCATTCGGCGGGTTCGCGGACGTCAAGAACCCGGGCACGACCCAGTAAGCTTTTGGCGTCATCCAGGTCGATTTCGCGGATATGTTGTTTCGCGGCGGCCACAAGGTCCATGGCGGTTAATGACATTTTGAGTCTCTCGTGTGATTGGTCAGTTGAAAGTGGCTATCTTAGTGGTTGTCAGCTTCAAATGTCTTTCGTCAGTTGGGTTCATCGCGAACTCTCATAAAGGAGGCAAAGCGTGGCAAGCCTTTCGAGGTGAGTCCCTGATGCTTGAAGGTGACGACACTGCCGATAGCGGGTGGGTGTTCCCGTTGTTCATCGGTGAAGCCTGAGCCGAGGCGGAATTGCCGGCCCTCTGCGTCTTTAACCAGTAGCGACCCCATCCGCCCGCCATGTCGTCCCTTGCCCGGAATGTGGGCGATCACGGTGGCTTCTTGGTCCAGATAAGGTTTGAGTTTCAGCAAGTCATCGCTCCGTCCTTCGTGGTAGCTGGCGTCGGCACGATGCAGCATTAATCCCTCGCCACCCCCAGAAATGACGGCTTCGAGTCGCGTTTTCAGGGCTGTCCGGTCGGGAAGTCGAAATTGGTCGATCACACGCAGCCAAGGCACCTTCGCCTCATCAACCAGCGTCTTGAGTTTTGCGATCCGCTCCGTGAAGCTGCCCCGGGAGCCCGGAAGTTCGAACAGCATGTAACTGATTCCATGCCATTCATCATCCGTGGGTTGGGCTTTTCTTACAATGCCCGATAGCCGCTCGAACTGGCCGCGACCCAGCCACAATTCGCCATCGAGGGGCTTTTTTGGGAATCCACGGGTGAACCAATTGGGGGGATGAATGGGGCGTCCGCTTCGGAACCACAGTTGATCACCATCCCAGTAGGCGCGGACGCCATCGAGCTTTTCGCTGATCCAGTAGCCGGATGGATCGAGATCATGCCGGTAGATTTCAGCCAGAAGCAGCCTGGGAGCGGGTTCCGCCGACAGAAATCCTGGCCAGCCGTATAGCAGCAGGATCAATAGTACCGGCCCGATAAATAGGATGAGGCCGGTTTTATCGGTATGCACATGAATCATGACAAGGTTCACTCGAGAATCGTTGACGATTAAGAGTCGTCGAGCCGGTTTGGAGGGGTTTGTGATGGCGTTGATCTTCCACTCTTTTCCGATAACGTGTTACCATTCTCGCAGTTTTACGGGCCCATGTTGTTGGTTTAGTTTGGAAACACACCCCGTTCGAGAATCGCCCCTCAGGGGCGTTTTTGGTTTTACAGGGATGCTTGAGGAGACGATGGGCCTAGTGCCCATTTTTTATTTTTGGAGTCTGCGAGGTGCCGTTTGAGAGCGCGTGACGGTCTGGTGGAATTGCTTGATCCCGTCGTGCAGGGCATGGGTTACGAGCTGGTGGGTGTGGAGTTTGATGGGCATCAGCGTGTCCTCAGAGTTTACATCGACAAGCCCGAAGGCATTACGGTTGATGACTGTTCGGCGGTCAGCTATCAGCTGAGTGGCGTGATGGATGTTGAGGATCCCATTCCGGGACGTTATCAGCTGGAGGTTTCTTCGCCCGGCATGGATCGGCCGCTATTCTCACTGGCGCATTTTGAGCGCTTCAAAGGGGAGATGGTTCGACTTCAGTTATCCCGCCCGCTGGAAGGTCGTCGGCGCTACAGGGCCAGAATTCAGGATGTCGAATGTCAGGACGTTCTCTTGCTGGACGAGGGTGTGGTCCTTCGCATTCCGTACGAAATGATCGAGAAGGCGCGATTGTCGCCTGAGTTTGACAATTAAATTAGTAAGGACGAGGTCATGGCGAACAAAGAAATCCTGCTGGTGGTTGATGCTTTTTCCCACGAAAAGGACATTGAGAAGGAAATCGTTTTCGACGCGATTGAGGATGCGCTCAGAATCGCGACGATGAAAAGCCATGAAAATCGCATCGATGCCAGTGTGACCATCGATCGTAAGACGGGAGATTACGATACTTTCCGTCGCTGGCTGGTGGTGGAATCCGAAGAGGGTTCCGGCGAAGAGCCCTATGATCCCGAGTTGCAGATGACGATCGAGCAGGCGAGAGCACGCTTTGGCCAGGCCGAAGTGGGTCAGTATGTGAAGGAGCCCATGGACTCCATTGGGTTTGGCCGCATCGAGGCACAGACCGCCAAGCAGGTCATCGTGCAGCGTGTGCGCGATGCGGAGCGTCGCAAAGTGGTTGAGGCTTACAAGGACCGCGTCGGTGAACTGGTTACCGGGATTATCAAGAGAGTCGAGCGTGGCAACGTATTCCTTGACCTGGGCAGCAATGTCGAGGCCTTCATTCCTCGCGAGGAGATGATTCCGCGCGAAGCGGTGCGCTCCGGTGACCGACTTCGCGGGTATCTCAAGGAGGTTCGCCAGGAAGCCCGCGGGCCGCAATTATTCGTCACCAGAACCTCGCCGGACCTGATTGTCGCGCTGTTCCGGCTCGAAGTGCCGGAAGTCAGCGAGAACGTTATCGAGATCGTTGCCGCCGCCCGCGATCCCGGAGTCCGGGCAAAGATCGCGGTGCGCAGCAATGATCCTCGACTGGATCCGGTAGGGGCCTGTGTAGGTATGCGCGGGTCGCGCGTACAGGCGGTATCCAATGAGCTGGCGGGGGAGCGGGTCGATATCATTCTCTGGAATGAAAACGAGGCCCAGTATGTCGTCAATGCCATGTCACCGGCCGAGATCGTGTCCATCGTGATGGATGAGGATCGCCATTCCATGGACATTGCCGTCAGTGACGAAAACCTGTCCATGGCCATTGGTCGTGGTGGCCAGAACGTCCGGCTCGCCTCCGAACTGACCGGGTGGACGCTCAATGTGATGAGCGAAACCCAAGCTGAAGAAAAGAGCGAGCAGGAGGCAGAGGCGCTGATCCAGTCCTTTGTCGAACAGCTGGATGTCGACGAGGGGGTCGCCGAAATTTTGGTGCGTGAGGGCTTTTCCACGGTCGAGGAGCTGGCTTATGTGCCTGCCAAGGAATTGCTGGAGATCGAGGAGTTCGAGGAAGACCTCGTCGAGGAATTGCGCAATCGTGCCCGCGATACCCTGCTGATCAAGGCCATCGCAACCGAGGAACAGCTGGAATCCACCGAGCCGACGGAGGAGTTGCTGTCCATGGAGGGTATGGATCGACAGACCGCCTTGCAGCTGGCTTCAAAGGGTGTTTCAACCGTTGAGGATCTTGCCGAGCTCTCCATCGATGAAATGATGGAGGTTGAGGGGATGGACAAGGAGAGAGCAGGGCAGTTGATCATGATCGCCCGCCGACCCTGGTTTGCGGAAGGTTAACCGAATTAGGACGAGCGGAGGCTTACTATGAGCGATTTAACAGTACGGCAACTTGCCGAAGTCGTCGGCATTCCGCTGGAGCGGCTGCTTTCCCAATTGACTGAGGCGGGTCTTCAAAAAAGCGGGGAAGATGAACTGCTGACCGATGCCGAGAAGTTGAAATTCCTGACATTTCTGCGGCAGAGTCATGGTAAGGCCCAAGGCGAGGATTTGACCAATCCGAAACGGGTCACTCTTCAGCGCCGCACCGTCAGCGAGCTGAAACAGGGCAAGGCGACGCCCGGCAAGGTCGCCAAGACCATCAGTGTCGAGGTTCGTAAGAAACGGACCTACGTCAAACGCAGTGAGCTTCCCGAGGTCAGTGAGCAACGCCATGAGGTTGAGCAGGCCCGTCAGGCATTGGAAGACCAGCAGCAGCGTCAGTCCGAGGTTGAATCGCAACAAAAAGCCCGGCAGGAAGCTGAGCGGGCCAGGGCGGAAGAACTGGAAAGACTGCGCCGCGAGGAAGCCGAGCGGATTGCCGTAGAGCAGCAGCGCCAGCAGGAGGCTGCCAGAAAGCTGGAAGAGCAGCGCCGGATAGAAGCTGAAAAGAATGAGCCGGAGGAACCGGATCTTGAGGACATTATCGGCGCAACGCTTGAGCCGCTAGTAGTTGAAGCGCCAAGACCTACCGTGGCTCCCCCGCCCCTTTCCCGTGCCGCGGTCAATGACGATGATCGTCGCGGCAAGAAGAAGGAGCGTGAGAAGCCGCTGGGCGATGGGCTCGGCTTCGACAGCCAGCGCGGCAAGTCCAAGGGCAAGAAAAAACTCAAGGCCGGCAAGGCGGCTGTGATGCCGGAATCCCGGCATGGTTTCGAGCGGCCAACCGCCCCTGTCGTGCGCGATGTCAGTATCCCCGAATCGATCACGGTCTCCGACCTCGCTCAGCGGATGTCGGTCAAGGCAACCGAGGTCATCAAGACCTTGATGAAGATGGGCGTCATGGCAACCATCAACCAGATTCTGGATCAGGACACGGCCATTTTGGTGGTCGAGGAGCTTGGGCATACGGCGATTCGTCAGGTTGAGGATGTTCTAGAAGCTGAGATCGAGGCCACGTTGAACCTCGCCTCCCAGGCCGAGCAGCTCCCTCGCGCGCCTGTCGTCACGATTATGGGGCATGTCGATCACGGTAAAACCTCGCTGCTCGACTACATCCGCAAGAGCCGGGTGGCGGCGGGCGAAGCCGGCGGGATTACCCAGCATATCGGTGCCTATCAGGTTAAAACCGATCACGGGACCGTAACGTTTCTGGATACGCCGGGCCATGCGGCCTTTACCGCGATGCGGGCACGTGGTGCGCAAGCAACCGACATCGTGGTCTTGGTGGTGGCCGCAGACGACGGTGTGATGCCACAGACACGGGAGGCTATCGACCATTCTCGGGCCGCCAAAGTGCCGATGGTGGTCGCGGTCAATAAGGTGGACAAACCTGAGGCCGATCCCGAGAAAGTCAAGCAGGAGCTGACTAACTTCAATGTAATCCCGGAAGAATGGGGTGGTGATTGCCAATTCGTGGAAGTGTCTGCGAAAACCGGTCAGGGCATTGATGGCCTGATTGACGCCATCCTGCTGCAGGCCGAAGTGCTGGAGTTGAAGGCCGCGCGGGAAATACCTGCTACCGGCGTGGTGTTGGAATCCAAACTGGAAAAGGGCCGGGGGCCGGTGGCCGATATCCTGATTCAGCAGGGTCATCTCAAGAAAGGCGACTTCCTGCTTTGTGGCATGGAATTCGGTCGTGTACGGGCCATTTTCAATGAAAACGGCAAGCCGCTTAAAGAAGCGGGGCCGTCCTGTCCTGTCGAAGTGTTGGGCTTGTCGGGCGCGCCGAATGCGGGCGATGAGTTCATCGTGGTGGCGGATGAGCGCAAGGCGCGCGAAATCGCCATGCAGCGTGAAGAGAAGTTGCGCAGCAGCAAGCTGGCCGAGCAGCAGGCTCTCAAGCTCGACAACATTTTTGCCCGCATGGAGAGCAGCGCCGAGAGCGTCGATCTCAATATCATCATCAAGGCGGATGTTCAGGGTAGCTTGGAAGCTCTGCGCAGCTCATTGACTGAGTTGTCTACCGATAAGGTCAAGGTCAAGATTATTGGCGGTGGCGTGGGCGGTATCAATGAGTCCGATGCCAACCTGGCGCTGGCGTCCAACGCGATTATCATCGGCTTCAATGTCCGTGCCGATGGTGGTGCCCGCAAGTTGATCGAGGAACGTGGCGTCGACCTGCATTACTACAGCATCATTTACGAGGCGATCGACGAGATCAAGAAATCGCTGAAGGGTATGCTGGAACCGGAGTTCCGCGAGCAGATCGTCGGCAATGCCGAGGTACGCGATGTGTTCCGCCATCCGAAGTTTGGTGCCATTGCCGGCTGCATGGTCACGGAAGGCTTCGTCAAGCGTAACTTGCCGATACGTGTCTTGCGCGACAACGTGGTGATCTTCGAAGGCCAGCTGGATTCGCTGCGCCGCTTCAAGGATGACATTGCCGAAGTCAAGGCCGGTATGGAGTGCGGCATGGGAGTCAAGAACTACAATGAGATCAAGGTCGGTGACCAGATCGAGGTGTTTGAGAAGGTTCAGGTTCCGCACTGATGCCCAGGGAGTTCAGTCGCAGTGACCGGGTCGCCTCCCAGATGCAACGGGAACTGGCCGATCTGATACGTACCCAGGTCAAGGATCCGGAACTCGGCATGGTCACGCTGAGTGATGTTGAATTGAGTCGTGACTTGGCCGTGGGCAAGCTCTATGTCAGTTTTCTAGGGGCGAAATTGCCACCGAACAAGTGCATAAAGCAGCTCAATGAAAGGGTGCCTGAGTTGCGTCGGGAAATGGGTAAGCGGATTCGTATCCGTGTTCTCCCTGAGCTGCGCTTTGTCTATGACGATTCGATAGAGCGGGGCATGCATATGGATGCCCTCCTGCAGGGTCTCAGTCGCGAAAATGATCATCCGGATGAGGTTGATGGTCCGGAATGAGTGAAGGTCGACCGGAGCGCCGCGCCATCAGTGGCGTCTTACTGCTGGACAAGGCCAGCGGCTTTTCATCCAACTCATCTCTGCAAAAGGTAAAACGGCTATTCAGGGCGCGTAAGGCCGGACATACCGGCAGCCTGGACCCGTTGGCCAGTGGTCTTTTGCCCGTCTGTTTGGGTGAGGCGACCAAGCTGTCCAGCTATCTGCTGGATACCGATAAGCGCTATGAGGTGCGTATTCGGTTGGGTGAGGAAACCGATACGGCGGATGCCGAAGGGGCGGTGACCGTGACGCGCCCCGTGCCGGAAATGAGCGAGGTGCTCATTGAGAAAACACTGCATGAATTTCGCGGAGAGGGAAAGCAGATCCCCCCGATGTATTCGGCCCTAAAACACCAGGGTCAGCGACTTTATGATCTCGCGCGCAAGGGTCTCGAAGTAGACCGGCCCGCTCGGCCAGTCACGATTCATGCGCTAAAGCTTCTGCGGTTTGATGCGACCAGCATGGAGTTGGACGTGCATTGTTCCAAAGGGACTTATATCCGAACTCTCGCCGAGGATATCGGTCGTGCCCTGGGTTGCGGTGGTCATGTCGAAGTACTACGCCGCACGGGTGTGGGCTCGCTCGATATTGCGGACGCCTTGACGATCAATCAGTTGGACATGATGTTGCCCGAGGAGCGTGACAAGGCACTTTTGCCCATGGATGAATTGGTCCATCACTTACCGGCGCTGGAGTTCAATGAGGCCATGAGTCTGTTGCTCTGTCAGGGAAATCCTCTGTTCGTGCCCCAGGCGCCTACCCAGGGTTGGGTCCGGTTGTACGGGCGGAGTGCCGGGTTTCTTGGTCTGGGCGAGGTGCTGGAGGATGGCCGCATTGGCCCGCGTCGTATGTTCACAAGGCCAGAATGAAGCTTTGGTTTGGGTGTTATGGATCAATGGTTTTGTCCTTATGAAGGCTTCTGATTGATTATCAGGGGTCGGGAAAGTTAAAATCGCGTGTTTTGTTGAAGTTTGAGTTTTTAGGAGTCGAAAATGCCTTATACCGCTACCGAAAAGAGCGCTGTCGTAAAAGACTACCAGCGCGCCGCCAATGACACGGGTTCCCCCGAGGTCCAAGTGGCTCTGCTGACCGCCCGCATCAACCACCTGACCCCGCATTTTGTGCAAAACAAAAAGGATCACCACTCCCGTCGTGGTCTTCTGCGTTTGGTCAATCAACGTCGTAAATTGCTGGACTACCTCAAGAGCAAGGATGTTGATCGTTACAAGAATCTGATCGAAAGACTGGGTCTGCGTCGCTAATTCGTAATCTGAAGGTATTTTTGTGAATCCAATCCGGAAACAGTTCAAGTACGGCGAGCACCAGGTCACCCTGGAACATGGCGAAATTGCTCGGCAGGCCGATGCGGCCGTCCTCGTCGATATGGCGGGTACCGTGGTTCTCGTGACAGCGGTAGGCAAGAGGGAAGCTTCTCCTGACACCGATTTCTTCCCACTGCGAGTGGATTATCAAGAGAAGGCTTATGCTGCCGGAAAGATCCCGGGTGGATTCTTCAAGCGCGAGGGTCGTCCTACAGAAAAAGAAACCCTGACTGCCCGCCTTATCGATCGTCCCGTTCGTCCGTTGTTCCCGGAAGGATTCAACAATGATGTCCAGATCACCGCGACGGTTATGTCGTTGAATCCGGAAGTGGATGCCGATATTCCCGCCCTCATCGGTGCCTCTGCCGCACTGTCGCTGTCCGGTCTGCCTTTTAAGGGCCCGATTGGCGCGGCCAGAGTTGGGTTTATCGATGAAAAGTATGTGCTGAACCCGACCGCCTCCCAGTTGGACGACTCCCTGCTGGATCTGGTGGTTGCCGGTACTGAAAACGCCGTGCTCATGGTGGAATCGGAAGCCGACATGCTGACCGAGGACGAGATGCTCGGTGCGGTCATTTTCGGTCACGAGCAGATGCAGACGGTGATCCGTGCCATACGCGAAATGGCGGCGGAAGTGGGTGTCAAGTACTGGGAATGGGTGGCTCCAGATCAGGAAGAGACGCTGGTGCAAGCGGTCCAGCATCACGCCGGCCCAGCCATCAGCGCGGCCTACCAGATCGCCGACAAACAAGCGCGACAGGCCGCGATCAAGGAAGCCCGCAAGCAGGTGATCGAAGCGTTGACCGCCGATGGCAAGCACACCTCCAATGCTGTGCGAGGCATCTTTGAGCAATTGGAATACGACAGCGTCCGGGCACGAATCCTGGACGAATCCAAGCGAATTGACGGTCGCGATCTGTCCACAGTTCGCCCCATCACCATTCGCACGGGTGTGTTGCCGAGAACCCATGGATCGGCCTTGTTCACTCGCGGAGAAACCCAGGCTTTGGTGGTTGCGACTCTGGGTACCGGCCGCGATGCACAGGTAATCGATGCTCTTGAAGGTGAATACAAGGAAACCTTCCTGTTTCATTACAACTTCCCTCCCTACTGCGTGGGCGAGATCGGCATGATGGGTTCACCGAAGCGCCGCGAAGTCGGCCATGGTCGACTGGCCAAACGGGGTGTCCAGGCGGTCATGCCTGATCCGGATGAGTTCCCCTACGTAATTCGGGTGGTGTCTGAAATCACCGAATCGAACGGTTCAAGCTCCATGGCCTCAGTCTGTGGTTCGAGTCTGGCGCTGATGGATGCCGGTGTGCCGACGTTGGCCCCGGTTGCCGGGATCGCCATGGGCTTGATCAAGGAGGGCGATCGTTACGCCGTGCTGTCCGACAT
Source organism: Methylococcus sp. UBA6136 (assembly GCA_002423305.1). GTDB lineage: Bacteria > Pseudomonadota > Gammaproteobacteria > Methylococcales > Methylococcaceae > UBA6136. The sequence continues at coordinate 4,134 of DIVI01000216.1, read as the reverse complement.
CATGGGAGATGAAGATCATCTTGGTGATATGGATTTCAAGGTAGCCGGTACCCAGGACGGGATCACCGCCCTGCAGATGGATATCAAGATTGACGGCATCACGTCCGAAATCATGCGCAAGGCTCTGGATCAAGCCAAGGCGGGTCGATTGCATATCCTGGGCAAGATGGCGGAGGCCCTCTCCGCACCGCGCCAGGAAATGTCTGATTACGCACCGCGTATCATCAGCTTCAACATCGATCCGAGCAAAATTCGTGATGTGATTGGGAAGGGTGGGGCAACCATCCGAGCCATCACCGAAGAGACTGGGGCCAGTATTGATCTGAGCGATGATGGATTGGTGAAGGTGGCCTCCGTGGATCGCGAAGCCGGAGATGAGGCACGTCGTCGTATCGAGGCGATTATCGCGGAAGTCGAAGTCGGCAAAATCTATGAGGGCAAGGTGGCTCGTCTGATGGATTTCGGCGCGTTTGTGACCGTTTTGCCCGGCAAGGATGGCCTGGTGCACATTTCACAAATTTCCGACGAGCATGTCGAGAAAGTCAGCGACAAGCTGGCTGAAGGCGACATCGTTCGCGTCAAGGTACTCGAAATCGACCGTCAGGGCCGTGTACGCTTGAGTATGAAAGCGGTGGAAGCCGAAGAGTAGTCGGGCTTTCGCAGCAGGGTTCAGAAGGGGTGACCGGTTCGCCCCTTTTGTGTTTCTGATGCCGAAAAATCAGACCGGCTGCTTGTAGGGTGCCCCGGGGATTTCTCGAACCAGCTTGGGAACGAGGTAGCCGGGTAATTGTTTCCTCAGTTCATCCATGAGTTGCCTGGCTTGCCCTTCGGGTACTTCAAAATGCGCCGTGCCGGTGACCCGGTCAAGCAGGTGCAGATAGTAGGGTAAAGCGCCAGATTCAAAGAGCTTTTCGCTTAATTCGACAAGGGAATCAGCACTGTCATTGATGCCGCGCAGGAGTACGGATTGATTGAGCACAGTCATGCCCAGCCGCGTCATCGCTAGTATTGCTTGCGCCACCGGACCATCCAGTTCATGAGGGTGATTGGCGTGGATGACCATCACCACCCGCAAACGCGCTGTGCCAAAAAGCGCCAGAAGTTCTGAATCCACGCGGCTTGGCAGCACGATGGGCAGTCTTGAATGAATGCGTAGTCGGCGTACGTGAGGTATGCGATTGATGGATGAAACGAGTCCTGCCAGACGTTGGTTGCTCAATACCAAGGGGTCACCACCGCTAAGGATGACCTCCTGAATGGAAGGATCTTCGCCAATGCCTTCAAGGGCAGCGAGTTCCCGGCTTTTGACAAGCTGTTGTCCTTCGTAAGGAAATTCACGGCGAAAGCAATACCGACAGTGAATCGCACAGGCGCCGGTGGTGACGAGCAAAGCCCTTCCCTGATATTTGTGTAGTACGCCGGGATGAGATACGGAACTGAGGTCGCCAACCGGGTCGCTGTTGAATCCGGGTGCCTCCAGTTTTTCCGCGATATCTGGTAACACTTGCCGTAGTAACGGATCATTGAGATCGCCTTTGCGGATACGTTCGGCATAGGCCTTGGTGACCCGAAATGGAAAATGACTGGTTGCGGCAATCGGGTCGAAGTTGTCTGTTGCCAAACCGAGAAACCTCAGCAATGCAACCGGATCGGTGAAGCTATCGGCGAGTTCGCTTTGCCAGCTGGGGGTCATTGAAAATACTCGAATGATTCATAAGGAACGGCCGGTCCATTATAATGGCGGACTTTAATTGAGCTAATCACAGCGTAGAGGCACGAATGGCGACAGTCAGCACCAGCGAATTCAAAAACGGGTTGAAGTTGATGATGGACGGTGATCCGTACACCATCCTCGAAAACGAATTCGTCAAACCCGGCAAGGGACAGGCTTTCAACCGCGTCAAGCTGCGCAATTTGAAGTCAGGACGTGTTATCGAGCGTACATTCAAGTCCGGTGAAACCATGGAGACGGCGGATGTCGTCGATACGGACATGCAATACCTCTATAACGACGGCGAGCTATGGCATTTCATGGTCGTTGAGACGTTCGAGCAATACGCCGCCGATGCTGCGGCCGTTGCCGACGCCCAGAAATGGCTCAAGGAACAGGATATCTGTCAGGTCACACTCTACAACGGCAATCCGATTGCTGTATCGCCGCCCAACTTCGTTGAGCTCAAGATCGTCGAAACCGACCCCGGTGTAAGAGGTGACACCTCGGGCGGTGGTGGAAAGCCGGCTACTCTAGAGACGGGCGCGGTGGTCAGGGTGCCGCTGTTCATCCAGACGGAGGAAGTCATCAAGGTCGATACCCGAAATGGGGAGTACGTCGGCCGGGTCAAGTAGCCCTTACTCTTTGGAGTCGCCGCTCTTGCCATGGATAGTGTTGAACGGATGACTAACAATCGGGAGCTCTCCGCTTGACGGAACAAACCCGCTGGGCACCGTCCTGTTCCGTCCAGGCGATGGCCGATCGGGCAAAGCTCAATGCAAATATTCGACGATTTTTTGCCGGACGCCAAGTCATGGAGGTGGAAACTCCGTTGCTTGGATCCTGCACCGTGACTGATCCGGCGCTACATGCATTCAAGACATCCTTCCATCTCCCAGGGCAGAAAATAGGGCAGCCACTGTTTCTGCAGACTTCGCCTGAGTTTGCCATGAAACGGCTTCTAGCGGCCGGTTCGGGTTCCATTTATCAGATCTGCAAGGCATTCCGCAACGAAGAATCAGGACGTTATCACAATCCTGAATTTACCCTGCTCGAATGGTACCGGGTGGGCTTCACTCTCGATGATCTGCTCAGTGAAGTGGAGCGTTTGATGGCCGAAATAACGCCCGAGGACTTTGCTTTTCACCCCCCTGAACGACTGACCTATGTGGAGGCCTTCAGTGCCCATCTGGGTATTCACCCTCTCGATGCCACCCTCGATGAGCTCGCCGAGATTGCCGTTGCCCGAAATATCCCGGAAGCCACAGCGCTCTGCGGGGATGACCGCTCAATCTGGTTGGACCTGTTGTTCAGCTATTTCGTCCAGCCGTTCCTTGGGCAGGGACGGCTGACCAGTGTGTACCACTATCCTGCCTTCATGCCCTCCCTGGCTCGTACCTGTCCTGATAATGAAAGCTTTGTCGAGCGTGTGGAGATTTTTCTGTCCGGCATGGAGTTGGGTAATGGTTTTCATGAACTGACAAATGCCGGGGAACAAAGCGCTCGATTTCAGCGAGATCGGCAACAACGCAAAGCCCAAGGGTTACCCATGCCGAACATGGACGAGCGTCTGCTGGCAGCGCTCAGGCAGGGATTGCCGGATTGCTCTGGGATGGCCATCGGGCTTGATCGTCTATTGATGGCTTTTACACGGCGGCAATCGTTGCCTGAGGTATTGGCTTTTCCACTCGGTCAATCATGAGTAGTTTGGAAATTTTGCCCTTAGCAAAGATGATTACTGACAATGCCGTTCAGTTGTAATAGAATGCTTGGTCTAGTGGAGAGGTGGCCGAGTGGTTGAAGGCGCACGCCTGGAAAGTGTGTATACGTTAATCGCGTATCGAGGGTTCGAATCCCTCTCTCTCCGCCACTTCCAAATAGGCTCACCTCTCTTTCGAGGGGCCTCTGAACCCCGCGCCACGCGGGGTTTTCAGTTTTTGGCCCCTGACAAAAAATCCCGCCAAAACCCCAAATAGGCGTCTCTGAGGCCTTTTGTCTCTAAACCTCATGACTTTAGCCAAATTAGTCATGGGCAAATTTGCATCCACAGGCGGTAAAAAATACCCTCGATTGGCATCATTTTTGTCGATGGTAACTGACTGATATAATTCAGGAAAGATTAGGCGATTTCGTTCTGTGGTTCGCATCGGACACCCAGAATGAGGATGCAAATCGGGGAAATCGGCGATGAATTTTTACCCCGAACTGACACCAGTTAGCGCTGTGGTACGTACCGGTTTTGACCCCTTAAAATGCCCTATTTATTGAACTATCCTATTGAATCGCAATGGATGTTGATCCCCTGAAGGGGGATTTTAGAGCGAAGGGGATACGAACTTTCTTCGTTCTGAGTACGTAACTTGAGGGCTGAGACGCCCGTTTTCGCCCTGTGCTGCCACCTGCCAGGGGTTTGAGTGGTTCAC
>DIVI01000028.1 GCA_002423305.1 Methylococcus sp. UBA6136 | reverse complement strand
GCCTGGAATTACCACATCCCGCGAGAATCACGTGACCGCGTCGCCGTGACCTATGACATGAATATCCTGCAGGGATTGGATGCGCCCGAGACCTTCTGCGTCAGCCTCAATTATGCCGAGACCATTGACCCAAATCGCATCCTCAAGCGGCTGACCTATCATCATCCGGCCTATACGCCGGCGGGTATTGCCGCACAACAACGGCATGGCGAGATCAGCGGGGTCAATCGCACCTATTACGCCGGCGCCTACTGGGGATTCGGCTTTCACGAGGACGGTGTCAAAAGCGGACTGCGAGCCGCCGCCCAGATCAGCGCCGGGTAAATCATGCACAGCGGACTGTATGTGGGACAGCTCCGACATCGTCGTTTTCTGCCACGCCCGCATCATTTCCACTATGGCCTGTTCATGGTCTACCTGGATCTGGCCGAACTGGACAGCGTATTCGCGGGCCGCTGGTTCTGGTCGACCCAAGGCCCCAACCTCGCCTGGCTTCGGCGATCCGACTATCTGGGTGACCCTGACATGTCCCTGGATGAAGCCGTGCGGTCCCGAGTCGAAAGTGACACCGGACAGCGTCCGCAAGGCCCCATCCGTATGCTGACTCATCTCCGCTATTTCGGCTATGGCTTCAATCCGGTCACTTTCTACTACTGCTTTAACCGGCCTGGCGACAGGGTCGAGACCATCGTGGCGGAAATCACCAACACGCCCTGGGATGAGCGGCATAGTTATGTCCTGACGCCCGAGCGTGATGAACCCCAGGGTCGGCATCATCGTTACCGTTTCCCCAAGCGGTTTCATGTGTCGCCGTTTTTTCCCATGGACATCGACTATGACTGGCGCTTCTCGGAGCCCGCCGAAAAGTTGAACGTGCATATGCGACTGGACCGTGAAGGCAGCAAGGTATTCGATGCAACACTGGATCTGTCGCGACGCGAAATCACCACCACGAATCTTGCCTGGGCGTTGATACGCTTCCCGCTGATGACCGCTCAGGTCGTCACAGGCATCTATTGGCAAGCGGCCCGACTCTGGCTGAAACGGATCCCCTTTTTCTCCCATCCAGGCAAGCCCTCCACCGATAACACTGGACCAAGACCCCCATGAAAAACTCCATCGCGATCACCGCGAACAGCTTTTCCCGTGTTCGCCAGCCCGGCCGACTCAACGGTTGGGCGGCTTCGATGCTGCGTCGCCAACTGGCTCAACTGCAGTCCGGTGAAATCATTCTGGCGGATGGCGACATCACCCGCTTTGGCCAGGTCAGCGAAGCATTTCCGGTTTCCGTCCGCATCGACGTCGAACACCCTTCGTTCTACGGCAACACCGTGTTCGGCGGCAGCCTGGGCGCGGCAGAGAGCTACATGTCCGGGGCATGGCGTTGCTCCGATCTGGTCGGACTGGTCCGCATCCTCGTTCGCAACCGGCATGTTCTGGATGGCCTCGATGGCGGCCTGTCACTGGTCACTACGCCGATCAGGAAGTTGCTGCATGCCTGGAACCGTAATACCGAGGAAGGCAGCCAGCGCAATATTGCCGCCCATTACGACCTCGGCAATGAATTCTTTCAGCTGTTTCTGGATGAAACCATGATGTATTCGTGCGCCCTGTTTGAGCGCGCGAAGATGTCGTTGAAGGATGCCTCGATCGCCAAACTCGACCGCATCTGCCAACGCTTGAATTTGCAGCCCGGCGACCGCGTGGTCGAAATCGGCACCGGCTGGGGCGGTTTCGCCCTGCATGCGGCCACCCATTATGGTTGCCATGTCACCACCACCACGATTTCTGAACGACAGCATCAATGGGCGGCGGAGAGTATCCGCGAAGCGGGCCTGGAGGACCGGATCACCCTGCTCAAGGAGGATTACCGCAAGCTCGAAGGCCGCTATGACAAGCTGGTCTCGATCGAGATGATCGAAGCAGTTGGGCACCACTACTTCAAAACCTTCTTTCGCAAATGCGCCGACCTGCTGAAACCGGACGGCATCATGCTGTTACAGGCCATCACCATCAACGATCGTGAATATCGCCGCGCCCGAGATGAAGTGGATTTCATCAAGCGCCATATATTCCCGGGCAGTTGCATTCCGGCCATTTCAGCCTTGGTCGATGCGGCCACCCATGCGTCCGATCTGCAGCTGATCCAGCTGGACGATATCGGCCCACATTACGCCACGACCCTGCGCTCTTGGCGTGAAGCCTTCATGGCGAGCCTCGATGAAGTCCGCGCCCAGGGTTACTCGGAACCTTTCATTCGTCTCTGGGAATTCTATCTGGCGTATTGCGAAGGCGGCTTCGAGGAACGGGCGCTCGGCGACGTCCACATGTTGATGGCCAAACCCCTCTATCGGGGCTAGAGATTGCCGACCCACGCAACCAATCTCAACCGATTCCCTCCCCTACCCGGCACACCATGAACCAGAAGGCACTCAATGTCCTCGGCACCGAACTGGTGCCCTGCTCGCTTAATCCACTGACCGGCTTTTTCCGGGACGGCTGTTGCAACACCGATGAACATGACTTCGGCACCCATGTCATTTGTGCGCGGGTAACCGATGCCTTCCTGCGCTTTTCACTCTCCCGCGGTAACGATCTGATTTCCCCTCGTCCGGAGTATGACTTTCCGGGCCTCAAGCCCGGTGACCGCTGGTGTCTGTGTGTAATGCGCTGGAAAGAAGCCTTTGAAGCCGATGTCGCCCCGAGGGTCGTGCTGGAGAGCACCCATGAAAAGGCGCTGGAAATTGTCAGTCTTGAGCAGCTTCAGGCTAACGCCTGGGCCAACTGAGGGCAGAATCAGATCGCCGTGAGCGATCATTCGAGAGCAAAAGGCACGCTATCAAGCGTCTTATTTTGCGTGTCCACCCGTTCAGACAACGTCCGATAATCTTGCATGTCCAGCCGTTGAGTCGCTGTAATAACGCGGTCCGCAAGACTTTATAGCGAGACTTCCGGTGGCCTGGCCCCATGGCCGACTCAATCCTCACAACTTAAGCCAGCCTCGTTGCTATACGATTGATTTATAGGCGAAGTGTTGTGTGGTTTGATCGCTTGAGTTCGAGGCTTGGTAGCGAACGGCAGGAAGGCGACGTGCTTTTTGAGCAGTTCGGCCAATGCCTGGGTGATCTCATCAAGGGAAGGCAAAGCCTTTAAAAGCCAGCGCTGTAAGCGGCTTTTAAGCAGGCTGAAGCTGGCGGTTCGGTTGATCTTGTAGGTTCGACTAAAGTTGCCTGGACCGGGGTGACCGGTTCGGGCGCTGCCGCCCAGACAGCCAGGGCATTGAGGTTGTCGCAGAGCAGCTTGGCGCCAAAGTCCTGCTGGGCCGCGAGCCATGAGATGCCCGATATCTGCTCCCGAGCCAGACGGTGTTTGATCCGCTTGAACGCCTCTTCGATTCGCCAGCGAGCGTGGTAGAGGTCGGCAAAGTCCGTGGCCGGATAGTCCGCTTCATCGTAAGCGCCCAACCGTCCCATCGGTGACTTCGTAACTTCAGCCGTCATGCTCCTACCTTTTGTGGAGTGAGCAAGATGACAAGACGGAAGAGAATGGTCATGGTGGATGCCTGGCTCCGAGGTAGCCAGACACTGGCGGACTACGCCGATACATTGGGGGTCGACGTTTGTACGTTTCTCGAGTGGATCGTCGCCTACGGTCAACCCTCCTATTCATCGGGTGGATTCCTGTTCGTATTCTTGATCGATTACAGTCTCAAGCGATGGGAGGTGTTATCGCGTTACGCGCACACCGGAGATCTTCCGATCGACAATAACCCAGTGGAAAGAAGCATCCGTCCGGTCGCCATCGGCAAGAAAAACTGGCTGTTCGTCGGCTCCGAACGCTCAGGACAGAGGACGGCTATCCTCCAATCACTGATCGGCACGGCCAAGCTGAACGGCATCGACCCCTATGCCTGGCTGAAAAATACCCTGAAATGCATTCCCGTCTGGCCGAACCATCGGATCGATGATCTTTTGCCCATCCAAGGCTGGGAACTCCGTCAAACCACCTAAGACCCCGCCGCTTCAGATTAGCGGCAGCTGTTTCCAAAATCCATGTGGGAAGACTGGGGCATTACTTCGAGGCGCGGGACCGTCAGCATCGGTCAGTGAACATAATGGCCGTGTCGGCCCCTAAAGCCCCTCTCCCCGGCGGGGAGAGGGGTTGGGGTGAGGGGCGGGGGGCTTGAACCTCGACACCAACATCCAACCATGTCCAAACACCCATCCCTGCAACAGCAGCATGCCCGTGAACTTCGCCGAAACAGCACCGACGCCGAGAAGTGGCTTTGGCAACGTCTGCTCAATCGGCAGTTGCTCGGCCATAAATTCAAACGGCAGGTGCCGATCGGCCCTACATCGTAGATTTCATCTGTCTGGAGCTAGGGCTGGTGATCGAGGTTGATGGCTCGCAGCATAGACAGCAGGAGGACTACGATGAGGGCCGCTCCCAGTTTCTGGCAATGCAGGGCAACCGCGTCCTGCGTTACTGGAACAACGAGGTGTTGCAGCAGGGAGAGGCGGTGCTGGAATCGATCGTCCAGGCGCTACTCGCCCCTCACCCCAACCCCTCTCCCCGACGGGGAGAGGGGCTTGATACTGCGCTTCCGACCGCATTGCCGGCTATTCCCGCAGTTGAGTCCGAAGGCCAAGATACCTGATCACGCCAGTCTGCAGAGGGCATTGCAGGCGGGCATGGGCCGGCAAGGAAACCCGGATATGCCGCCGAGGTCTTGCGGGACTCCCGCTTGACTTGAGCTCGATCCAATGTGGCCTGGAAATGCTGGGTTTTCGCTATCGCTCCAACCCAGCTACGGACTAAATCTGGCCGCGGGCCGTGATATACAGATTGGCTTTGGCTTGATATCGATAATTGGCGTAATGGTCGCCATGAATTGACACTTAGCCCTGTGCTACACTTAATCATGTGTTCTATCCGTGGGGTTCCAATGGCCACCGTCAACTTCACCGGTGCCGTCGATCGTGATCTGCTCAAGCGCGCCAAAATCATCGCCGCCAAGACGGAAACCTCCGTCAACGCACTCTTCAATGCTGAGCTGCGTTACCTGGTAGAAACCTTTGAAGCAGCGGAGGCGGGCGAAAATGAAAACTTTCGGTGCCTGCTCGATTTTTCCCTGGGTCGGATCAATGATCTTCAGGCCAAACGACAACTCAGCATCGACAGCGATGAAGATTTGTTTCTCTTGATGGCTCAAGCCCATTTGCCGATGCCTCGGTTGCCGGAAGCCACAACGCAAGACATGGTTGAGACCCTGCGAGCCCTGAGTGCCTGAGTTAGCGCGAACGGGAGCGTCTCCAGTCATCCTGTTGCCGGACGCAGGCCCCCTGATCACCTTGGCCTATGCGAGTGGCCTCGATTTATTGCTGAAGCCCGGGTGGCCCGTACGCATCGTTGACATGGTGCTGAATGAGGTCACACGGAATGTGACGCCGACCAGTGAACAAATTGGCCGCTGGGTCGAGCAGCACGCCATCACCGTTGCGCCGACAAGGACTTATCAGCACTACCAGGCGCAGCAGGTCGAGCAGCCTGGTGTTGCCAGCAAGGCCAACCTTGGGGAATTCGCCATACAAGAGGTCATGCATGACATGGCCCTTTCAGAGCCAGACAGCGTCGGCGTATTTTTATTCGAGGATCACAAGATTGCCCGTGCGTCCTTTCTGGTGCCGGAGAACGGTAGAAAGGTCAGTACGCGGGCGTTTCTGCAGTTTCTCGAAGGGAATGGATGGATCCCCTGTGCCCAATCTGTCGAACGCGCGGCGATCAATAACGGGCGACATTTCTCGCAGATTCGGTTTCCCTAGTGAAGGCTGTGGTGTAGTCGCGGACACTTGGAACATAATCTCTCATCGGGCTGGCTTCATGCCGCCCTTAAAACAACCCCCGCAACCCAATCCTCTCAACTTGAGGACCTGACCGGCTATGCGTAGGTCATGTGCTTATGAATAGGCTAAAGCGCAATAAATCACCTTTGAGTCCCCTTTAACCCGAGCGGCACGGGAGACTTGTGGAAGTGTAGGCGCCATTGTTCTGAACTCATCCCGATTCTAGGGGATTGCTTGCTGCTGCACTGTTCCTCGCCGCACTATTTTCATTATCGGCACTCGCCCCGCTGGCATGGCCAGGTTCTGCCATTACAACCGAAGTTCACCCAGTTCCACTCGAAACGGAAGAGAGCCGTTTATTCACCACCCAGTCCGACGTGATCGCCCCGCAAGCATTGACCCGATCGCCTGTCCGTTTGCTGGATTAGCTGAAGTTATCCGCGCTGAATTGGTGACGCGACATGTTTCATATCCACTCTCGCCGACTTTAGTTTCTCTCCGTATCGATAAGGCGCAACTCAGGAGCTTCAAGGACCACTCCATTCCAGCCGGCAAGGGGACGCCCTGGCGGTTTGTTCGGATGCCAAGGTCGCGGTCGACAACCCGGATATGCAGCCGAGGTCTTGCGGGACTCCCGATTGACT
>DIVI01000194.1 GCA_002423305.1 Methylococcus sp. UBA6136 | reverse complement strand
GGCAGCCGACAGGCAAAATGGATGTTCATCGGCGAGGCCCCGGGGGAACAGGAAGATCTCCGGGGTGAGCCATTCGTTGGTCGCGCCGGACAATTGCTCGATGAAATGATCAAGGCGCTGGGGTTGTCCCGTGAAGAGGTTTACATCGCTAATGTGCTGAAGTGTCGCCCGCCCAAGAATCGTGACCCCTCGCAAGAAGAGGCAGCCGCCTGCGAATCGCACCTGCTTTCACAGGTGGCGCTGGTCAAACCCTCCATCATCATTGCCGTAGGCCGCATTGCTGCCCAGAACCTGCTGAAAACCGCGACGCCCATCGGCAAGCTGCGCGGCGTCGTGCACGACTATCATTCCACCCCGCTGGTGGTGACCTATCACCCAGCCTATCTGCTTCGCTCCCAGACGGAAAAGCGACGGGCCTGGGAAGATCTCAAGCTGGCTCGACGTACCCTCAGTCAATCCACCGGGAACTAGGCACATGGATGCTTTGCTCGATTTTCTGGACAAGGCCAGACGCTGGATTCGATACGACGCGGAAGCGGACTTCTACTACCAACATTTTCCCAGCCTTGTGCAAAACGCCGAATTGATTCTGCGCCCGATGGAGCGCAAGGATATCGAGGTCCTCGCCCGCATCGAAGCCGCTGCCTATGAATTTCCGTGGGAACCGGAAACCTTCCGCAGTTGCTTCAAGATTGGGTACCACTGCTGGATCGGCGAGCGAGCGCGAGAAGTCGTGGGCTATGGCATCTCCACGATTGGAGGAGGCGAGTCACACGTATTGAACCTATGTGTGGCACCGGGCTGGCAGGGCCAAGGCTATGGCAGGGCCATTATGCAGAAGCTGATAGACGAGGCCACCCGTTTCAAGGCCGACAGTCTGTTTCTGGAGGTCAGGCCCAGCAATCCCGCTGCCATCCGCCTTTACGAGAGCATGGGCTTCAACGAGATCGGCATGCGCAAGGATTATTATCCCGCCGCACGGAATGGCCGGGAAAATGCCATCGTCATGGCGCGGGTTCTGGGCCTGCCGGGCGGCTAGGCCCGCCGCCGACGCCAGGCCGGATCGGTGCGACGATCGATCGCATCCAGCGCCCAACCCAAGACCCAGATCACCAGAAAGTAGATCAGAGCCACCATTACCAGCGGGAAGAAGGCTTCAAAGGTGCGACTGCGAATGATGTCGCTGGCCTTCGTCAGATCCTGGACCCCTATATAGCCCACGATGGAGGTCATCTTCACCAGCGAGATGAACTCGCCCCGGTAGACCGGCAGGATGCGGCGGACGGCTTGCGGCAGGATGATATGGAAGAAGGTCTGAACCGGGGTAAACCCCATCGCGATGCCCGCCTCGTGTTGTCCTCGATCCACGCCTTCCACCCCGCTGCGGAACATCTCCGCGACATAAGCGGCGAAGTTCATGCCGAATGCAATGATGGCCACCAGCAATGGATTGACATCAATTCGGGCAAATCCCACGTAGAAAATGAGCATCAACAGGAGTAGCACCGGGAGACCCCGGACCACGGCAATGTAGAAACGCCCGATTTGTCTTGGCAGCCAGTGATCGGACATGCGGAGGAAGCACACGCCCGCTCCTAGCAAGGTCCCCAGTAGCGTCGCGAAGACCGACACCAGCACCGTGGTCCAGAGACCATGGAGGATGAGCTTCCAGCGTGCCTCCTTGAAGAAGGTGGAGTGCAGGCTGTCCATGAAGGCATCCATCCGGCCGGGCATTTGCTCGGAAGGCTTTGAGACACTGCCGGCAGGTGACGCCGCTCTCAGCGAGGAATGCAGGTCACTGGATCGGACTACGGCCGCCATCTGTTCGGCCCCGTAGGGCTGGGAAAAACTGACACTTTTCTTGCGCTCGTCGGTGACCGAAAGATCGGACACGATCAGGTCGATCTTGCCGACGGTGAGAGAGGCGATCAGCCCATCGAATTCCATTGGCACGAACTTGAGCGGAACCCTTTCATCGGCTGCAAAACGCTGGGCAATCTCGGCTTCCATGCCGACATACCGTCCGTCCGAGACGGTAATGAATGGTAGTCCCAGGTTCTGGGCAACCCCGACGCGTAGGGCGGTTCCGTCGGTGCTCTGGGGTATGACCGGCATTTGAACCTGTCCCGGCCTGGCCACCATCCAGCGTTCAGCAATCTCCTTCAGGGTGCCATCTTTTCGGCTGATCTCCAGAAACTCATCGAAGCGCCTGCGCAGATCGGTGTTGGATTGTTGAAACGCGGCGGCGGTATCGGTTCGATCGAAATGGCTGTTGAGAATGGCGAGTTCCGGATTGTCCGGCAAAATTATCGTTTTGGCAGCCACTTCATCGATCAGGATCACGTCGGTCTTGTTGTGCCTCAGGCTCAGGACCAGATCGGCTCGGGTGTTGAAACGCACGATTTCGGCATCCGGGTAATGACGCGTCGCATAAAGATCCATGGTCGTTCCGGTAGGTACGCCGATGCGGACCTTGGCGAGGTCCGCCATGGTTTTCATCGCCAGACCCTGAGTTCGACGGGCATCAGGGCTCCCGGCATGAGACGCCATGTTCGCCGCAACCACGATGGCGGCACCATGCTCTTCACCATAGGGTTCCGAGAAATCGACAGCCTTGCGCCGTTCCTCAGTAATCGCCAGGCCATCGGCAATGATGTCAGCCTTGCCGGATGCGATGGAGGGCAACAAGGCGCCGAAATCCAGGGCCTGGATTTTCAGATCGATGTTTTCTTCGGCTGCCCAGCCTTGCAGAATCTCGATGTCGAAACCGATGTAGCGTTCATCCTTGTAGGCAATGTAGGGCAGGTCTGCCACCGCAACGGCGAGACTCACACTTTCCTTGGGAGACTTTGGCCGCTGGTCGGGCATGACGGCCTGTTCCGGATCGTCGACGAACCAGCGCTGGTGCATGACCTCATAGCGGCCATCTGCGTGAAGCCTGGCCAGGTACTGGTTGAATCGCTCGCGCAGGTCATCGCGTTCCTGATGAAAACCGATCCCAAGCGGAAAGGACATGAAGCGATCATCAAGAATGGCGAGTTCGGGATTGGCCTGAACGATGGCCTTGGCGCTGATCCGTGCCAGCACGGCGGCGTCCACCTTGCCGGACTTCAACGCCTGAATCAGGTCGGAAGGATTGTTGAAGCTGGGCAGATCTGCGTGTGGGTGGTTTTGATGAAGCCAGCCATCAAACACCATGCCGGTCACATAACCGATGCGTTTCTGGTCGAGATCGGCCATTGATCGCCATCCCTGATCAGGTTCCTCTGCCAGGGTCAATGGGGAGATGAGAGCCAAATAGGCCAGAAGAATCAGCGGTTTCAACCACACCATTGGCTTGATTCTCAAAAATCCGAAAAATGCATTATTCATGGCGTGAGCTTTCCGCTGACTTGAGCCTCATCGTCAATCGATTGCGATGGTCCTGCCGCGAGTAACCAATATCCCGGGCATAAGTCTCTATCAGGATACGGCCCAGGTTATCGGGCGCATCAGGATTTTCGAGGGGATTACCTGGCGGACCGGCGCTGTCGGTTCTGACGTCCAGCGATTTAGATTTTTCCGAGTAAGCAACTACCAGATGGATATCCGGGGTGCCTGGCACAGTCATCAGCAACGAGAGTAATTCCTCGGCCATTAGTTCTATCGTCTGCGCGGTTTCGAGGGGGAGCGCATGTTTCTCGCAGAATCGCTCGATCTTTCCAAACAGGGCATACAAGTCGTAGTCGCGGCTGGTGATCTTGTATTCGAGGCTGCGAATCTTGTTGATGAACTCCCGGGTCAGTTCCTGTTGCGGGGCCTCGAAAATTTTTTCGGGCGGCCCTTCCTCATAGATAATCCCCTGATCCATGTAGAAGACCCGCGTAGAGACGTCGCGGGCGAACTCCATTTCATGCGTGACAATCGCCATGGTCATGCCTTCGCGTGCCAGACGACGAATGACGGCCAGCACTTCACTGACCATGGTCGGATCCAGAGCAGAGGTCGGCTCGTCGAACAGCATGATCTCGGGTTCAATGGACAGACACCGGGCAATCGCCACCCGCTGTTTCTGTCCGCCAGACAGTTCATGCGGAAAGGCATCGCCTTTTTCTGCCAGTCCCACCAGCTTGAGCAGATCCATGGCGGCGGTTTGGGCATCGTTCACTGATTTTCCCATCAGCCGTACAGGGCCGATGGTGAGATTTTCCAACACCGTCAAATGAGCGAAAAGATTGAAGGACTGGAATACCATGCCCATCCGGCGGCGCAGTGCCGGGACGTCAGCCGAAGGAGACAAAATGTCCTGACCATCGATGAAGATTCGTCCGCCAGTAGGTCGATCCAGCAGATTAAGGCAACGCAAAAAAGTGCTTTTGCCGGTACCCGAGGGTCCGATGATGGAAATTACCTCGCCGACAGCAATCTCGGCATTGATGTCCTTGAGGACATCGATTGCACCAAATTGCTTGGATAAATGCTCAACACGGATCATGGAAATTGGTATGGGGTGCAGTGGGTATCAATGAAATTCAAGCTCATAAAAAGCTTTCCGCAATTATCCCGGAGTAATGATGCGCTCATCGTTTTAAGACAATAGACCAGTCGTCATGATCGCATGGTCAGTCATTTAAAGACGCAAAATAATTTCCACACACATCCTAATGAATTTTATTGCTACTCGATTGATATTGGTGCTAGGCTCAAGCCAACCAACAAAAAGGGACGCGGTGATGGCTCGAGACTACAACTTCAAGAACACGAACCTTGCCGCTCTCTTGCTAGCCTCGTTCATCAGTCTGTCTTCAGTTTCCGCAGCGGCAGTCACGAACCACTTCTGGATCTCTCCAGAAGGTAACGATGCCGCTGCAGGCACTGCTAAACAGCCTTTCAGAACCCTACTGAGGGCTCGTGATGCCGTCAGGGAGATTAGCTTAAAACAACATCAGGACGTGGTCGTCACGCTGAGAGGCGGGATATATTCTTCGCAGCCTACCTTGACCCTGAGTCCCGAAGATTCCGGTAGAAATGGTCATGACATTGTCTACCGGGCGGCGCCAGGGGAACAACCCATCCTCTCGGGTGGCATTCAGGTGAAAGGATGGGTGCTTCACGACCAAGATCTGGGCATCTATCGGGCCCATGTCGGCCCCGTTAGTTCGCGTCAGCTTTACGTCAACGGACAGCGAGCAACCCGAGCGCAGACCACGCCCTATCCCGCAGGCTTTCGCCCTGGTTTTTTCTGGCTGGGCGTTGGCATGAGCGACCCGATCGGCATTCAATTCATTCCCACACCCTGGCTGAATCCGCTCGGTTGGTATGATCCCGCAACCTGGAATCAGGCTCCCACCGATCCGCGGAAGATTGAGGCGGTGATACAGACACAATGGAAGATGATGCGGGTACCGGTCGACACTATCACGCCTTATCCTGAATACACGAACGATTTCCAACCCGACCAGTCCACCGGGTTGATCAAGATGCGGGAACCGGCCTGGACCAATGCCAACGTATTTGTCGGACAGGACGGCCAACCCGGTGTCTGGAGTTTCTGGCAAGTCTCTCGCTTCGAGAACGCCTACCAGTTTCTGGACGAACCCGGAGAATGGTATCTGGATGAGCAGATAGGCGACCTCTACTACATTCCTCGTGAAGATCTGGCGACTGCCGATGTGGTACTCCCCTTGCAGGAATGGCTAATCAGCGGGCAGGGCAGCCTGGAAGCCCCAATCGAGCATATCCGCTTTGAAGGACTGACTTTCACCTATGCCACCTGGCTTGGCCCCAGTTCGGATGATGGCTATGTGGCCGATCAGAGCGGCTTCCATCTGACTGGTTACGGTCATCCGACCAATGTCATCGGACACGACCCCAACGATACCCGCACCCCTGGCAACGTGGCCTTTCGGTATGCCAGGAACATTGTTTTTCAAGGCAACACATTCGAGCACCTTGGCGCGGTTGGGCTCGATTTCGGCACGGGGAGTCAGAAAAACCATATCACCGGCAACCGTTTCATCGATATCTCTTCAGCCGCCATACAACTGGGCGGAGTAGAGACGGTGGATCACCATCCTCAATACCCGCAGCAGGAAACCCGGTACAACCGAATCACGAACAATCTGATTCGGCAGGCAGGGCGCGAATACACCGATGCCGCCGGGATATACGTCGGTTTTACTAACCACACCCGAATTAGTCACAACAACATCAGCGATGTGCCCTGGTCTGGCATTGCCATCGGCTGGGGTTGGGGACTGTTGGATGATCCGAGTTTCCCCGGGGCCCCGGGAGCGGTCCCTGGCCAATGGGGCATCTGGGACACGCCGTCTACCAACCATGACAACCGGATTGTTCGCAACCGAATCGATAACTTCCTCAACGTCTCCTGGGATGGAGGAGCCATCTATACCAACGGCTTTCAGGGCACTTCCTATGCACATGGATTGCTGATCGAGGGGAATGTTGCCAGCCACAAACGATCCGACGGTGGTGGCAATACCTGGTATACCGATGCCGCCAGTCGCTTCATTACACTAAGGAAAAATGTGTCGCTGGATAACTCGCGTGGCGAAATGTATTTTGGCCCAGCCCCCAATCCTGTAGATCCACTTTCCTATAGCGGGATCCCCAGTCTGGCCAACGGCACTCCCTATGGCGGAGATTTTGGCGGTTGCGTAACCTATGGTGACATCCGCTATCAGGGTAACTACGCCTGGTACCTGACTCCGTTCTTTTTCTACGATTTCTGTCCCGCCTACACGGATTCAGCGGGGGTTCATCCGATCAATCAGAGCCTGAGGGGTAATCGGACAATCAAATCAACAGTAGAGGTGCCTCAAGGGCTTTTCCGGAACGCTGGGTCAAAGGGAGGATATTAATGTTCAAGGTTAGCTATATTGTTTTGCTACTCTTAGGTTGGAGCTTAACATGAAAACTATCAATATTAGATTGATGCTGGGGATGGTTTTGGGTGCGGTCACCAGCGGCTTTTGTCCCGTCGAGGCGAGCGTCGTCTTTGCCATTGATCCAAGCCACACAAACCTTCCCGCAGGATACAGCTATTGCCTCTATCCCCAAGGCTTTTCGTTGACAGCATCGTCAGGAAATCAATACACAATCGCTGCAGAGCACGCAAACAGTTGCCAGCCTGTCAACAGCGTGAGCCCATTTACGACAGTAACCGGAAATATTTCGGATATTCCAAATGGTGCCCGGCTTTATGTGGTGGCGATCGATGCGGGTCACACGGTGGCCGACGTCGGAAATCCTGCCGGTTCTGCATTTGGAACCCCATTGCCTGGCCAAGGTGCTGGAACTAACGGGTACAATCCGCCCTTTGTTGCACTGGAGATGACCGGAGGAACAAGTCTTGATCTTGATCTTTCGAGTATTGATTGGTTTGGTGTGCCGGCCAATATTTCTGTACTCAATTCTAGTAGAGGACCGATTTATTGCACGCAAAAAGGAGTTGGCGCTAATACCCCATATTCAACAAACGGTGTTTGCAACCAAGTGGGTAATCCGCTTGCTGTTGCGATGAGTGACATCATTAAGCAGGTGCCGACTGAGCTTCAAGGATTAATTTTTAATATGGATGCAAAGGGCGCGGATGGCCCCTACCAAAGCATCATGGGGCTGCAGGATTATACGGCTCAGAAAACACCTGACTCATATAACTATCTAAACATGGGTAGTAGCACCCAGTATCCATTGCAATATTCAATGGATAAGGTTGTGGCTGGATTGTTTTCGAGCACTAACAAAAAAACATACTATCTGCAGGGTGCAGCTTCAGCAGCTGGTCATAATCCTACTATAAATGCGGATATCTACCAGTGCATATACAGTGACACATCCGCACCGCTCTATCCTGCCCCCAATAATATTTCAGTTACTCTTAACGCAACCATTAGCTCTTATATCCAATGCACTAACATCGGGACCAATGTACCCGGTGGGAATGCCGCCGGCACTGAGGTATTCAATATATATGACCCGAGGCAGATCGCGTATCTTACCTATAATGAAAACGATATCCGAGGCACATGGACTGCAACAAATCCATGCAACCCTTCTTGTTCGAGTGCCGATCAAACAACAACTTGGACTTTTACCATCACTGGTACCAGTCAACTGCCCATTGCCGTACCAAATGGCGGGGGCTGGCAGGTGGGTGCCGGAAATTGGATTTCTGGCGCATTTGGGACTTATTCCATCAGTCAGATTAGCACTGATGCAACAAACACATACATTTCATCAGTCTCTATACCGCCGCAGAAGTGTAACTCTCCCGCCAACCCAAAAGGTTATGTTTGCCCACAACCGCCAAATAATACCATGGGTATGGGATTTTACCAGGCGGACCCAAAGACACTTGCCTTTGGTCCCTCGATTACGCGCAGCATTTTTGCCGGTGTAGGTGCTGCCATCGATAGTGCCTATCAGTATCCAACTAACTCTGGCAATGGGGATGTTCTTGGCTCCCTGGAGGATCAGTTTAACGAGTCCATGAACCGAGGGCTTTTTGACTCTAATGGGAGTCTTCCTGAGGGTTGTGAACCCACGTATGACTCCACTAAACCCCAAGCAGTAACGACAGCCTGTTTTGATAACAATGATTATTGGTATAACGCATCTTTCAGTCCTAATTCTCTAAACCCTGATGGGATATCAAATCCCTATGCTGCATTTCTACATACGGGTAAAACCACTGCGGGATCCCTGCTCTTTGTCCCGCAGACACTTTATGGAACAACTGCTGATAGTTTAAATGGTGATGTGGGCAAAACTTCGTTGGGTCTGGTTTACACTTTCCAGATGGATGAATCGCCCATTCCTGCCACGCTGAACTACAATGGCCCTTCATCAAAAACCGGTCCATACCTTTTTCAGCCCTATGCGGTAAATGGCCAGTGGAGCGCATTGCCGGATGGCACCCAAATCACTGTAGCCTTGACCCCATGGGTCCCCTCAACGCCGGGTGCTTTTTCGATTTCTGGCAGTATTTATGGGCTCAAGACCGGCACCCAGGTCACCGTGACTGCACAAGAAGGGACTAATCCTCCTGTCACGAATAATGGCACCAGCCAGTACTTGCTGGACAATCTTGCAGCAGGCACCTACGCGCTTAAACTGACGGCGGTCCCCGATGGGTATGCCTGTGTATTTGAAACATCGGGCACGACCACTTTAGAGGTGACCCTTGGGCCATCTTCGACCCAAAACCTCAACTGCATCAAGTCGGCAGGCTATCACGTCGGCGGAACTGTTACCGGCCTTGATGCAAATAAATCCGTAAACATCATCAACAACTCTCTGGATACCCTTATAATCCAGAATCCATCGGTGGATTATCCTGATTTTGAGTTTGCTCACAGGGTTGCCCCCACAAGTGGGTACTCTGTTGCCGTGAAAACTCAACCATCAGGACAGACTTGTACAGTCACTGCGAATGGATCTGGAACAGCCAAAAACCATCAGGGGGCCAGGCAGGTTCAAGTTACTTGTTCAGACAACCCATCAGCCTATACGGTCGGCGGGAATGTTATGGGTTTGGCTCAAGGCGAGTCGTTGAATTTAACNNTTTAACTCTCAATGGCCGCAGTCAGATTGCCCCGATTGCGGGGAGTGGGTCAGGCTCATCTTCCATCCCGTTTACGCTTGCTCCCGAGTTGGTTCAGGGGCAAAACTTTGTAGTAGCCGTCTCCAGTCAGGGCTCACCTCCCGGCAAGGTTTGTACGGTCTCAAATGGAACGGGCGTAATTTCCCAACAGGATGTGACCAGCGTGAGCGTTCAATGCGCTGATAATCCAGCAACCTATAGTCTGCGGGGAAATGTCTCCGGTCTTCAGTCGGGTGATTCCCTCGTGATATCCGACAAGGGGGAAAAAGTGGTCGTTGCCTGGCCCCAGTCAACGTATGCCTTCGATGAGCTTGAAACGGGTACGCCCTATGTTCTCAGTATTCTTTCCAGTTCAAAGAACTGCACTTTCTCAGGGCCAGGTGCATCGGCGGGTGTCATTGCCGGGCAAGACATAGAAGTCGATGTGAGTTGTGTGCCAACAGCCGGGCTTGCCCTTTCAGTTCAGAATAAGGGCTTGGGTTCAGTCTTTTTACTGAACAAGAATCAAGCGGGGGTGCTCGAGCTGAATGGTGGGCTTACCACGGTTGCGGTGTGGGGTGGGAGTCAGTCGCCAACATTGGTGGGTGCCTATGCTCCGGGCTTTTCATATAACGTTCAGATCGTTGGCCAGTCAAAAAACCAAGATTGCAACTACAGCTACCTCCCACCGGGTAAGCTCGCCGCATCGACCGTCCTGCCATTTAGCTGTGGAAATGCACCTGGGGTCGTCCCAGGGGTTTGTAGTGGCACCTATGCGAATCAGGTGGTTAATTCGTTGCCCGAGACGTCATCGCTGTGCGATCAAGGCTACTCAAGTGGAGCCATTCTGACGAGTGACGGAAGGTATCGTTGGCGATGTTCTGGAGTAGGCAATCCTCAAGTAAGCCCTCTCGGTGGAACCCAGACCTGCTTCAGCCTCTCCCGTTCGGAACCCGCCAAGCAAAACCAGAGCCCATTGGCGATTGCTCCGTCACACTGGACCATTACTGCCGGAGGAAGTCAGACCTTCTCCGTCGTCGGAGGGAGTGGTAGGGGGGCGGTTTTCGTTCCAAAAATCGAAAATGTCGGTCACGCAAATTGCTCCATAACCACAAGGCTGAATAATCCAGGCTGGCGAATCACCGCAAAAGCCACCCCCGGTACTGGAGGATCCGGTGTATGCGTCGTGTGGGTGAGCAAGGCGGGCGATACGAACTATTTTAGTGTTGACGCATCGCCCGCCGTCTTTAATGTTCGGCCACAATGAACCCCTTCAGAACTGGTGCTGACGCCTTGGCGGCTCTGTCTGTCTTGGTGAGGGCCGGTCGTGGCTCCCGGCAACTCCTGTCAGCGGCTGGACCTTTGTTGGATGTTGCGTTTGGCGCATTTTAAGGCCCGGACGAGACTTGGCCATCTTGGAAATACAGGCACCTCGGTGCCCCTATTATCAGACACTGTCTGTGCCCCTCATGTCTCGTTTTGGCCGGCGATCTGCCATGAATGATGACAACGCTCCGTCGAACTTATTCGGATAGGGGATAATTCGCGCCTTCTTTGGGTGGATGTAAGGAATGAATAACGAATTTGATGTCTTGATAGTCGGTGGTGGGATGGTGGGGGCGACCTTGGGTTGTGCCCTGGGAGGAACGGGCCTTCGGGTGGCGGTGCTGGAGGATTCACCACCGGAGGACTTCAATCCTGAACAGCCCTATGACCTTCGTGTGTCTGCCGTCAGCATTGCCTCGGCCAATATTTTGAAGACCCTTGGCATTTGGCGGGGCATTGCCGCCCGGCGGTTGTGTCCTTATCGGCGGATGCGGGTCTGGGAAGATCAGGGCGATGTGGAGTTCCGCAGCGAGGAGATCAACGAACCCGTTCTCGGCCACATCGTGGAAAACCGCATCATTCAATTGTCCGCACTTGAGCGGCTGAAGGATTTCAGTAATGTGACCCTGCTGACCGCGGTCAATACAAAAAACATCAGCTATGCCGCGACAGGATCGTCTGTCGAACTTGACGATGGCCGAATACTGAAGGGCCGCTTGCTGGTGGCGGCTGATGGTGGATTTTCACGGGTA